>CAZGUM010000120.1:11009-12621 GCA_964529085.1 uncultured Methylomonas sp. | reverse complement strand
TGCATATCGAGCGTTGCGCCAACTGTTACGGCTTGTTTTTCGATCCCGGTGAAATAGAAACATTGCTGGATAGCGCGGTAGCGCCGGTCGTTACCGTTAATTTAGAGCTGCTGAGCAACATCAACCAGGACCGTTATCCGCAAAATGCCACGGTGAAGTATCTTAAATGCCCGGTGTGTCAGGTCTTAATGAACCGGGTGATCTATGGTTATCGTAGCGGTGTAATCATCGACCAATGCAGAAGCCATGGCATCTGGCTGGATGGTGGACAAATTAGTCACCTGTTGGAGTGGAAAAAAGCCGGCGGCCAGATTTTGAATCAGCAAAAAATCGCTGCCAAACAAGAAAAAGCCAGTTCCGAACAATTTAAAAAAGCTTTTCGGAAAGATTATTCTCGGCCGCAACAAAACAACTATGGCGCACAAAGCGTGGATGGCGATTTAGTGGCCTCGGTAGCGGAAGTGATATTCAAGATTTTTGAATAAACGGCTCAATGGTTTTCGGAGTTTGCTCAACTGCCGGCGCCAGCACCGCAGGTAAAAAAAACTCCGCCACCAGCAACGGTTGCCGATGGATCGCGTAGACCGTTCGACGCCCCCAAATAGCATCGTCAACACCAACCGCCGTTTGAAGACCTAACGACCAAATGCCGCTGTCGGCCCGACTAAATTGCCGCTGGCGGCGTTCCAAATCCAGATAGGCGAAAATCACCTCGCCCAATGGCCGGGTTCCGAGGTGGGACAGATTGCGGTGGGCAATTTCTATAGTTGGCTCCGGCAGAATGGTGCGGGCCAGCACCAAAGGCATGCCATTGGCATGCAGCATCACTTCGCGGATCAATTGATAGCGGCACGGCGGCAAGCCCAGTAGCCGGCATTCGTCTATGAAAGCCGGCTTCCAGCGGTGGAATAACACTTTTACGCCGAAACGGTAGCCATGTATGCCGCGCAGACGTTTGGTCAACGAACCAGTTTCATTGAGCCAGGATTGCAGATCGTTCGGTAATTGCCGTTGGCTGCTCTGTTCGTGGCTTTTCCAGATTGGCGGGCGGCTGAATAAAAAACTTTTGTCGGGCAAGCGCTAAACCTCGGCGTAATGGCGGGTATGGCCGATCCAGCGTTGGATCAGCGGTTGAATGGCGTCTGGGTGGTGGCGATGGATTAATTGCGCGGCGGCCGGGATCAGTTCCAGCAAGTCGCTGTCGCGGCTTAAATCGGCAATTTTGAACTGAATCTGCCCGGTCTGGCGGGTGCCCATTACTTCGCCGGGGCCGCGCAGCTCCAGATCTTTTTCGGCGATGACGAAACCGTCATTGCTTTCTTTCAATATAGCCAAGCGTTGTTTGCCTGCTTGCGAGAGCGGTGACTGGTATAACAGCAGGCAATAGCTGTCTTGATTGCCCCTGCCAACCCGGCCGCGTAATTGATGCAATTGCGACAAGCCTAAACGCTCCGGGTTTTCGATGATCATCAGGCCGGCGTTCGGTACGTCCACGCCTACTTCGATTACGGTAGTAGCGACCAGTAAATCACAATCGCGATTTTTAAAGGCTTGCATCACCGCGTCTTTTTCGGCGGCTTTCATCCGGCCATGCACCAGTCCGACACGCACG
>CAZGUM010000120.1:0-10909 GCA_964529085.1 uncultured Methylomonas sp. | reverse complement strand
CACCGCGTCTTTTTCGGCGGCTTTCATCCGGCCATGCACCAGTCCGACACGCACGTTCGGCAGGGTTTGGCGCAGATAAGCGGCGGTTTTCTCGGCGGCTTCGCATTGCAGAACTTCGGATTCCTCTATCAAGGTGCAGACCCAATAA
The DNA here is from genome assembly GCA_964529085.1 of uncultured Methylomonas sp. GTDB lineage: Bacteria > Pseudomonadota > Gammaproteobacteria > Methylococcales > Methylomonadaceae > Methylomonas. Next base: position 10,761 of record CAZGUM010000120.1, on the reverse strand, counting down.
GCTTGGCGTTGCTGTGCGACCCAATGCTCGATACGGCTGATTACTTCTTCCCTGCGTTTCGAGGAAATCACACTGGTGGCGATGGGTTTTCGTCCCGGCGGTAACTCGTCGATGATGGAAATGTCCAGGTCGGAATATTGCAGCATCGCCAGTGTGCGTGGAATGGGTGTGGCGGTCATGATCAACTGATGTGGTCTTAGTCCGCCATGCTGGCCTTTTTCGCGCAGGGCCAGGCGCTGATGGACGCCGAAGCGATGCTGTTCGTCGATGACGATCAAGCCCAGCTTATGAAAATGCACGCTGTCTTGAAATAGCGCGTGCGTGCCGATCACGATATTGGCCGAGCCGTTCGTCAGGGCGTCCAAAGTGGCTTGCCGGGCTTTACCTTTCAATTGGCCGGTCAGAAACAGCACTTGGTGGCCGGTTTCGGTGAACCATAGGCTGAAGTTACGAAAATGCTGTTCGGCCAATAATTCCGTGGGCGCCATGATTGCGACTTGATATCCCGAGTTCAGCGCCAGCAAACTTGCCAGAGCCGCCACCAGGGTCTTACCGGAACCCACGTCGCCTTGCACGAGGCGCAGCATGGGTTGTGCTTGGCGGCAATCGCTTTCGATTTCGGCGCTAACCCGTTGTTGCGCACCGGTCAACTGAAACGGCAAGCCTTGCAGGAACGCCTGTTTGGCAGAGGTGTTTATTTCGAAAACCGGCGACTGCCAGCTTTTATAAGCCAATTTGCCTTGCAGCAGCGCCAGATGATGGGCCAAAAACTCTTCAAACACCAGTCGTTTTAACGCGGGTAGGGAGCCGCCGCTGATGATTTCCGCCGACAAATGCGGTGGCGGATTATGCAGGGTCTGCAGCGCGTCGTTCAGGGAAGGGTAGTCATGCGCCGCCAACAAATTGTTGGGCAGCCAATCCGTGATCGCGCTGTCGCTTGCTAAACATAGCGTTAACGCCTGTTTGATAGCTTTACGGAGCGTAGATTGGGAAATGCCTTCGGTCAGCGGGTAAACCGGCGTCAGTGTAGTTTCCAGTAGTTGCTCGGCGGCAGAAACGATTTTGTATTCCGGATGCACCATCTCCAGGCCGTTGTAGCCGTAACGAATTTCGCCGAAACAGCCGAGTAGGGTGCCGGGTTTAAGTTGTTGGCTTTGTTGGACGGTGAAGTGAAAAAAACGGATCGACAAACTACCGCTGTCGTCGGCGATGCGGCAAATCACGCTGGGGCGACCGCGCTGGATGCTGTCGGTGAATTCCACCGTGCCGCAGACCAACGTGGTCATGCCCGGTAATAAGTGGGATATGGGCACGATGCGGCTGCGATCCTGGTAACGCAAAGGCAGGTGGAATAATAGGTCTTGCAGGGTATGGATGCCCAGTTTTTCCAGGCGGGCGGCGGATTGTGAACCGATGCCTGTCAGCGTGTTGACAGGCTGTTTATGCGGTTCCGGATGATTCATGAATACTCAAATGAGGCGAGTTAAAACGCCCCTCGGACTGGATCAGTAGTATTCGTTGCGCAATACCATCACGCCGTCCATTTCCACGCCAACGCCTTTGGGTAGTGCCGCAACGCCAATCGCGGCGCGCGCGGGGTAGGGCTGGCTGAAATATTCGGCCATGATTTCGTTGACGATAGGAAAGTTGGTTAAATCGGTCAGAAATACATTAAGTTTGACGATGTCGTTGAAGTCGCCGCCGGCGGCCTCGGCGACTGCTTTCAGGTTATCGAATACGCGGCGAATGTGCACAGCGATGTCACCGTCCACGACTTGCATGGTTTCCGGGTCAAGCGGGATTTGTCCGGATAAATAAACAGTCTCGCCGACTTTGATGGCTTGCGAATAGGTGCCGATGGCTTGCGGTGCAAGAGGTGTCGAGATAAATTCCTTGTTCATGCTATGCCTTGATGCGAGTAATTTTTAAAACGATGGAGAGTTTTTTCAGTTTGCGGATGATAGTGGCCAGATGCACGCGATCCTTCACGGCTAAGGTCAGCAAATCCACCGAGACGCGATCATCCTGGCTGACCACGGTAATATTTTCGATATTGGAATCCATGCTGGAGATGGTAGAGGCGATGGTGGCCAGCGAGCCGCGTTGATTTAACAATTCGATGCGAATTTCGGCGGGGAATTCGCCGCTGGCTTCCGGGCTCCATTCCACATCCAGCCAGGTAGTCTGTTTTTTTCTGACTTCGTTGCTGTTACGGCATTCGTGATGATGGACGACGATACCTTTGCCGGGATTGAAGAAGCCGATAATCGAGTCGCCCGGAATCGGCCGGCAGCATTTGGCCAAGCTGACGACGATGCCCTCGGTGCCTTTGATGATTAAAGGGGTTTTATGCGTGGATTCGTTGTCGTCGAGTTTGACGGCTGCGTTGACGTCTGTTTGGCTAATGCGTTTGGCCACCAGGAAGGGCATGCGATTGCCCAGACCAATGTCTTCCAGCAATTCGTTCATCGAGTGTTTTTTCAAGACCTGCAACACCTGGATGATGCGGGTGTTATCGACATTTTCCAGCTGAATGTTCAGACTCTGCAATTCTTTTTCCAGCAAGCGGCGGCCAAGATTGATCGCTTCTTGTTGGTTGAAGTTTTTTAGGTAGGCACGGATGCAGCTGCGGGCCTTGGCTGTGGTGACATAGTTCAACCACAATGGATTCGGTCTGGCCCAGGTGGCGGTGATTACTTCCACCGTCATGCCGTTTTCCAGCTTGGTTTGCAGCGGCACCAGTTTCTTGTCGATGCGCGCGGAAATACAGGCGTTGCCGACATCGGTATGCACCAAGTAGGCAAAGTCTACGATTGTCGCGCCGCGCGGCAGTTTGATGATCTTGCCCTTGGGGGTAAACACGAAAACTTCTTGCGGGAAAAGATCGACTTTTAAGTTATCGATGAATTCCAGCGAATCGCCCGCGGATTTTTGGATCTCCAATAAATCGCGCAGCCATTCGTTGGCGCGGGCCTGAATGGTTTCGCTTTTATCGTTGTCGGATTTATATAGCCAGTGTGCAGCAATCCCCGATTCAGACAGACGATGCATTTCGTGGGTGCGAATCTGAATTTCGATAGGCACGCCGTAAGGGCCTATCAAGATTGTATGTAGCGACTGATAGCCGTTGGCTTTGGGTAGTGCGATGTAGTCCTTGAAGCGGCCGGGTACCGGCTTATATAAATTATGTACGCAGCCTAAAGCCCGATAACAGTCGTCGACTTGTTGGCAATAAATCCGGAAGGCGTAGACATCGAAAACATCGGTAAAGGAAATGCGTTTGCTGAGCATTTTTTGATAAATGCTGGCGATGTTTTTTTCGCGGCCGGCGACGGCCCCATCCAAGCCGGCCTCTTTTAGCCGGTTTTGGATTGCATTCTGGATGGTGTCGATAATTTCCTTGCGGTTACCGCGCGACTTTTTCACGGCATTGTTGATGGCCGTGAAACGGTTGGGGTAGAGCGCTTTGAAACCCAGCGATTCCAGTTGATGCCGCACGTCGTTCATGCCCAGCCGATTGGCGATCGGGGCGTAAATTTCCAGCGTTTCCTTGGCGATGCGGCGTTTTTTGTCGACCGGCATGTTGCCCATGGTTTGCATATTGTGCAAACGGTCGGCGAGTTTCACGACAATTACTCGCAGGTCTTGCGCCATCGCCAGAAACATTTTTCTGACGTTTTCCGCCTGTGCTTCGGCGCGGGAGCGGCTGTCGATTTTCGAAAGTTTGGTGACGCCGTCGACCAGTTCCGCAACTTCCGAACCGAACTGTTCGCCCAGTTGCTCCTTGCTGATAGGTGTGTCTTCGATTACGTCGTGCAATATCGCAGCCATGATGCCATGGTGGTCCATGTGCATGCTGGCCAACGTAATCGCCACGGATACCGGATGACAGATATAGGCTTCGCCGCTTCTGCGGAACTGCCCGGAATGTGCGGCCGCGCCGAAATGATAGGCGCGGACGACATCGTTGATTTGTTCTTGGTCGAGATAGCTGCGCAGGACTTCGCAGAGCTGGTGAAGAAGTTTTTCTTCAGGATGCTCGATAGCAGGTAGCGAAGGAGCTGGTTTGACAGCTATCTCGGGCATGTGGCTTAGATTTCCAGATGGGTTTCCGAAACGTATCCGGTGCGATGCAAACGGTCGATGTTTTCTTCGTTGACAAAGCCCGCGGCTATTTCGCGCAACGCTAGTACGGTATCTTTGTCTTTGCCGCGCGGTATGAATTCATCGGCGCCTTTTTCCAGTTGCCGTGCTCGCTTGCTGGCGAGTAACACCAATTTGAAACGGTTTTCCACATTTTCTAAACAATCTTCAACGGTAACGCGTGCCATGATTAAACCTTGATCTGAGTTTGCGGGGGAGCTTTGCCCGACAGACTGTAACAGTATCGAGCGAAGAAGGCTGGATTATAAGATAAATGGCTGGCTTAGGCCAATCGGGCGGCTGTCTAAGAGTAGGCCGAGATAAAACGGCAGGCAATAAAAAGCCCGCTATGCGCGGGCCCGTCCTGTTTGTTGTAATTATTATTGTTGTTATGTTGGACGCCTGCCTAGGGCAGTTTAGTCAAGCAGTTACTGTTTTATTGTTATTATTATCAGCCTTTTTCACAGGCCGCTTCCCTCCCCCTCAAAGATGCAACCGGTTAAGGTTGAATGCACTCCGTAAAAGGTGGGCGAAGTTTATTTTAAAAAAAACCGGGTGTCCAACAAAAAAAGCCAATTTTTTTTGAGAAATGGTTTCGGCTCGAAAATAATTTTTTTAAACAAAAGCTTAGCAACAATCAGAGTTGTCTAATGTTTAAAATTAGCGTTCCACTCGGCGCGCTTCTTCTTCGCTTAAATAGAAATTTAAGCGTTCGTTAAGAATTGCCTGGAGTTGAAAACTCAGGTTGGTTTCTTGTTTGGCCAGTCTGATTTGCATGATTGCCGCTTCTGTTTCGCCACTGGCGTAATAGTATTCGGCCATATAACGGTGCGATTCGCCGGGTTGTTTGAGATCGGCGAAGATCTGCGCCAGCAGCTCATAATAAAAAGGTTGTTCTTTTTGACTGTCGGATAAGCTTTGCAACACTTGCTTGGCGTGCTGTGGCTGAGCGGTTTTTATCAAACTGCGGGTGTATTCGATTTTGACGGCATCGTTGCTAGGAAAACTGGCAATAGCCTTTTCGTATAATTTACCTGCTTTCTCGTATTCGTGGGCTTCCATGGCGGTTCGCGCTAACGCGGCAATATATTGCGGTTGCTCGGGATATTGCTCCGTCAGTTTTTGAAAGATTTCGCTAGCCGCAGGGTATTGCTGGGTTTCCAATTGCACCAAGCCCATACCGTATCTGGCTACGGCTCGTTGTTCCGGAGTACCTTGCATTTCCAGCGTTGTGAAATGTTGCATTGGCGTGCGTTTGTCTTCAGCTGATATCACGGTGAGTTTGGCCTTGGTCAACAAATAGGCCAAAGAGTCCGGATATTGCCGATAAGGATAGATTTCGGCTCGACCTCGGGTATCGGCGACACGGTTTTCAGAAACCGGGTGAGTCCTTAAAAATTCCGGTACGCCCTTGCCGTAATAACGCGTGGATTGCTGTAGACGTTCGAAAAAAGTCGGCATGCTGCGCGGATCGTAATTGGCGCCGGCCAAGGTTTGCATACCCACACGGTCGGCTTCCTTTTCGTGGTCGCGAGTAAAATCGATCTGAAACTGAATATTGCCGGCTTGTATCGCCATCAATGCCGCTTGACCCATGTTCGGCGATTGGGTGCCGATCAAAATGGCCGCCAGCGTCGCGGCGACGGTAGGAATGGACATTTTGCTGGCTTTTTCAATCGATCGATAGAGGTGTCGTTGGGTAACGTGCGCAATCTCGTGAGCCATAACGGAAGCCAATTCACTTTCCGCTTCCGTCAATAGAATCAGGCCAGAGTTGACGCCGATATAACCGCCGGGGCCGGCGAAGGCGTTAATGTTGGGATCCATCACCACGAAAAAATGAAAAGGATTGGATGGTGTATCGCTGTGGGCGGCTAATTGCCGGCCTATGGTTTGAATATATTGCTGAATTTCCACATCCTGATTGATCTCGGCTTGTTGGTGCAAGTTTCGAAAAAACGCCTCGCCGAATTCCTTTTCCTGGAGCGGCGAAATTAATGCGCCGGCGGAATCGCCCATGTCGGGCAGCTGGATTTTTTCGATGTCCACCGCACTTGGCTGTGTGGAGTACAGGATTAGGCCTAGGCTAAAAATGAGGGGCTTAAGTTTCATGGGGGCTGAGACCGGAAGCTGTAAAGTTGGTTCAATTGCAACGCGATTTGCAGCAAAAACGGGCACGTCGGGCAGGCTCGTATTAAAATGCGGCGAATGCTTAGTTTATTGATTATTTTACAGCGCGATGAAGTACGCCGTACAAGTTAATGCCAGTCCTTACGCCAGCAACGCCGGCTACAACGCCTACCGGTTTATCGAGGCTGCATTGCTGGCGGATCACCAAGTATTGCGCGTGTTTTTTTATAAGGAAGGCATCTATCATGCTTTTCGCTATGCAACCCCACCTGAGGATGAATTGCAGTTTGGGCAAAACTGGTCGCAACTTGCGGAGCGGTATGGATTGGATTTGGTGGTGTGTATCTCCGCAGCTCAGCGCCGAGGCTTGTTGTGTCGCGACGAAGCCGTAAGGCAAGGGAAGCGGGACGACGATTTGGCGCCGGGGTTTCGCATAGCGGGGCTAGGTCAATGGTTGGAGGCGACTTTGCTGGCTGATCGTTGCATTGTATTCGGTTGAGAAAGTATGAAACGCTATCTGTTTATCATGCGTCGGCCGCCGCACTGCGGCAGTCATCTACAGGAAACCCTGGATGTGATTTTGACGGCGGCAGCCTTCGATCAGCAGGTGGCTTTGCTGTTTGCGGACGAAGCCGTATTGCAATTGAAAACACATCAAGGTGCGGATGGAATGGCGCTGAAAGATACCTTGGCCATTTTTAAGGCTTTACAGATTTACGACGTCAATGATTTGTATGTGGAACAAGAGTCTTTACATGCCGCTGGGCTGGATACTGACAATTTGATTTTGCCGGTCAGCATTTTGCCGCGCCGGGAAATTAAACACTTGATGCGCGGTTACGATGTGATTGTTCCGGATTAAAATCGCAGGATTGCCCTGTCAGGGGCACTTATTAAGCTAAAATTCTTGGCTTGGAATATATAACTCACCAAATGTACTGAGGAAGAACGTACCATGGCGGATGAAATTGAAGAAAAAAGGCGCTATTTCCGGGTCAACGACACGATAAATCTGCTGCATAAAGTCATCGATAAAAAAAATGTAAACGCCTTGAGCCATGTTTCCAACGACGTGCTCGGGAATTGCTCGTTGACGGCGGCCCTCGACGTGTTGACTCAAGAGTCGCGGATGCTGTCGCCGCGCTTGGAGCGCCGCGATCCGGAAATGTTCGAATATTTGAAAATCATCGACACCAAGATCAATCTGATTGCCCAAGCGCTGAGTGCGCAAAACGAACAATTCTCCGAACATGACACTCGAGAGGTGAGTCTTAGCGCTACCGGCCTGGCTTTTAGCAACGATATAGCCATAGCTGTCGGCGAACTCTTGGAATTACGTATGCTGTTGACGTCGTGCATGGCTGTGATCGTTGCCTACGCCCGAGTGGTGCAATGCAAGGATATTTCGGATGACAACCCGGAACGACCGTTTGCTATTTGTGTTGAATATGTCAATTTGACTGATGACGATAGAGAGTTATTGATCAAACATGTCATCAAAAAGCAGTTGCAACAATTGCGGGACAAAAACGAAGTTGGTTAACGGTTTGCATATTTACAGGCTGGTCGGTGGCATTTACGGCAGGCTGATGCCTTGATCTCTCCAAAACTCAAAATGCTTTTACAGGCTCTGGCCGACGGCCGATTCCATTCGGGGACCGAGTTGGCCCAGTTACTTGGCATTAGCCGTTCCGCCGTTTGGAAACAACTAAGCGCCTTATCCGAATTGGGTGTCGAGTTGCTGGCAGTGTCTGGTAAGGGGTATCGTTTGCAACGTCCCTTGCAGCTACTAAATCTCCAGCAGATTGAGCAACATCTTGATGCACGTGCCCGGCAACTGCTTGGACAACTGGAAATTCACGACCAAATTCATTCAACCAACGCGCACTTGCTTGAGTCGGCACGATTGGGGGGCGATAGCGGTCTGGTGTGTCTGGCCGAGCAGCAAACTGCCGGCAAGGGGCGGCGCGGGCGACAGTGGGTTTCGCCGTTTGGACACAATATCTATTTATCCGTTTTATGGCGCTTTCAAGGCGGACCGGCAGCAATAGCCGGCCTGAGTTTGGCTGTGGGTGTGGCGGTAGTGCGCGTTTTGCGAGGTTTAGGGGTTGCCGATGTCGGCCTGAAATGGCCGAACGATATTTATTGGCGGCAACGTAAATTGGCCGGCATTTTAATCGAAGTTTCCGGGGAGAGCAGTGGACCGTGCCATGCAGTGATGGGTTTGGGCTTAAACGTGTATCTGCCGGAGCAACAAGCGGAAAGCATAGAGCAGGACTGGGTCGATTTACACAGTATCCTGGCCGAATTCGCTCACGGAAAACGCAACCGCTTGATTGCCGAGCTTTTAAATCAGCTGCTACCAATACTTGCCGACTACGAAGTGCGTCCGTTGGCGCATTATATCGAGGAATGGCGACGTTACGATTGCATGCAAGGTAAGCAAGTGAATATTTTCATGGCCGAACAGGTGTATAGCGGCGTGGTGAGCGGGATCGATGAGCAGGGACTGCTGTTGTTAAAACAGGAAGGCGGCCAAAATCGTGCGTTTGCGTCCGGCGAAGTAAGCTTTAGACAATCATGATTTTATTGATCGATATTGGTAATTCGCGTCTGAAGTGGGCTCTGGCATATGCAAGTGCAATTCGGCCCACAGTTTTCATGGATTATCGGCAATTTGGTTTTCTCGATCATTTGCGGCAACTTTGGCGCGATCTCGACGTTCCCCGACAAATGGCGATAGCTTCGGTAGCGGAACCAAAGATGGCCTTGCTACTCATCGAGTTGGCTCGGAGTCTTTGGCCGCGCATCGATGTAATTAGTCCCAGAGCTTCGGTTGCGGCGTTTGGGGTGAGAAACGCTTACAGTCAACCTGAAAAATTGGGCGTGGACCGTTGGCTGGCCTTGCTGGCAACCCACTGTGAGTACGCCGGTGATTATTGTATTGTCGATTGCGGTACTGCTATTACCGTCGATTTTATCGACGCCGATGGGCTGCATCGGGGTGGATTGATTAGTCCGGGATTGGTGTTAATGAAAAAGGCGCTTACCCAAAATACCGCTGCTTTGCCATTTAGCGATACCAGGCCCGATACCAGACTTGCTTGCGCCACTGAACCGGCGATCAACAATGGTAGTCTGTTGGCGGCTGTAGGCTTAGTGGAAGCCGCGTTACAGCGGCAGCCGCGCGCCTACCGTCTGATTTTAAGTGGAGGTGATGCGGAGACCGTTGCCGAACAATTGTCCGTTCCTTCTATCATTGACCACAATCTGGTCTTCAAAGGTTTGCTTTGCTATAGCCAAAAACAAACCGCCGTATGAAAGCGCTGTTTTTTCTTGTTTGTTTGTTGAATATATGGTTTTTTTTCTGGGAGCTCCATAATGGTGCGTTCACGCCGCCTCAAGAACCGCAAACTGGCGTACCCGGTTTATTGCTGGTGAGCGAAAGGGAAACGGCAAGGCGCGGAACGGAAATTTCTCGACACCTAGATAGATCCGTAATCGAATGGCAAACCAAGCTGATTACCGACATTTCGCAACGATTAGATTCGCCCCGTGATCAGTATTTAGTTGCAAATGCTAAACGAATAGTCCAGCCGAGCGCCGCCGTTCGGCATGCGCCGCCTCCCGATAAATGCTACGAAGCCGGTCCATTTAACGATCCGGCGGAATTGCAGCGTTGGGCCAGCACCGAGCATTTAAAGCTGTTCAAGCCGATTTATAAAAGCTCGGTAACAGCTAGTGATTTTCAGGTTTATTACCCTGCGGCAAAAGACAGCGAGCAAACACGTATCAATAAACTGATGTTGCAAGCTAAAGGTTTTACCGATATTTGGACTGTGATTGATGGTGAGATGAAAGGCGCGATATCGTTGGGTGTTTTCAACGATAAGCAGCGAGCAATGTTGTTTAAAACTCAGTTGGCTGAGCGCGGCATCAAGGCCGAAATCCGGCAGCGCACTAAAACTCGAGAGGAGCTGTTTATTCGATTTATGGCCGGTGCGATAGTTTCGCCTAAGCCTTCGTATGTAAATTTACCGGCTGCCGATTGTGAAAACGCCCTGAAATAGTGCCGTTTGTCATCCAAGTGTAAAAAACAGCGTAGTAAGTGTCGGTTAAATTTACGATTTCCAAAGGCTATATTTCTATGTAATTGATAATAAATAGTTTTTATTATGGCATGGTATTTGTATGATAACGAGCGGGCTGGTATGGTTTGTATACCAACCCCCCTTCGTAGCCGATATTGAGGAACAATTTCGGCTACAAAGTAAGGTGGTCAAATGGATGACCGTTTGTTAACGTTAAATAAATGGGGAAAATCAATGAAGATGATTTTATCTTTAAAACACTGGGCTGCGATTTGCCTGTTTGCTGTTTCAACCGCTAGTTCCGCTAGCGTTTGGGCGCCTACAAGCAATGTTGCTTCTTTTTTTGCGACTAATTTACTGGGTCAACCTGTATTTACTGGTACGTTTGGTATTTTTG
>CAZGUM010000119.1:9997-12688 GCA_964529085.1 uncultured Methylomonas sp. | reverse complement strand
ACATCATATAACCTTTTCCCCGAAAAAACATGTCACGCTGGCGACCGCCCCGCCCTAAATCTTCGCCGTACATCACCGCCGAAGGCTACCGCACCCTGGAAACCGAGCTGAAACAGCTTTGGGAACGGCGCAAGGATGTCACCATAGCCTTGTCAGCGGCAGCGGCGGAAGGCGATCGCTCTGAGAACGCCGAGTACATATACCGGAAGAAAGAATTGCGGGAAATTGACCGGCGCATTCATTATCTGCAAAAGCGCCTGCCAGCACTGACCGTGGTTTCCGAAAAGCCAAGCAACCGTGATCAGGTGTTTTTCGGCGCCTGGGTGACGCTGGAAACCATGGACGGCGAGGAAATCACTTATCGCATAGTCGGTGCCGACGAAATCGATACCACGGGCGGTTTGATCAGCTTGGATTCGCCGCTCGCCAAAGCATTATTAAAAAAGTCGCTGGATGACGAAGTCGCCATTCGCCATGCCGAGCAAGAAACGCGTTATTACATTACCGCAATTCGCTATTGAATTGAGATGAGCAAGCAAGCTGCATTCGCCAGGCTCAAATGGTTTGTCATCATACTATTGTTGACCATTGTCGAAATCGGCCCGGTTCCGCTGATGGGTCTGACCCTGCTTTATATCGTGACCTTTCGCCCACGCTGGTTCAAGGACTTGGTTGACCGTATTTATTCATGAAGCAAACGCAATACCTGTTTGTTTACGGCACGCTACGCCGAGACCTCCACGATAAAATCCGACACCCATTCCTTGATGCTTGCGATTACCTCGGCGACGGCTTTATGCACGGAGAACTATACGAAATCGATGCCTATCCGGGCGCTATCGCCGGCGGAATGGGGCTGATCAAAGGCGAACTGTACGTGATGCAAAATCCCGAACGAACGTTTTCGGCACTAGATAATTACGAAGAATGCGCCGCGCATTTTCCGCAGCCGCATGAATACGTTCGCCGCGAACTGCCGATAAGTTTGCCGGACGGGCAAACCGTTTCCGCCTGGGTCTATCTATACAACCGGCCGGCGGACGGACTAACGCGCATCCACGAAGGCGACTATCTCAATTATTTGCAGGAAAACTCATGATCAGCATCATCCAGCGCGTCACCCAAGCCAAAGTCTCGGTAAACGGCAGCGACATCGGCGTGATCGGTACCGGCATTATGGCTTTGGTGGCGGTCGAAAAAGCCGATACGGCTAAACAAGCCGACCGTTTGCTGGAGCGGATTCTGAATTACCGAATTTTTGCGGATACCGACGACAAAATGAATTTCAGCTTGCGCGATATTCAGGGCGGGCTACTACTGGTGCCGCAATTTACGTTGGCGGCCAACACCGAGACCGGCAACCGGCCCAGCTTTGCTGCAGCGGCACCGCCGGAAATGGGCCGCGAGTTATTCGCTTATCTGCAAAAACGCGCGCTTGAGGCTTACCCATCCAGCCAGTTCGGCGAATTCGGGGCCGACATGAAAGTGGCATTAATCAACGATGGACCAGTGACATTTACTTTACGTTGTCAGGAAAAGTAATACGTCGTCAACCCGTGGATTCCGGCAAGCAGTCCGGCCACAGCCACAATTGAATCAACAACGGTAAAACCTATTCCCTTACCGACTAATTAAACTGTGTTAAATAACACAATTATATTTGCCTAACACGCGTCATCCCCCTACAATTGCCCCACCTTAATCACCAAACGAGAAATTCATATGAAAATTCAACATTTGCTAATCGCCTTAACCTTGCCAACTTTGCTGACCCTGACGGGCTGCGAATCGGCAAAACCGGTCGAAGCAACTGCTGAGCCTGCGGTAGTGGCGCCAGCGACCGCCGCACCGGCTGAAACCGCCGCGCCCGCCAAGTCCGAGCCAGCGGCACCCGCCATGGCGCCGGAACATTGCGCTAAACATAAAGCCGATGCCGCAGCGCATAACTGCGTCGAGCATTGTGCCAAACACAAAGGTAAAAAAGGCAAAGCTTGTCTGAAACACTGCGCCGATAAAGCTGCGGCCGAGCACGATTGCGCAAAACATTGCGCCGATCACCCAGGTGCTAAGGATAAAGTCTGCGCCCAACATTGCGCGCAAGATGCCAATGCCAGCGCCCACCAATGCGGCACCGAGCATTGTGCGCATCACGAAGCCGCCGCTGCCGCCAATTGCAGCAGCCACCATTGCGCCCATCACCAAGGCGGTGCCGCGCATGATTGCAGTGCGGATCATTGTAAAAAGCACGGCGGCGCGATGGCCGATTGCTGCGGTTCCGCGCATAAATGCGATAAGTAGTTTTTAATTACGCTTCGGCTTAAATGCGGACGTCTATATCGCCGCATTTAAGCTCCAAAATACTTCCCGTCACATCCCCCCTTCCCGCGCCCCCTTCAACACTTAACTGCCGAACATCAGCGTTATTCCATTACATAAGCTGACTCGACCGGATCTTATCGCCGACAGTTGTCGATAGTAATCAACAAACCAGAGATCTTTTACGTTGCCGAATAACCAGCAACTGCGCTAAATTCATAGCGAGGACCGACCAGGGCCTTATCCAGCTTTTTGTTTAGGCATAGAGGACATCATGGCCGAATCCAATCACAATCCCACCATCATTGCCGCGGTCATTGGCGTAATAGGCTCGATCTGCGTGGCGATTATAAGCAATTGGGATAAATTGACTGG
>CAZGUM010000119.1:0-9897 GCA_964529085.1 uncultured Methylomonas sp. | reverse complement strand
CCGCCCATAGACAAGGAAAAACCAGTCGCCGCAACGCAAGCTCCGGTAATCGATATCAGCGGCGATTGGTATAATCCGGCCCTACCGAGCGCCGGCGGCACGCATATCGAACAGCAAAACGACAGCTTTCAATTCAATGGCTGGGGGATGTTACCGCAAGGCGTAGGCTACGAATTACAAGGTAACGGCAATCTGCTTGCCCAAACGCTGACCTACAGCTATACCGCGCAGTATCAAAACGGTTGGATATCGAAAGGCAGTTGCACCGGCACCGTAGCGGCTAACGGCGGAAGGATTACGGCAACTTGCAGCGACAGTATCATGGGCACTTATGTGTCAGCCGGCGTAAAGCAATAAAGCCGGATATGCCACCCAGACAGCGCATCGGGCAAAATGGCGTCTGGGTTTAAAAGCGTGGAAAACTAGCGAATGGCCAACAAAGCCCTTAATACGTCGATCCGGCTGATCATACCGACAAACTCGCCGTTTTGAAAAACCGGAAAACTTCTGGTCGGCGTTTCCTGAAATTTAGTGGCTACGTCCACCAGACTGGCGTCGGCATTGACCACTTGCGGATCCTTGGTCATAAACTCTCCGACTTTTCCGAGCATACTCTGGTTGTAAGCGGATTCCACGAACACCTTCATACCATCCTTTTCCGAAAAAATCCCTACCAGTTTTCCGAGTTCATCCACGACCGGCACACTGGTCACTTTGTGATCCAGCAAGATCTTAACCGCATGCGAAATCTCGGTATCGGGGGTAACGGTAACAAGTTTGGTCGACATGTAATCGACTACTGCTATTTTGGCTAGCATGGTGTACCTCCTGTTATTATTTTCATCGACAGACATACGACCGGCCTTAACAACGGCCGGTTCGCTTCTGTAAATGGGATTATTATAAAAATCCCCCAAGGTAGCTAGTTATATTATTCGCGGACAAATTACAGCCGTCCCTTAGTCCCGGGTAGCAAAACATGTATTCGAATGGCGTTCGCCAAATCAGACGGTGGTGTACGCAGGCGAATACGTTCCAGCTCTGTCGATAATCCGGCTATTCCCTGAAATAACCATGCCTGCCCAATATCAAGCTAAACTTGTACGACCACCAAATTGACGCTTTTTGAAAATGGACACCGTTATGCTGCAAACCAATGGCAATCAATTACGCCCCCAGGAATTCTCTTTGCGTAAGCTATTGACTTTACTGACAAGCGCAGTAGCGCTGCTGCTGATTATCGGCAACGCCTTCGTATGGATCAGTCACGGTGAACTGCAATCGGCGGAGGCCGAGAAACAGCGTTTGCTGAACGCGTCCCTAGCTTTTAAAAACGTTCGTTATCATGTGGTGCAAATTCAACAATTCCTCACCGATGCGTCGGCAGTCGGCGAAGACGATTACAGCGAAGCGCTGACGGAAAAAAACGCCGCCCATAACGAACTAGCCAGCTTATTAGCGATCACGCCGGAATTAAAGACAGAGATTCGCGAAGCCGATAAGTCGGTAGACACCCTTTATGCCACCGGCGAACGCATGGCGAATGCCTATTTTCACCAGGGCCGCGACGCCGGCAATCTGATCATGAAAGCGCCGCAAGACGGTTTCGATGCAGCCTCGGAAACCCTGGCAACGACACTCAATCAACTTGCCGGCAAGTTGGAACAACAGGTCAGAGCAGCCTCCGAACAACAAAATACTATGCAAGTCCAAATGTTTACCGTCAGCGCCACGGTGGCAGGCTTGGCTTTGTTGCTAATCGTGTTTGCCAACCTGTGGTTAACCCGAAAACTCTTCAGCGTGTTGGGCGGAGAACCCAGCTATGCCTCGAAAATTGCCGGCAGCATCGCCCGGGGTCAGTTGGATGTCGACGTAGTCACCGCTAAGGACGACACCAACAGCTTACTGGCGATAATGAAACTGATGGGGCGGGAACTTGCCAGCCATATGCGCGAGATCAACGTGGTCAGTAAGCAAATCGGCCAATCCTCGTATCAGATATCCAACATTTCCGGCGGTATTTCCAACGCCAATCGTTCCGAGCAGGCCCGGTCTTCGGAAGTCAAGCTGGCTACCGAACAGCTACGCAACACCACCGAGGAAGTCGAACGTTATTCCGGCACCATCCGAGAGCGCACCCTGCAAACGCAGAATTCCGCGCAGAAGGGCATCGTCGCCGTTAACGAGAATCTCGATGAAATGCGCAGAGTGGTCAAAGAAGTTGAGAGCGCGGAAGCCAAAACCCAAGCCTTACGGCAAGCCAACCGGCAGATTCAGGATATAACCACCACCATTCGCAATATCACCGAACAAACTAATTTATTGGCTTTAAACGCCGCCATCGAAGCGGCCAGGGCCGGTGAATACGGCAGAGGCTTTGCCGTGGTGGCTGACGAGGTGCGGAAACTGGCGCAAAACGCGTCCGGCGCGACGGCGGAAATCGCCAACATTATTTCAGAGTTAACCAAAATTATCGAAGAAAACACCTATGCGATGGGCTCCATCATCCAAACCACGAAACAAGGCATGGAAAAAGCCGAGATCACCAGCGTCGTAATTAACGAAATAGTCGGGCAGATAGAAGAAAACGCGGGCACCGCACAACAAATTTCCCAGGCCACCCAATGTCAACTGGATAACGTCACGCAATTGCAGACCCGCGTGGAAGCGCTATTCGAAGCGCTGGGCCAGAACGAATCGAAGGTACATATCACCCGTACCATCAGCGACGATTTATATGTGGTTACCGAAAAAATGCGGACCATGCTGGAGCATTTCAGCTTCAATGCGCAATGGAAAGCCACGCCCGCTGCCAACGAGAATCGCAAGTTTCCGCGCTCCAGCCACTATCTGCTAGCCCATATCGAAATAGATGACTACGTACTGGACGGCGTCACCGCCGACTTCAGCATGACCGGCGCCTGCCTGCGCCTGCCTTTACCGCTCCCCTGCCAAGTCAACAGTTCTATCTGCATCCAGCTGCGCATTCCCTCCGACAATATCGAGCAATACGAAGCTCAATTACCGCTAGAACTGGATTGTAAAATCGTCTGGCATAAAAACATCGATGGCGAGCACCACTATGGGGTCAAGTTCAGCGAGTTCCTATCGCCGGAATCCACTAATGGCTTGAAAGCCTGTTTCGCCTTTTTTAACCACGCCTCGACGTATTAGGAAATACGTACACTCAAGGTATCAATCGAAAATATCGCAACAAGGACACTTCCAGTCGACATCGGCCGGACGCACCGGATGGACGTGATTGATCAGTTTCTTGGAGCCGCCGAAATCGTGGTAATTGCGACAGACTTTCTCAAATGCAGCCTTAGGCGATTCCGCGTAGCTGAACTTAAACTTGGGATACCGGCCGACGTGTTGCTTTAGCCGGGCATTTAGATCGGTTTCCGAACGGCCGACGTATTTCACCACGAATTTATTGGTCTTCTGGTTGATGATGCCCAAGGCATAATTACCCTCGGCGCTTTCCGTGATAAGTTCGTTAATTTTGGCATTGCTCAAATCGTAAGCCCCTTGCATATCAAGTGAAGCCATATATCCTCCGGTAGAATCTAACTGTTCTTTTAATCAAGTCGTAGATCTGGCAAATATGCCCGATAGCACGATAATACTCTTATCCGGGGCGAGTTTTTCTTTAAATATTACAAATTTAGCCCAGTGCTCCCCTGAGCCTCCGGGATGCACCAAGTTGTATCGCTGCTTTTACCAACTGATGTACCAGGAGCCCGCATGCATCGTTTATATTTATTGCCCTGTTTGACTATGGTTTTTAGCTTAACTTTGACCTTATCGGTACAAGCCACAGACTGGCAGGTGGGTCCACAACGCTTGTTGAAACTACCGAGCGCGGCAGTCGGGTTGGCGCGAGATGGCGATGTAATCAGCATTGATGCCGGCCTATATCAAGGCGATGTCGCCAGTTGGCCGCAACATCGGCTGACCATACGCGGACTGGGCAACGGCGCCCGTCTGGACGCACTGGGCAAAGCAGCGGAAGACAAAGCGATCTGGGTATTAAAAGGCAAGGACATCGTCGTCGAAAATATCGAACTGTCCGGCGCCACCGCGCCGGCTCTAAACGGTGCCGGCATCCGTTTCGAAGGGACTAATCTGACCCTGAAAAACTGCCATTTTCATCATAATCAAATGGGCATATTGACCGGCGTCAATCCCGACAGCGACATCCTGATCGAAAATTCGGAGTTTAACGACAATACCGTCGATTATCCCCGCTACGGCAAACTGGGCCATAACATCTACATCGGCAATATCCGGCGTTTTACCCTGCGAAATTCCTATGTGCACGATGCCAATACCGGCCATAACGTCAAATCGCGGGCCAGGGAAAACTATATTCTTTACAATCGCATTACAGACGAGCGTAACGGCTCCAGCTACTTGGTGGACTTGCCCGACGGCGGCGCCGGTTATCTGATCGGCAATCTGTTTCATCAAGGCGCAAATACCGAAAACGCAGCGATGCTGGCGTTTGCCGCCGAGCACAATCAAACTCAACCCAACCAGCAGCTGTATCTGGTAAATAACACTTTCGTCAACGACCACCCCGGCGGCTCGTTTCTGAATAATCACAGCATTGCGACAGCGATGTTAATCAACAATCTGTTGATAGGCGAAGCCACCGAGCTGATCGGTCCCAATCTAGAAAACCACGACCTAAGGGCTGCGCCCGATGTGTTAATTGATCCGGCCAATTATGATTACCGCCTGAAGTCAGACACCCAGGCAATCGACCAAGGCGTCGCACCCGGAACAGCCGCCAACGGTTTTCAGCTAGATCCGGAATTTGTCTACCTGCATCCGCGCGGCAGCGAAAGGCGCTCGCCTCAGGGGCCGCAGGATGTGGGAGCCTATGAATTTAACAAAAAATAGGCAGAAACGACGCCTCTTTAGCCGAACAGGGCCAAAGCCTTTTTCAGCGTGGACCACACGCCCCAGCTCAACGGAACCAACACATAAAGCCAAAATACGACTAACAGCCAGGGACTGGAAGATTTACTCGATTCGGAGTTGTTCATGGATTGCCCCTTCATTGCTTAATGTTCCCCTTCGTCGGCAGGATAAATGCCATCCAGCTCATCAAAGTCGCCGTGTTTCATGTGATGTTTCTCGTGAACAGGCCGAATCGATAGATTGGCGATAAAGCCCACCACCAGTAATCCGGCCATGATGTACATGGTTACATTGTACGCATCAGCCTTCGCCACGCCCTGCCCTATTTGATATTCGCGGATGTAATTGACCAACACCGGCCCCAACACCCCAGCGGTGGACCAGGCCGTCAACAAGCGGCCATGGATGCCGCCGACGAAACGGGTGCCGAAAATATCCGCCAAATAAGCCGGAATCGTCGAGAAACCGCCGCCGTACATGCTCATGATCAAGGCATACAGCAACACGAATAAGGCCATATTGCCGGCCATGCCCATACTGGGGATGGTGGCGTACAAGCCCGCACCAACCACAAAGAAAATAAAGTAGGTGTTTTTTCGTCCGAGATAATCCGAAGCCGACGACCAAAAAAACCGCCCCCCCATATTAAACAAACTCAGCAAACCGACGAAGCCGGCTGCGGAAGCCGGTGTCACCGAGCCTTTGAACATCTCCTGGATCATCACCGATGCCTGACCGAGCACGCCGATACCGGCGGTTACGTTCAGGCACAACACCAGCCACAGCAAATAAAACTGCGGCGTTTTCAAGGCTTGATCGATATGCACATGCTTGTCGGTGATCATCTTGTTTTGCACCGCCGGCGGTGTCCATCCCGCGGGTTGCCATTCCGGTGGCGGAATGCGGATAGTCAATGCACCTATCATCATCGAACAGAAATACAAGCCACCCATCACCAGAAAGGTTTGCACAACACCTACCGATTCCGCCGATTTAAAATGATCCATCAGTAACACCGACAAGGGCGCGCCTATCATCGCTCCGCCGCCGAACCCCATGATGGCCATGCCGGTCGCCATACCGCGCCGGTCGGGAAACCATTTGATCAACGTCGATACCGGCGACACATAGCCCAGGCCTAAGCCAATCCCGCCTATTACCCCGTAACCGAGATACACCAGCCAGATTTCGTGCAGGTGTACGCCCAACGCGGAAATCAAAAAACCGCCGCCGAAACAACAAGCCGCGACGAACATCGTCAACCTAGGCCCTACTTTTTCCAGCCATTTACCGCCAAACGCCGCCGACAAACCTAAAAATACAATCGCCAAACTGAAGATCCAACCCAGGGTAGTCAGCTTCCAATCGTCGGGCGCGGAACTGCCGACGCCTATCACTCGCGTCAAAGGGTCGTTAAACACGCTAAATGCGTAGGCCTGGCCGATGCACAGGTGCACCGACAGAGCCGCCGGCGGCACCAGCCAACGGCTATAGCCGGGCTGCGCAATGCTATGTTGTTTGGAAAAAAATCCCGACATGCTTGAATCCACTGTTTGCTGACTTATCAATACCGGCGTTTTACCGTAGCGCCGCTCTTGGCGGCATTTTAGCATTGCCAAATGATCGGCTGGCAACGACTCCCGCCTAAATCGGCCGCGAAAACCTCTTCATCGCCTTTCGCAACCTAACCCGGCAAGCCTGATTGATTTTGAATTGGAGTCTTGGCCTTCTAACAGTCCAACCCCATGTCAATCCGCGTCGCGGCGGATCAACCGTTTATTGAGTGCTAGCCGGCTAATACCCAGCTAGCCTGCCGCCACCCCTGATTGCCTTGGGCGCGCAGCAAGGCTTCGGCAATCAGCGCTTCCTCGGCTTCCTTTAAAGTCGGCAGGCGTTCAGGAAAGCCGCCTGGAGCAGTCTGACCGTTTGTTGCCTCGGCGCCATCATATAAGCCTGCAGATCGTCCATTATGGCCTCCTTGAAGCTCTGCAAAGGCAGCACCGCGCCCTGACTGCGGGCCACCGCATCGAATGCCATGCCTCCCAGTTCGTGGATATTGCAGGGGAACGCATAGTTATGCAACCACTGAAACAGCGCCGGTGGCACACTGGGCGCGGGCTTGCCCAGGCTATCGACGGCTTTTTCCACGAAATGCAGCGTCAGTTGCGACAAGTCTTCGCGGCGTTCGCGCAGCGGTGGCAACTGAATATGATGGGTCCGCAACCGAAAATATACTGCTCATAAAGAAAGTATTGTCACTCGCCAGCATATTGACATTCTGGGTGCCTGAAGAAAGATTTCACGACATCCGGGAGTTTTTGTAAGCGATGCATGGCAGATTGGACGAGTTTCTTTAATTCGATTTTATTTTCCGGCATCTGCTTGGCCACACGTGGCTTGATATAGCCCCAAACCTGTTCATCCGGATTGAGTTGTGGCGCGTACGGTGGCAGAAAAACCAACTGCAACCGGCCTTGCTGTTGCTACACAAAAGTTTTAACGCTCTTGGCCTTGTGAATCGGAGGCCGTCGACGACTAAGATGATCGGCTGTTCGGCGCCGCGTAGCAGACGTTTCAGGAATTCGATAAACACTTCGGCGGTGACGTTGCCTTCCTGCACCATGAAGCGAAAATCGCCCCGCGCACTGACGGCGGAGATCAGATTCAAACCATACCTTCGTCCGATCGTTTTTACGGTCGGCGTCCGTGCGACCGGTGCCCAGGTGGGGCCGGCATGAAAGTCAGAACGCACGCCGGCTTCATCGGCAAAATAAATCACCGCACCGGTGCGCCTAGCTTCAGTCTTCAACGCCGGAAACGCTTCCGCTTGCCACTTTTCCATCAAGAACGGGTCCTGTTGCCAAGCACGATACAAGGGCTTCTGTGGCGTAAAGCCCAGCAGCCGCATGATTCGCCCTACGCTTGGCGAGGTCAGGCGTTTGCCAAACTGGCGGTAAATGAATTCGCCGATCAACGACAATGTCCACAAACCAAACTCCAGCCTCATTTGCCAGGGTGTTTTATCCCGCACGGTCACGGTCTCGGCGATCCAGCACATTTCGTCGGGCGTCCACTGCAGCGGGCGCCCCGTAATTTTCTTGGCTAGAAACGCATTTTGACCACCGGTTGCAAAGTCGGACAACCAACGAAACACCGTGCGAATATTAACGCCCATCGCGGCCTCTGTCTGCCCATTTTTCACAGCCTTGACCGCCTGCTGCCGCATCACTTGCAGCGTATGGTGATCAATTTCTCGGCCGCCTGAATCTTGTTTACATTTCATGGGGATATTATCCCATTAATATGACTTAACTTATTTTCAGAGCAGTAAATCCTTGCGAAAGGTGCCGAGTTCGACTTGGCGTCTGACATCACAATGGGTTGAGACGATGATCCGCGCCTATCGGGTAAAACGAGCCGTCCTGCAATAAGCGCAACAGTTTGACCTGCGAAGCGATACTGAGGTCGCCGATTTCCTCCAGAAACAGTGTGCCCTCACCGGAGCTGGCGAGCAATCCGTCGCGGGCCCCCTCGGCGCCGGTGAACGAGACCTTGGCGTGGCCGAACAGCATATCGGAAGGCTGGCGACGTTGACCGCCACCAAATCGCCGGGCCGCCCGGACGGACGATGCAAAGCGCGGGCGATCAACTCTTTGCCGGCCCCGGTTTCGCCGGTGATCAGAACCGGCTGCGGGGGAAGCGGCAATGGCTTCGATGTAGCGAAAAATCGCAAATATGGCAGGGCTTTGCGTAACGATGTCGGCAAAGCCGTCGGGTTCGTGCGGGCTATTGATTGACAGCCGGTCTTTCAGCGACAAAAATTCCGCGCGTAATACGCTGCCCTCCACCGCTCGCAGCACCGCAGCCACCAGACAGTTTTGCTCAACCGGCTTTAGTAAATAATCGCTCGCGCCGCTGCGCATGCACTGCACCGCTGTTGGCAAATCGTTGGTGGCGGTCATCACAATTACCGGGATTTCCGGATACTCGGCGGCTATCTGCTCTAATAGTGACTTGCCGGACAGATGCGGCATGGTCAGATCCAAAAACTATGACGCCGATGGACCGGTTAGCCAATAAACGCAGCACCGCCCGGCTGTCGTCCAGGGTCAGCACCTCGGCGAAACCGGCGCTACGCAATACCAGACTGGCGCTGCGCAACAACTGCACTTCGTCGTCCACTAACAAGATAGGCAGATTGCCAAGGTCTTTACATTGCATGATTAACTTCCGTCGCAAGTATCGGGTTTAGCGGAAAAATAACCAGTGCAGAGGTACCTTTTGCCCAGGCTCCGATGAAAAACTCAAGCTGCCGCCCTGGGCGCGCAGCAATGAGGCGCTGATCGCTAAACCCAGCCAAGTGCCGCCCTTGGCCTGCTTCGTAGTAAAGAACGGGACGCACAATTGTTCGATATGTTCCGCGGCTATGCCAATGCCTTCGTCGCGGACTTCCACGCAGACCTGCCTGCCGTCGTCCAGCAGTTTGGTGGCAACACTGACAGACTTCTGCGGGTCCGGGAGCGCTTCCAGTACATTAATCAGCAGATTGACCAGCGCCTGCTCCACCTGTAGAGGATCGCCACGCAACAAGAGCAATGCCTCGGCAAAATCGGTTTTGAAATGCAGCGTTTTCTGGGTTATCAAATTCTTCAATAAGCGCACCGCCCGTTCTACCACCTGATTGATAGCAAAAGACACCTGGGCCTCAGCACTTGGCGGTCGGGCATAATTTTTCAGCTCGGCGACGATGCGTTCGATACGTTTGCCGCCATCCTTCACATCATGGATCAACACCGCCAGGCTACTGCGCATTTCGCTGCAAGGCAAACCGCCCAACGAAAATTCCCCGCTCGCTTGATAGCGATCTTCCAGAATCTCCAACGCATCGCTCCAAATATCGGCAAGCAAGCCGGAGTTAAATCACCCCCGGCAAAGCCGGGGGCTTATTATTGTTAGCCCCTCAAAGGG
>CAZGUM010000118.1:0-12697 GCA_964529085.1 uncultured Methylomonas sp. | reverse complement strand
CATTTGAAATACTGGTTAAATTAAATTGGTTTTTCAAATTATTGTTGGGGGTAGGTATGGGGGATGCTAATTTAATTGGTATTTGGACTCATGATAATCATGGTAATTTACTTGATTCATTGGACGTGAGGTTGCAGCGTTTCAATCGCGTCTTGGATATGTTCGGTGCTGTTGTAAAAAGAGATAGTGCTTCGCTTTCGGATGGCAATCATGTTCAAGCGATTTTCGTGGTCCCTGAGTATTATTTTTCAGGGCCTGGTAAAACGCCAATTTCGGCAGCGGATCATGATAATACGCTTAGGCAATTGATGCAGTTAAGTACCAAATACCCAAATGTGTTGATTGTGCCGGGCACTATATATTACAGCCGTGATTTATCTGACGAAAAAGAAAGGCAGCGCTGGTTGAACGATTTGACCAAGGCCAAGAAAACCGCAAGAGACATCAAGAGAAGCGAAATCATAGATCAGGACATTCGGCTCGGCTCAAACAATAAAATTGTGCCTAAGCTAAATCAAGTTCATGTTAACGTTATGGTTGGAAAACCCATCCGAGTTTTAAATAACGCTTACATGCTTCGCAACGGTCAGATATTATTTTTCTATGAAAAAACAGCGGATTTTTTAGAGGCACGAGGCGCGACACCGGATAAGCAGATATTTATACCTGGTAATAGATCGGGCGATGCGCAAACTTGGGGTAGCCAGTTTTCTCTGAAGTTCGGGCTTGAAATATGTTTCGATCATTGTGTCGGTGTGTTAAAGCGGCATAATATTCCCGAATTGAATTATCATATTGTGGTGTCGGATTGGGTTAATACCGCGACAGCAAATTTCGCCATGGCAAATAAGGGATACTTTATTCATGCCTCAACCAACTATAATCAAAGTTCTATTTATTATAATTCGAATGGAACTGTTTTTAATTTAACTAGCGATCGTACCTATTGGAAATATCATAGTATTTTGGGTGGCGACAGCTATTTGGATTTTTACTCAATAGTGCCCCCTCCTCTGATTAAGTGATTGTTAACAACACAATTACCCGAGCGCAATATTTCGGGGATAACGTTCATGTCGCTCTAAACAAACAGTCATGGCAGAGATTACGCAGCGGTTACCCTTCGCCTTGAAAAGAATTTTGGCGGCCAGCCTTAGCGACTGCCTGACACCTTGGAGTTGCTTACTGGAAATTTATACTTCGGCTATGCTGGGTTTTTAATCGCCGCAGTGCGGCGCTGATATTACAGCTTGGTATGGCTGGACGAAGTTGAAAAGGCGTATCACGATGACCAGGAACTCTTGTGCCAGGTGTTCGACAAGGGTTGGATTGAAGATGGCGAAGGCCGGGGGGGATCGATTTTAATAACACCCGGATTTTGCTGACTACCAATGCCCGGCACCGGAATGATCTTGGGCCTATGCCCCTCCCCCGAACTGATGCCTGAGCCGGAAGGCATCGCCAAAGCCCCGCGCGAGCTGTTGCTAACAGTTCTTCCGCCCGCCCAGTTACGCCAACTGGCGGTGAGATCCTTACTATCCATTAAAGACGAAATGATAGGTGCCATCGCCACCGTTGCAACGAATTGAAAAGTTGCGGCCGGATATAATAGACGCGATCCTGATCAATACTGTATTGCCGTGAATCAGCGAGGAGTTTTTCGATCAGGATGATGGAAGGCAAAACGACAGAGCGGGTGCGGCAATAATGCAGTTACTATCACCCTAAAATGGTAATTTCCTCTAATATATCAATAATTTTCCAAGTATTGAAAATTATTGATAGTGTTTTTTCAAAGTTTTAGGCATGGAATATATATGCCTGCTCCCGTCTGTTCTTTTCAGGTGAAGGACGCCTTACGTCTTTTTGCCCAGTTCTTATTTTTCAGATTATTCTCATGTTTGACTGTTTGTAACAATTCGGAAAAAGCAGCTTTTGCTTTTCTTTCAATTGCCAATATACGGCAATAGCCTCCAAACGTTCCCAGGATACGATATTTCGTATTGCAAACGAAATATCGTATTGAAAACATTCAATATCAGGTCTCTTGCAGTTCGATTTTATTGGATGTGATTGCGTAAAGAATATGCTAATCAAGAGCTTAGTTGTTTTTTAATGGATGAGTAATGAGTGGCACAAAAATTGATTACTAAATAAAGTATAGGCATTAGGGATGGGAATGGGTTGTGCACCCTATATAGAGGGCGGTTTCAAAGTCGAAGTACGACGCTACGATATTAATTAATGATATTAGATTTGGTTTTAGAGGCATGTAATTTTTAATTTCATGTCTTTTATTTTATATTAAAGTTACGGTTTTCTTGAGGATGTTGATATGACGGAAATAACAAGCGAAGAAAATGCCAAGGAAAGAATTAAGAAAATATTTGGAGATATTAAGGATATTGATTCGTATGCAAAAATAGCCTATTTTCTGAGTCAAGATAAAGAAGTTGTTACAGGTCTTAATAATGTTTCTGCAGATTTATGGGATGTCTATCTGGCGCAAAATGGATATTCTAGGTCTGGGGACAAGGCGTATGCCAGAACTCAAAATGCTCCGGAACAAAAGGGAAACCGATTTACACGAGCAATTCTTGAGTATGCGATAAACTTTGGATTTAGCTGCCAAAAAAATGTAGTGTTTACCGGGCCACTAACTTCAAATGATTTTCTAAAGTATGTCAAAGATGGGATTTTATGGAAGGATACATTTGCACCGGAACATGGTGAGTTTTCGCACAGTTTTCAATGGTTGGCAGCTGGGCGCGAAATATCTGCATTAGCAAAGCAGGACATAGCCCGGTTGTACAAAGGTTCGGCGGATATAATGAACATAGTTGATGTTCATTCCCGTGTCGAAGGTAACTGGACGGTACTTACTAAGGGGAAAGTGCCTTTATGGGCTTGGCTCGTTGATTGTTTTCCTGCAAAAACTGTTAGAAGTACGACGAAAATCGATCCGCTATTGAATATAGCGAGTGATAGTTGCAGAACTCCAAATAATATTACTAAAAAGGTACAAGGATTGGGTAATAATAGTTTTATTGCTCATTATGTGAGTTATCGCCAGAATGTGAAATTACATAATGCGAATGAATCAGGAAAAAGTGCTGATGTTTTAGAAATGAGAGATGGGAAAGAAGTTAAAAAACCCATTCAATACATTAAATCTCATCAAACAAATATGTATGAGAAAAAAAGTCAGAATGATAAAACTGGTTGGAAAG
The DNA here is from genome assembly GCA_964529085.1 of uncultured Methylomonas sp. Lineage (GTDB taxonomy): Bacteria > Pseudomonadota > Gammaproteobacteria > Methylococcales > Methylomonadaceae > Methylomonas. The sequence goes on along the minus strand of CAZGUM010000118.1, from coordinate 9,467 downwards.
CTATAGGCAGTAGTGAGAAAGTTTGCACAGTAGCTAAACCAGATGAAAGTAAAGAAGTACATCGAGCCTTTGAGAGGCAAACAAGTGATAGTAAATACACTGGAAAGATCGTGGGGGCGTGGACTATGAAGCAGGTTGAGTTTCATGGTAAGAAGGGATATGTTCCCGGTCATATATTTCAATTCGATTTGGCGAAATAATATTGTTGCTTATCTGCGTTTTGGAAATTTAGGCTAGACTGGTTAACTCGAGTAATCAACTTTATGGCATTAGCGGATAGCTAGGCTTAGATGCTAAATATTAAATCTACAGTGAATTTTATGTCTCTTAACCAATTGGATAAACTGCTTTTCGAAAAACCCCTGGAGTTTATGAAGCGCTATGCCGTTTCCCCGCCCGACGCCGCGGGAATGCAAACTGTGCCGGATCCAACCCGTCTAAATTTCGAGGGCATGCCTATGAATAAGACGGTTCCAGTACAGCCGGTGAGTTCATCGCCGCTGTGGGATGATACGACAGGGCTGGTCACTCAGGGACCAAAAAATTTTACGGCTATCCGTGTCACAGGCTGTGGCGTGGTGCACATCAATGTAGTTAATGTGGATAGGGACAAGCCTGGAGCCAAGACTTTTGACGTCTCGCCCATTGCCTCTCAAAGCCGAGTGCCGATACATTTTCTGCCTTGGAACAGTGGTTCATTAGTGGATATGAAACTACAGGATGTTGGGGCGGATTTGGATAATCCGGATAACCCCAGGATTTTTTTTACAGCCGCGCTGAGCGGTTGCAGTGTGTTTGTGGATGGTCACCCCGCGCGGCCGCGGATTGTCCATGCAGGTATTACTGGCAAGTTGGCCGTTGATGCGAAAGGCTTCTGGGAGGAAAGGTTGTTGGAGCTAGCTAAGCTGAGAGGGCAGCCGATAGACGACCATTTGAGATCCATCGACAAAAGCCGATATGTCGACACGGTTTGGGGCATTGCATATAAAAATTGGCTGGAAAGTACCTATAAGGACTCGTTAACCATACAGGAAGTTAAAGAGTGGGCGAGTGTTTTCGGGATACGCTATGGCAGATTGTGGTCGTTTTATTTGCAGAAAAATGCCACTGTCAGCACCATTAGGTTGGTAAAAAAGTCCGAAGTTAGTACGCAACGGGATTCATCCGGTGTCAGGAAACATATACACACGGCGAGTAATCTTCACGTTGAAAAGCATGCTAAAGGTACTGGACTCATAGATCGCCATCGTAGCGTCTACCTGCTTAAACAATCTTATGCGCGGCCTATCATGATAGAAGAATTCTATCCTAATGCTTCGGGGCAAGGTGGAGCGAAAATTTCTGTCGAGGATAAATATTGCGCATTATTTTGAACCGAAGCGTTTTACGGCGAATTGTGATTTTTTTATAAAAACCTTTCCGTTCTTGACTATTAATTGTATTGCACATCCTGGCTAACAAATGTCCATCGAAGATGAAGTGTCAGAACAAGAAGTCGATCTGGATTATGCTCTGGGCGCAGCGATCAGGTTGCACCAAAGCGGTCGAGTTAATGACGCGGAAGCGGTTTATCGAACCATCCTTGACCAATTTCCAAAATGTCCGGAGGCCTTGCATTTTTTGGGGCTATTGAAACATCAGCAGGGTGACAGTGATGCCGCCATTCAGTTGATCGGTCAAGCGCTCGCCGAAGCGCCGCAATATTTCGATGCCTACAATAATCTGGGTAATATTTACATCAAGCTGGAGCAATTCACACAAGCCGCCGATGCATACTGCGAAGCTTTAAGGTTAAACCCGGCCAATGCCGAGACTTACGCTAACTTGGGCGTCGCCTATAAAAAGCAAGGCGACTTTGCGAGAGCGGCGGAAGCCTACAGACAGGTATTGGGGTTGCAGCCATATAACGCTGAAAACTATGAAAAGCTGTGTTTAATGCTGTATTTGCAGGGTAATTTAGAGGAAGCGATTGTGCTGGTCAAACAGTGGCTGGAACATGACCCTGACAATCCGCTGGCCCTGCACCGTTGGTCTTCCTACACCGGCGAGTTGTCGGAAACCAGAGCCTCGGATGACTATATTCGTAAGACATTCGACAGCTTTTCGGACAGTTTCGATATGGTGCTCAAGGGGCTTGAGTATAAAGCGCCGTTTTTGGTGGCCGACGCAGTTAAGGATATTTATCGAACAAGCCCGCAGGCTTTGACTATGCTTGATGCTGGTTGCGGAACAGGGCTGTGCGGGCCTCTTCTACAGCCCTATGCCAAACAAATAGTCGGCGTGGATTTGTCGGCCGGCATGTTGGCAAAGGCTGAGAAACGCGGCTGTTACGATGAATTGATTCAGTCCGAATTGACCGCATTTATCCAGGCCTATCCCGCCGGCTATGATGTCATCGTTTCGGCGGATACTCTGGTTTACTTTGGCGATCTGGCCGTGGTGGCAAAAGCCGTAGCCGGCGCATTGCGTCCAGGCGGACATTTCGTTTTTACGGTGGAGCGATCGGAACAGCCACTGGCACAAGGGTACCGGATACATCCGCACGGCAGATTTAGTCATACAGAGGGCTATCTGCATCGGGTAATCAACTTGGCCGGTTTGACAATAAAAAGTCTTGATAAAGTGATGCTGCGTTATGAGGTGGCTACCCAGGTAGATGGGATTTTAGTCGTCGCTTATCGTAGTTGAAATCGGTACAGCCGAATGCGATAGCCGGGAACTGGGAGATGCCGACCCAAATCAGCATAAAAGCAGGTTTGGAGTGGGATTGAGTCGACTCTGTGCCTATGGATTTCGGTTACGCAGAGGTTTTCGGCGCGCCGGGTAGTTACGTTTTTTGATTTTCCACGCACAATTTAGGCAAAACAGATGACTGTCGAACAAGAATCAATCGAAGATACTGTGGAACTGGAATATGCCTTGGCGGCGGCGATTAGACTGCATCAAACCGGTCAATTGGATGAAGCCGAAGCCTTGTACCGGCTTATTCTCGACCAATTTCCAAAATGTGCGGAAGCCCTGCATTTTTTCGGTTTGTTGCTGCATCAACAGGGCGATAGCGATGCGGCCATCAAATCGATTGAGCAGGCGTTGGCTGAAGCGCCGCAATATTCGGATGCCTACAATAATTTGGGCAATATTTACAACAAACTTGAGCGATTTGAACAAGCCGCGGATGCTTATAGTAAGGCGCTGGATTTAAACTCGGATAACGCAGCGGCCTATAGTAACTTTGGCATCGTTTTAGGGCATTTGTCTCGATTCGACGAAGCGGTTGAGGCGTTTTCCATAGCGGTAACCTTAAAGCCTGAGAACCCCGAGTTTTACCGGAACTTAGGCAATGTGTTTAAAAAGCAGGGCGACTTTGCAAAGTCAGCGGCAGCCTATCGGCAAGTATTGAATTTAAAGCCCTATAACGCCGAAAATTATGAAAATTTATGCGTGGTGTTGTATTTACAAGGCAACGTCGACGAGGCGATTCTGCTGGTAAAACAGTGGTTGGAGTATGACCCGGAAAATCCGCTGGCATTGCATCGCTTGGAGTCGTACACCGGCGAATTATCGTTGCCTCGAGCCTCTGACGAATATATCTGCAAGACTTTCGATGGCTTTTCCGATAGTTTCGATATGGTGCTGAAGGGGCTTGAGTACAAAGCGCCGTTTTTGGTGGCAGATGCGGTGAAGGACATCCATCGCAAAGCCGAAAACGTGTTGGATATTCTCGATGCCGGCTGTGGAACGGGTCTTTGCGGCCCGTTGCTGAAACCCTATGCCGGTACCATAAGCGGTGTGGATTTGTCCGGCAAAATGCTGGAAAAGGCCGAAAAGCGCGGCTGTTACGATGGATTAACCCAGTCGGAATTGACGGCATTTATCCAGCAGCATCCGCGTAGTTACGATGTGATAGTCTCTGCCGATACTTTGGTGTATTTCGGCGATCTTGAACCGGTGTGCAAGGCTGCGGTGGAAGCATTGCATCCCGGTGGTCATTTTGTGTTTACCGTCGAGCGCAATGAAAAACCGATTGCGGATGGATACACGATACACCCGCATGGACGTTTCAGTCATACTGAGAACTACCTGCGTAGCGTGATAAAATCGGCCGGGCTGCAGTTGAAAACACTCGATAAAGTTATGTTGCGTTATGAGGCTGGGGAACCGGTAAATGGCTTTTTGGTGGTGGCTAATAGCGAGTTGCATCGATAACGTAAAAAGAAAAATGGGGAACATATGGTTGGCGCGGCGTCTTTAACTAAAGTTTCAATCCCTAAAGCTCTGGCTATATGCCGGGATATTCAATTGGAGCCGGAAGCCTTGAAGTGTCTGGAGCCGGACCCTGAACCCGCCCAGTTTTTAAATGCCTTGGTGGCTCAACAGCTATTTCCCGACGCCGTGCGCTTTTTAGCGCGGGCCCTGCCCAAGCGCGAAGCGACTTGGTGGGCTTGTTTGTGCGCGCGCAGTGCCATCGACTCGACGAGTAAGCCCGAGGTTGTCAAGGCGTTGGAAGCGGCGGAGCAGTGGGTTTACAAACCCACCGAACCGAACCGCCGGCTTGCCAATAACGCCGCCCATGTCGCATCCTTTGAAAATGCCGCGGCCTGGGCAGCGATGGCGGCATTTTGGAGTGACGGCAGCATGGCGCCGGAAGATGCGCCATCCGTACCGCCGGCCGACAATTTAACGTCCAAGGCAGTGGCCGGCGCGGTCATGTTGGCGGCGGTGTTGAAACAGCCGGAAAAAGCCAAAGACAAATACCTGTTCTTTATCGAACAGGGCATCGACATCGCCAACGGCGGCAATGGCCGGGTTTGGCAGCCGGCTTAAGCAGGAGTAAACCATGGGCCAACCCGCCGCACGTATTACCGATATGCATGTTTGTCCGATGACCACAGGTCCGGTGCCGCATGTCGGTGGCCCGATATTGCCGCCGGGGGCGCCAACGGTGTTGATCGGTAATATGCCGGCCGCCCGCGCCACCGATATGGCAACTTGCGTTGGTCCGCCCGATACTATCGCAATGGGGTCGACGACAGTGCTGATCGGTAATATGCCGGCCGCCAGAATGGGCGATACCTGTGCGCACGGCGGCACAATTGTGGTCGGTTTTCCTACCGTACTGATTGGTTAAACATTCTCAAACATGCCGGCTAAAAGCTCGATATAGGACTAAACCATGGCTTACTCTCAAGATAATCGCGTTGCTTCCGTTACCGCACCGGCGGATGCGGGGCCGTTATTGCTTTATCGGATGACCGGTACGGAGCAACTCAGCCGCTTGTTCGAGTACGAATTGGAGCTGCTGAGCGAGAGCAATAGCGTCAATCTCCAGGGCTTGCTGGGCAAGGACATGACAGTCAAGCTGGAGCTGGCGGACGGCGAATTCCGCTATTTCAACGGTCTGGTCACGCGGGTCAGCCAGTTCGGCATGCTGGGTAATCTCTATTATTACCGAGCCACCTTGCATCCCAAGGTCTGGCTATTGACGCGGGCCAACAATTGTCGAATCTCCCAATCGACTTCGGTTCCCGATATTGTGAAAGATGTCCTGTCCCGGCACGGCTATACCGATGTGGACGATAGTTCGCTCGGCACTTACGCTACTCGCGAATACTGCGTGCAATACCGGGAAACCGATTTCAATTTCATCAGCCGTTTGCTGGAGGAAGAGGGCATTTATTATTACTTCAAACATAGCGAATCCGGCCATAGCATGGTGCTATGCGACAGTTTAGCCGCGCACGACGACATCCCGGGGAATGCCAATATCAAATATTTTCCGATGGTCAATCAGGAGCAGCGCGAGGAAGAGAATATCTACGAGTGGAGCCTAAGCCAGACTATCCAATCCGGCGCTTACCGCTTAAACGAATTCGATTTCGAAGCGCCTAGCGCGGACCTAAAAACCGAAGCGACTATCGCGGCCGAGCACGATCAGGCGGATAAGGAAGTTTACGATTATCCCGGCGAGTATAAGGAAAGCGGCGAGGGTAGCCGCCTTGCCAATATCCGGATGGAGGAATTACGTGCCGAATTCGAACGGATTTCCGCGCGCGGCAATGTGCGCCGTCTGGCGACGGGGAGCAAGTTTACACTGGCCGATTATCCGCGCGATGATCAGAACCGGCAGTATCTGGCGGTGTCTACCCAGTTTCAGATTCAAAACAACGGTTACGAGTCTAATGGCATCGCCAATAGCATCCAAGAGTACCAATGCGCGTATACCGTCATCGCTACCGAATATGTATTCCGGCCGCCGCGCCTGAGTCGGATCCCGATCGTACAGGGCGTGCAAACCGCGATCGTCGTGGGCAGAAGCGGTGAAGAAATCACCACCGACGAATACGGCCGGGTCAAGGTGCAGTTTCACTGGGACAGAGTTGGGGCCAAAGACGAGAATAGTTCCTGCTGGGTGCGTGTCGCGCAAATTTGGGCCGGCAAAAACTGGGGAGGGATGTTCATTCCTCGCGTCGGTCAGGAAGTGATCGTCGATTTTCTGGAAGGCAATCCCGATTATCCGATCATCACCGGGCGGGTTTATAACGCCGAGCAAATGCCGCCCTACGATTTGGATGCCAATAAAACCCAGAGTGGTATCAAAACCCGCAGTACCCCGGACGGCGCTACCGACAATTTCAACGAGATTCGCTTCGAAGACAAAAAGGGCGAAGAAGAAGTCTATATGCACGCGGAGAAAAACTTCACGCGAATTGTCGAAAATAACGATGTGCAGAAAATCGGCTTCGAGAAAAAAGACGCTGGCGATCAGACTGTCGATATCTACAACAACCGGACGGTGACGCTCGATCAAGGCACCGACAAATTGACGGTCAAGACCGGCGATCACACTGTGGAAATTGATAAGGGCAACGATAGTTTAACGGTCAGCCAGGGGAACCGGACGATCAAGGTTAATTCCGGCAGTATCTCCGAGGAAGCCGGGCAGTCCATAGAGCTGAAGGTTGGTTCCAACAGCATCAAAATAGACCAAAGCGGAGTCACTATCAAAGGCATGATGGTCAAAATCCAGGCAGACACTCAAGCGGAATTAAAAGGCTTGCAAACCGCTGTTAGCGGCGATGGGATGTTGACGCTGAAAGGTGGCCTGGTGCAGATAAATTAACGATTGGCCGTCCATGTCGGATCTAAAAAACTCGCCGTATAAAACTGCCGACGGCGTGATAAGTCACCCCGGCGCGCCCAGGGGCGGTGGCGGATCGGGCGGCGGTAGTGCTGTCGGTTCCCCGCTGGCGGATAGGGTGTTGACCAATGGTTTAATTCATCCCGACGCACCGGCGGCATCGGCGTGGTCGCCGCAACAAATCGCCGATCCCAGCCTGTACCAACGCGCCAAATGCATCTATCAAGTACTGGATCAGACCGAAGAGTTATGGCCGGCGGCGGTCTTCGAGGAAACCGGTTATCAACTGAAAGGCGTCTTGCAAAGCCTGATACCGGGCTTGCTGCAAATGCTGGCGCTGGTGGGGCTGAGTACGGTCGGCGGTGCGGCAGTCGGCGGCGGGATAGGCGCGTTGTTCGGCGGTGTTGGCGCCGTACCCGGCGCGGTAGTGGGCGCGCAGCTGGGCGCCGAACTCAGTACGGCCATTTTAACCTGGTTGGGACTGGGCTTTCTAATCGTCGCCATCGGCGACGGCCTGGGCGAGCTAACCTTTATGGTGTCCGACGCCTTCAGTATCGCCTGGCACGCCGCCGAAAACCCACAAGACAAAAAACTGCGCGTCAATCAGGCGGCCCGCGAGTTGGCACGAGCCATCGCGGTATTGGTCCGGCTTATTCTGCAAGGCATCGTCGCCTACGTCTTAAAAAACGCCGGTATGGCAAGCGCCCGTGCCGGCGCGGCCACGGTGCGCTCGGCGACGACGGCCGGGGTACAGGCTACCGCCGAGACCAGTGTGGCGGAAGTGGCGGGTTTAATCCGCAAAAGCAAATTACCCGATGAATTTGCCTTGTGGCTGGAGAAGAACTGGGATGATTTGACGCGGAATCCCAAGTTGATGCGGAAAACCGTATCACAAGCCACCAAGAATGAGTCTGGACCGACTAGCACGCCTTCACAATTGAAAGCTGAAATGGAACGGCAAAAACGTGTTGCCAATAGCGAGGAATCAACTAGCTCAGATTCTGTAAAACCGAAGAAAAAAACAAACGCAGAAAAAGGTGTATTTGGTGAAGCAAAAGCCGATGAATACATGGAAAATAAGGGCTTCAAAAAACTTAATGGGAATTTGGTTAAGGATGGTGATCGTCCAAAGGGAAGGGGGATTGATGGGATTTGGGAAAACACAAATCCACCACCAGATTATGTGATTACTGAAGCAAAATATGGGTCATCAAATCTGAATACGCTTAAAGATGGGACTAAGCAAATGAGTCCGGAGTGGATAGATGCTAGGCTTGATCGTGAGGTTGGGCCGACGACAGCGGCAAAAATTAGAGACGCTGATTTGGATGGCTCTGTCGAGCGTTGGGTTTTGAAAGTGGATGAGCCTGGAAACGTAACAAAAACAATCTTATTGGATGGAGAACCTTAATGGGTAGGCTAGATAATTTGATGAGCGAAGAATATTTTTTTGAAAGAAATGCATATCTGGAGAAGCGAATTCCGGAAATGGAGCAGAAACTAGCAGCCTCTAATGCTCTTCTACAGAAGAAAATGACGTATCAGTATTCTTTATTTCGAGAAACCTATCAACATTTGTTGATTCGTTATTCGTTGGGAGATGATTTTTTAAAATTGGATGTTTACTTTGGACGCATTCTGAGCGCGTTGGAAAAATACAGAAATATTGCCGTCGAAGTTGCCAAGCCTGGCCAGTATACCTTTCCTAAATTTTCTGAACTTGAAGATTATGTGGTTTCAATGTGGCTAATTTCCTTGGCGATTGCTTTAAATGTTGACAAGACGAAATTCATTCGTCTAATTAATTGTATTGGGAATATTGGGAAAGACGCGCTTTTTGAGCGGCTTGTTGCCACTAGGGTTAAAAGCAGACCAATAGCTTCTACCTTGGTATTCCCGGAAATATATCAATCGCTTTATGAGGCAATTGATGCGACGGAGCCGGAAAGAAGTAAATTGGTCTGTCAATTCCTAACTGGATGGTACGAAAATATGAAGCCGACGTATTGGTATAATTGTCACAAGGGACCGGAAGGAGGTGGATTTTTTGGTTATTGGGCGTTGGAAGTCGCTGGAGTTGTGAAAGCGTTTGATATTGACGATAGCGCTTTTTGTGATTTTGCACATTATCCTGGATTCAATTAGATATTTATCTATTCAACAAGTCATCGTTTCAGGTAAAAGCCTATGCCAACTCAAAAAATCGTTGTACTTAATCTTAACAATTATAGTTTCCTATCACTTCGTGCAAAAGAAACCATCGATTTGTAGAGTAAGGCATGGGTAATATAGATTTGTTCCAGGCTATCCGTTTAAATGATGAGAATGC
>CAZGUM010000117.1:0-12724 GCA_964529085.1 uncultured Methylomonas sp. | reverse complement strand
CATCATGACACCGATCGGGCAAAGCCATTTGACATCGATCAAACGGGCCAAAGATGGTTTAATGATCGCGGACCCTTCTAAAGGCAGACTTTATACTGACGTCAGAGGTGACGATGACAAGCGAGAAAAAACACAAGAGGCCTAAATACAGTCTGGAATTTTAGCAAGATGTCGCCAATCTGGTTCTTGAAAAGGGCTACAGCCAGAGCGACAAGCTAGTACATCATTAAGTGCCCTGGTACGCTGGGTTCGAGCGGAGAGAAAGCCGATTATCCATGGCTCGGCGACGAAAAGCCAAACTTGAGTCTAGGGGGGAGTCACGAGGAATTGATGCGCTTGCGGAGGGGAAATGAACAGTTGCGAATGGAGCGCGAGATATTAAAAAAGGCCGCCGTCTTCTTTGCGAAAGAAGCCGAATAAAATACGGGTTTATTCAGGTGCAACAGCAGACGTATCCAGTGACCGTGCTCTGTCGAGTGATGCAGGTGAGTACCAGTGCTTATTATGAGTGGTTAAAAGCCCTGCGGCACTGTGACAAAGATAAACAAGGTCAAAGCGTTGCCGTTGGGCGCTTTAAAACGCGGCGCATCATGCGAGAATTAAAATTGCAGGTTTGCTATCCCAACCGATTAGATCGGCAATTCCAAGTCGCTAAGCCCAATCAGGTATGGACGACTGATATTACCTATGTGTAGACCCTGCATGGCTGGCTGTATGTCTCGGTGGTGATTGATCTGTTTTCCAGTCAAGTGGTAGGCTGGGCACTTGACGGTTTCATGTGGATTAGCATAGCTAGAATAACCCCTTGTGTCACCTTTGGGTCTAGTAATAAGCTATTGAAATATGAGAATATTCAGTGAGTTGCGCTGATTTAATGGCGCGCCCGAGAGGATTCGAACCTCTGGCCTCAGCCTCCGGAGGGCTGCGCTCTATCCAGCTGAGCTACGGGCGCTTTGAGAAGAGTGCGCCATTATAAGAGTAAACGGCGTTAAAGTCATTGCCAATCCGGGATTAATCGGCGGCTTTCGCCTTGTTTAGTTTTGCTAACAGTAGTTTTTGGCGATTCAGGCGTTCGATTTTTTCCGCTTCGAGCTTGGCAATGCGGCGGTTTCTGGCTTGATAACGTGCTCTGGAGCGGTCGGCATCGCTTTGGGTCCAGGCAGATGCGGCGTTTTCCATGCGGATGCAATTTACCGGGCAAGGGGCAATGCACAATTCGCAACCGGTACAGAGTTCGGCGATGACGGTATGCATATGTTTGGAAGTGCCGAGGATTGCATCGGTCGGGCAGGGTGGTAGGCATTTGGTGCAGCCGATGCAAACGGCTTCATCAATCACCGCTAACAAACGCGAACGCTCGCTACCGAATGCCGGATTTAAAGGTTTGGCGCGTACATTTAGCAGTGCCGCCAGTTGCTGGATACCGTGCTCGCCACCCGGCGGACATTGGTTGATGTCCGCCAGACCTTCACTAATCGCTTCGGCATACGGCTTGCACCCCTGGTAACCGCATTTACGGCACTGGGTTTGCGGTAGTATCGCGTCGATTTGTTCGCTCAGCGGCCTGTCGTTGTCTGACGTCATTGTTCCGTCTGTCGTCTTGTCCGGTTGTTCGCAATTAGCAGGCGGCGCTATTTGACCCGCATGCCGGGTTGGGCTCCTTGGTCGGGCGACAATACCCATATGTCCTTGCCGCCGGGGCCGGCCGCCAATACCATGCCTTCCGAGGTGCCGAAGCGCATTTTGCGCGGCTTAAGATTGGCGACGACGACGGTCAGTTTGCCTTCCAAGTCTTCCGGGGCGTAGGCGGATTTGATGCCGGCGAAGATGTTGCGGGTTTCGCCGCCTAGATCCACCGTCAATTGTAGGAGTTTTTCCGCGCCTTCCACGGATTCGGCCTTGACGATACGGGCGATGCGTAAGTCTATTTTGGCGAAGTCTTCGATTTCGATAGCTTCGGCAATGGGCTCGGATACCGACTTTGCAATTAATTCCGGTTTACTAGCTGTGGTGGCAGGCTTGGCTGTTTTAGCGGTTACAGGTGGCGTTTTCTCCAGGTTTTCCTTGGAGGCCTCCACAATCGCCGCAATTTTGTCCGGCTCAACCCTGGTCATCAGCGGTGTGAAGGTATTGATTTTATGATTCAGCAATGGCTCTGCCGCCTCCGGCCAACTTTGTGCGGGAATGTTCAGGAAGCTCTCGGCATTGCTTGCCAAGGCTGGAATGACCGGTCGCAGATAAGCGACCAGCATCCGAAACAGATTCACGCCCATGCTGCACACCGCGTGCAACTCGGCGTCCTGGCCTTCTTCCTTGGCGATTAGCCAGGGTTTCTTCTCGTCGATGTACTGATTGGCCTTGTCGGCCAGCGCCATGATTTCGCGCATGGCTTTGCCGAATTCGCGGTTTTCGTAAAGGTCGGCGATAGTCGAGTTGGCGTCCACGAATTGCTGGAATAGCGCTGGTTCGGCGCATTCGGCGGAAAGCATGCCGTCGAAACGTTTGGCAATAAAGCCGCTGCAACGGCTGGCGATGTTGACTACCTTGCCGACCAGGTCGGAGTTGACCCGTTGGCTGAAATCATCGAAGTTTAAATCAATGTCGTCCACGCCGGCGCTGAGTTTGGCGGCGAAGTAATAGCGCAGATATTCCGGATTCAGATGGTCCAGATAGGTGCGGGCCTTGATGAAAGTGCCGCGCGATTTCGACATTTTCTCGCCGTTTACCGTCAGAAAGCCGTGAGCGAAGATCGCGCTGGGCGTGCGAAAATTCGCGCCATGCAGCATGGCCGGCCAGAACAAGGCGTGGAAATAGATGATATCCTTGCCGATGAAGTGGTACAGCTCGGCATTGCTGTCTTTTTGCCAGAAGCTGTCGAAGTCCAGGCTCTGGCGGTCGCAGAAATGCTTGAAGCTAGCCATGTAACCGATAGGCGCATCCAGCCAGACGTAAAAATACTTGCCCGGCGCATCGGGGATCTCAAAACCAAAATACGGCGCATCGCGGGAAATGTCCCATTGTTGCAAGCCGTTTTCCAGCCATTCCGCCATCTTGTTACTGACTTCTGGTTGCAAGTGGCCGGCGGTGGTCCAGTCGCGCAGCATGTCGGCAAAATGGCCCAGTTCGAAGAAGTAATGCTCGGAGTCTTTTTCAATGGGCCGTTCGCCGGAAATAGCGGAAACGGCATTTTTCAGTTCGGTGGGCGAATAGGTGGCGCCGCAGGCTTCACAGCTGTCGCCGTATTGGTCTGCTGCACCACATTTTGGGCATTCGCCCTTGATGAAACGGTCTGGCAGGAACATGTTTTTGATCGGATCGTAAGCTTGGGTGATGCAGCGTTGGCTGATATGGCCGCCGTCGCGCAGGCGTTTGTAGATCAGCGCGGAGAATTCCTTGTTTTCCGGGGAATGGGTGCTGTGGTACTGATCGAAGGCTACGCCGAATTCCTCGAAATCGGCGCGATGCTGTTTTTCCACATCGGCAATCAGTTGTTCCGGGGTAATACCTTCCTTGTCGGCGCGCAGCATGATAGGGGTGCCGTGGGTGTCGTCGGCGCAGACGTAATAGCAACTGTGTCCGCGTTGTTTCTGGAACCGCACCCAGATATCGGTTTGAATGTATTCGACGAGGTGGCCTAAATGGATAGGGCCGTTGGCATACGGTAAGGCGCTGGTAACAAGGATTTTTCGGTTAGACATGGGGTTAAAACAGCCTGGGAAAATGAGGGCGGATTATGGCATAAATCGCCAGGGCTTTCATGGTTTGGGCGATGGCTTGCCGATTGCTTGCCACGAGAGATGTATGGCGGCGAGGGGTGTTTCGTATCTTTGGTAATAGAGAGCAGTAAGGTACAATCCCGACGAAGCCTCCAGCTTAAGTGCTACGCCTTCCGGCAAGGCATACTAAGTCAGCTTGGCCTTACCCATTTTTGAACCACTTAAACTTATAAGAAGAGGTAACATCATGAGAAAAACGTTGTTTCTGGCCATCGCGATGCTGGCTTCCGGTACTGCCGTGGCCGCTACCGACCATTATTTGTTGCGCGACGGCAATCATGTGCAGCATTTGAAGGTTACGACCTTAGGTAAAGAAATAAACGCCACGGTGGATGTGGATTTCGAACCCAATCCTGACGAAGCCGGCAAGCATGCCTGTTCCGCCACGGTATCCGATGAAGCTAAAAGCGTCGGCGAGAACGAATTAGTATTGAAAAAACACATTGAGGGTGAAGCGCGCTCGTGTTTGGTCAAAATCAAATTGACGCCGAATGGCGCCAAATTAGAGCAATCGGAAGAATGTAATTACTTCGCGGCCGGTATCTGCAGTTTCTCCAGCAATGGTAAGGAACTGGTGAAAATCAAGTAAATCCCTTGGCGCAATAGCTTCGGCTTATTGCGCCGTTTTCATCCTGCTTTTTCATAAGGATTTGTCGATTTACCGCTTCTTTGTTTGAGTCAATGGAGGCTAGCGTATTTAATCAGTCTTTTTCTTGGTTGAAACACTAAAATTGTGTGATATGACGCACTGTAGAGACATATTGCCGCGCGGCAATCGGCCACATTTTAAACGTTAGCTTTCTTTGCTAGATTATCGCCAGCTCATGCGGATGTCATGAGTTTTAATCGCCCCCTCGATAATCTATAAACCAAGGAGTTTTCCATGAAAAAAGCACATATTATTATAGTTTCCGCTGCGCTTGCCGCGTTAGGTTCAACCGCTGCGTTGAACGTTACGAATGCCAATGAAACCGCTGGCGAGGAAGTGAAGACCGTCGCCTGGTATGTCGCGAATATCCCGGATGCTCGCGCCCAAAACCAAGCTTGCCATGATAATCCCAGCATTCAGGCTAGCGCCAATTGCGCAAATTCCTTGCACGCGTTGGAAATCACCTTTAAAGGCGGTAATTAACAAGCACTGAGGTCGGGCATTTACGTAACGAATCTATCTGCTGGGAAAACTTGCCTGCTTAGGCTTGGTGGTTGTAAGTAGATGTTTTTCACAAGTTTTTGTCCGGTCAAGCTGTTTGTTTTGGCGGATAATCTCGCTTGTTCAGCGAGTGGATAATCTCCCCCTCGATTATCCGAACAGCGTCTAGCGCTTATCCAGCTACTTGGATATTGCCTGAATACGCCGGCAAATCTAATACGAATCCCGTCGTTCCGGACTTTACAGTCGCTGAAGCGTAAAGCTTTAGCGACTATTCTCGAGTCACGGCATTTGACAGCCGCGTCATATAGCGAATGTTGCTTTTTGCACTTTCGTTTCTACTGAAATAATTCCGAAAATTGAAAATCTGCTAAATTAACCCCTTTATTTGTCAGAAAATTCGATTGCGAAACCATGTACAAAGCCAGCCAGAATCAAATTCACATTTCTGCCAATTTAGGCGAATACGCGATTCCTCCGTTAAAAGATATGCTGGTATTGGGTAAGGAGTCGCCGATCGGTTGTATAGCGATGCGACGAGCCATCGAGTTGCTGGTAAAGGCGCCTTTCGAGCATATTGAGTTCGACGATGATGTGATCAGCGATATTTTGGTTAGGCAAAGCCTGCTGAAACGCATTAGTAAAGAAGCGTTGATCGACTTTGTGTTGATTCAGGTAAAACCGTTGATGAGTGCGGATGAGATACTGCATGCGGAAATGGATATATCCGTTCAGTTGAATACCAAGTTATGAAGCAGTTGACGGTTGGCGATTGTTTATGGCCGCATATCAAGCGGGTCAAGGAAGAAGATCGCCCACATAACGTTGAATGCAATATCGTTTTTGCCGTTTTTCGGGAGTCACCGGCGGCGGATTTTTGCGGCTTGGTCACTGATCACGACATATCCAAGCATCCGAATTGGATTTTTGCCGATTTAGTGGGGCATCGGCCATTGTTTAGTATTTCGCCGGGATTCGGCGTCCGCAAGGCGTTAAGCCTGATGGATCAAAATTGCTTGGAAGCCTTGGCGGTACTCAGCCGAGGGCAGTTAATCGGCGTGGTTACCCGGCAGAGTATTTTGGAAGCGCTGCTCAACCGGGAGCGGCAACTACTGAAGGAGACGTTGCGATTAAAAAACGCTGCGGAAACGAATCACGAACAAACCGTAGTATGGGTCGGACGTTTGGCGGCATTGAACGATGCAGCGCGCAGTTTATTGGGTGTTTTGGCACATACATCGATCGAAACCGAGTTGTTGCAAGCGGGTATCGATGCGCTTTGTAATCTATTGGGAGCCCGTTTCGGCGCTATCGGTATCGTCGATAATGCAGGGGCGCTGTCGGAATTCATTTACGCCGGCATTAGCGAAGAACAGGCGCAGCTGATAGGCCGATTACCGGACGGACACGGTTTGTTGGGCGTTGTGATTGAGGAAAACGTCTCTTTACGGCTCGCTGATATGAGCAAGGACCCGCGTAGTGCCGGTTTTCCGGTGCACCATCCGGTGATGCGGACCTTATTGGCCGTGCCCATTTCCCATCAAGGCCGCGTGTACGGACGCATTTATCTCAGCGATAAGCACAGTGGCGAACCGTTTACGAAGAATGACGAAGAGTTGGCATTGAGTTTTGCGCATTCGTTATCTCTGGTAATCGACAACGCCCGCGAGATCGAGGAGGTGAAGCGTGCGAGACAACGTCTGGATTATATTGCCCATTTCGATGCGCTCACCGAGTTGCCGAATCGCACCTTACTGACCGATAGAGCCTTGCAGTTCATTACGCAAGCTCAGCGCAAGAACGAAAGCATCGCGTTTCTATTTCTCGATCTGGATAATTTCAAGGCGATCAACGATACCTTTGGGCACGCTGTCGGCGACGAATTGTTAAGAGTTGTCGCCAAGCGAATATCCTCCTGCTTGCGGGAGGGCGACACGCCGTCCAGGATGGGGGGAGACGAGTTTATCGTGATGCTGCCCAATATCGGCGATAGCCTGGATGCTGCCAAAGTCGCTATCAAAATTTTACGCGCCTTGAACGAACCGTTGCAGGTCCAGCAGCAGCTGATTTATTCCCGCGCCAGTATCGGCATCAGCATCTACCCGGATAATTCGCTTTCGTTCGATGAATTACTGGCTCAGGCCGATTCCGCTTTGTATCACGCCAAAAAGCTCGGCAAAAACAACTATCAGTTTTTCACGCCGGAAATGAATAGTGCCGCGCAGAGTTACTTGATGTTGGAACATCATTTACGGCAGGCATTGGAGTTGGATGAGCTGGTATTGCATTACCAGCCTCAGGTGCGAATCGATAGCGGCTGTATCGTCGGTATGGAAGCTTTGGTGCGTTGGCACAACCACGCCTTGGGCTTGGTCATGCCGGACCAATTTATCGGTTTGGCGGAAGAAACCGGGCTGATCGTACCTATCGGCGCCTGGGTGTTACGGACCGCTTGTGAACAAGCGCGAATTTGGCAATTAGCCGGTATGCCGGTCCGGGTAGCGGTTAATCTGTCGGGTCGGCAATTTCACCGCTTCCAGGATCAGCGCCAATTGTTGGATGTGGTGTTGGATGTGCTGAAAGAAACCGGGCTTTCTCCTGAATTGTTGGAATTGGAAATCACGGAAAGTATCATGATGCATAAGCTCGATACGACGCTGGACACGCTCAATCAAATAAAGCAGCTGGGCGTGCGGATTTCGGTGGACGATTTTGGTACCGGTTATTCTTCGCTGAGTTATCTAAAGCGTTTTCCGCTGGATACTTTGAAAATTGATAAATCCTTTGTGAAGGATATCTGCACCGATGCCAACGACAGGGCCATTGTTTCCGCGATTTCGGCGATGGCTGGACAGCTTAAATTAGAGCTGGTGGCGGAAGGTGTCGAGGATCAGAACCAGCTCGATTTCTTAGGTGGGCAGCAGTGTAATTACGGGCAAGGATATTATTTCAGCAAACCGGTGCCGGCCGAACAGGCGTCCGTCCTGCTGAAACAATCGGTATTGCAGAATCAGTAAGCTCAGGCTTGGCCGGGCGGCACTCAGTTTCTCGACGCCTGTTTCGGATCAATGGCTTTAACGTCCATGTCGAAATTCAACTTGATGCGTTGCGCTACGGTTTTTGCCTCTTTTTTGTTTTTAAACGGACCGGCCACTACTTGGAAGCTGCCGCCTTTGGCAATTTTACGGGCCGGAATAGGCGGACCTTGGTGATTAAGCATTGCGGCAAGCTTTTGCGCATCGTTTTCGTTTTCGAAACTGGCCGCCAAAACCGACCAGTCGCTGTCGCTTAATTCGTTGATGACAGGTTGGCCGTAGAAGCGTTCCGGGTGGGCAAGCGGTATTGCATTGGCAATCAATTCCGGTAAATCGGGGCTTTCTTTCGATACCGGCGTCGGCACGCCGTCGGCGCGTTGCAGGATGCGTTCGACTTTATCCCAGTCCACCGTGGCCTGTTTCTCGGTGGCAAGCTGCTGCAGTTTTTTGCGAATGTCTTTTTGTAATTGTTTTTGCTGCTTTTCCCATTTTTCCAGCGGCTGATGCGCTTCTAAATAGAGCGTGTCTGCCTGCCATGCTGCCATATAGGGTTGGTGGATGATGCGGACCGGCGTGCCGACGTCGACTTTGTTAAACAGGACTTCTATATCTTCCGGATATAACTGCACGCAACCGTGGCTAACTTGCAAGCCAATACCGTAGGGTTTATTGGTGCCGTGAATCAGGTACCCGCTCAAGCCGAGCGGCATTGCGTAGCTGCCCAGCGGATTATCGGGGCCGGCATGAATGACTTTAGGTAACGGATCGCCGAGAGCTTGGTGTTCGCGATGAATCGATTCCGGCACCGTCCAGTCCGGATTGGCCTTTTTCGCCACGATCTGAGTTTGCCCTAGCGGCGTGTTCCAGCCTTGGCGGCCGATGCCGACCGGATAGGTGAGCAAGGTGTTGGCTTGGTTTTTCGGGTAATAAAACATCCGCATATTGGCCAGATTCAACACGATGCCTTTGCGCGGCGCGTCCGGCAATACAAAGCTGAGTGGCAGTAATACGGTTTGGTCGGCGGGCAGTATCCAAGGATCGAGATTGGCGTTGGCAAGAGTGATGTCGTTGTAACCCAGGCCGTAATGCCGGGCAATGTCGGACAAGGTATCGTTTTCGCGACTGGTGATGCTTGCCAGTTCTCCGACCATGCCTTGCTCGCCGTCCAGATTAAATTCGTGGCTGGCTATATGTTCGGCTTTGGAGTTCCAGACGATTTGTTCAGGTTGAGGGTTAGAAAAAATTGGCAGGCTCTGACAGCCGCTTAGTAAGATGCTAAGCATGGCGACAAGCAACACGAGAGGTGTTGGCGAAACGGCGCGATTTTGGATGACGGCTGAGATGAGCATGATGGGCGCGGACGGTGACTGAGCTGAATGGTTGACGTTAAGCGATCCAAATTAAAATCAGATTAAGTCTGGATTAAGTCTGAATTAAGAATTATCTATTGATACGGCTTATTAAGTTATTACGATAAAGCATTATTATGAAAGAGAAAACTATTTTTTGAGCGTTGCGCTGTTTTAATGGCATCCTGTTAAGGTGCTATCATATTCGCACTATTTTACTTGGTTATTATTTCCCTATTTCGGAGTTCCGCATGGCGAGCATTGACAAAACGGTTGTCGAAAATTTACTCAAACACTTTATCGATCCGAATGTAGAAACCGATTTGGTTTCGGCAAAATCCGTCAAAAAAATCAATGTGGATGGCAACGATGTTAGCGTCGTTATCGAGTTGGGTTATCCGGCAAAAAGCTATGTCGAGGAATTGAAGGCGGCAGTTAAAGAGCGTTTGCAAACCTTGCCCGGTGTTGGCAAGTTGGAAGTGGCGGTAAGCTTCAATATCGTTTCGCATTCGGTGCAAAAAGCCTTAAAGCCGTTGCCGAATGTGAAAAACATCATTGCGGTAGCCTCCGGCAAGGGCGGGGTAGGCAAATCCACGACTTCGGTGAATTTAGCTTTGGCGTTGGCGGCGGAAGGGGCCAATGTCGGTATTCTGGACGCAGATATTTACGGACCCAGCATACCGACCATGCTTGGACTGTCAGGCAAGCCCGACAGTCCGGACGGCAAAAGCATGTTGCCGAAAATCTCGTTTGGCGTGCAAACCATTTCGATCGGTTATTTGATCGACCCGGACCAGCCGATGATTTGGCGCGGGCCTATGGTTACCGGCGCTTTGCAGCAGTTGTTGAATCAAACGCAATGGCAGGATGTGGATTACCTGATCATTGATTTGCCGCCGGGTACCGGCGATATTCAGCTGACGCTGGCGCAACAGATTCCGGTCAGCGGCGCTGTGATCGTTACCACGCCGCAGGATATTGCGCTGATCGATGCGCAACGCGGCTTGGGAATGTTCGAAAAAGTCAATGTGCCGATATTGGGGCTAGTGGAAAACATGAGTATCCATATTTGCAGCAATTGCGGACACGAAGAGGCGATATTTGGTCAAGGCGGTGGCGTGGCGATGGCGAGCAAAAATAAGCTGGATTTGTTAGGCTCTTTGCCGTTGGATATTAAGATCCGCGAGTATGCCGATAGCGGCAGGCCAACAGTGGTGGCCGATCCGGGCGGTCGGCCGGCGCAAATCTACAAGGCGATTGCACGGAAGATGGCGGCCAAGTTGGCGATGCGTGCCAGGGATTATAGCGGTCGCTTTCCAAATATTGTTATCCAGAATACCTGAGCCTGATAGCAGCCGACTTGGCTGATCGCCAAGTCGGTAGACCTTAGACTAGCACTAGGTTATCGCGATGAATAAGTTCGTCTTCGTCGGCATATCCCAGTAAAGCTTCGAACTCGCTGCTGGGTTTTCCGGCAATTTTGCCGGTGTCTTCGGAGCCGTAATTAATTAAACCGCGGGCGATTTCGTTACCTTGCAAATCCAGGCAAGACACCAAATCGCCGCGTTTAAACGGGCCTTGCACGGCCTTTACGCCGACTGCCAGCAGGCTTTTGCCGGCGTCTTTCAGAATTTTAACCGCGCCATCGTCCAATATCACACTGCCTTTCAGCTGTAATTGCCCGGCCAACCATTGTTTGCGGGCGACCAGTGGTGCGATGTTCGGAATCAAATAAGTGCCTAAGTCATTGCCGTCGAATACTGCCGGGATGACGTTGTCGATTTTGCCGGATACGATCACTGTGGCGGCTCCCGAGCGCGCGGCAAGGCGAGCGGCGCGGACTTTGGTGTACATGCCGCCACGCCCCAAGCCGCTGATGCTGCCGCCCGCCACTTCGTCAAGCAGGCTTTCGTTGACGCTGATCTCGGATATCAGCTTGGCATTGGGATTGAGGCTGGGATTGGCGTCGAACAAGCCGGTTTGGTCGGTAAGAATGATCAGCAAATCGGCTTCCACCAGGTTGGCGACCAAAGCGCCGAGAGTGTCGTTGTCGCCGAAGCGGATTTCTTCAGTGGCGACCGCATCGTTCTCATTAATCACCGGCACGACACCGAAATCGAGCAGTGTCAGCAAAGTGCTGCGGGCGTTCAGGTAACGCTGGCGATCGGAAAGATCGTCATGAGTTAGTAGAACTTGCGCGGCCAGCAGGTCGTGCAGTTGGAATTCATCTTCAAATCGTCTGACCAGGCCCATTTGTCCGACCGAGGCGGCGGCTTGCAATTCATGCAGAGTTTTGGGGCGGGTTTTTAGCTTTAAACGGGACATGCCTTCCGCGACGGACCCCGATGATACCAATACGACATCGACACCTTGGCGTTTGAGGGCGGCCATTTGTGCCACCCAGCCGGCAATCGCTTGTTTGTTAAGGCCGCGTCCGCCGTCGGTCAACAGTGAGCTGCCGATTTTGACGACAACACGCTGGGCTTGAGAAAACTCAGAACGGCTCACTGGATGGCTCCTGCGTTTGTAGCTCCCGTTGGGCTTTTTGCTGGTCGAGGAAATCCATGATGGCGTACATCAAAGCTTGGGTGCCTTGATTTTTTAATGCGGAAATCAGGAATACCGGGCCGGTCCAGCCGAGTTTGTCGACGATGGCTTGGCAGTGTTGTTCGACTTCATCGTCGGGTACGTTGTCGATCTTATTCAATACCAACCAGCGTGGCTTGCCAGACAGGTCGTCGCTCCATTTTTCCACTTCGCGGATGATTTTACGTGCCGCGCTGACTGGGGTTTCGTCGCTTTCGTAGGGGGCGATGTCGACGATATGCAGCAACAAGCCGGTTCTGGACAGATGTTTTAAAAACTGCAAGCCAAGCCCCGCGCCTTCTGCCGCGCCTTCGATGACGCCCGGAATATCGGCAATTACAAAGCTGCGCAGATCGTCAACTCTAACGACGCCCAAGTTGGGGTGTAAGGTGGTGAAAGGGTAATCCGCAACTTTCGGACGCGCGGACGAGACGGTGCGAATCAGGCTGGATTTGCCGGCGTTGGGCATGCCCAGTAAGCCGACATCGGCGATAACCATTAATTCCAGGCGTAACATGCGGTGTTCGCCGGCGGAGCCTTTGCTGGTTTGTTGCGGTGCGCGATTGACGCTGCTCTTGAAGCGGGTGTTACCGAGGCCGTGGAAGCCGCCCTTGGCAACCAATAATTGTTGGCCGGGTTTGGTCAGATCGCCGATTTTTTCGCCGGTGTCGGCTTCGTAAACGATGGTGCCGGGTGGCACCGGTACGAAACAATCGTCGCCTTTTTTGCCGGTGCAGTCGCGACTGCCGCCATTTTGACCGCGCTGGGCGCGATGTACCGAGTGATAGCGAAAATCCACCAGCGTGTTGACGTTTTCGGTGGCTACCA
>CAZGUM010000116.1:0-12733 GCA_964529085.1 uncultured Methylomonas sp. | reverse complement strand
ACAGCGCATCGAACAGCGCGGCTTCGGTGGGACAAAGCTCCTCCGCGCCGCCGGCGAGCATCACATCCTGCAACCCGTATTTGATAGCCTCGTAGGCGTAACCTATACCCTGACTACCCGAAGTACAGGCACTGACAGAGGGAATGACCCGGCCGCGCACCTGAAAAAACAAGGCCACATTGGCACAGGTGGTGTGCCCCATCATCTTTAGATAGGTGGTGGCATTAAGATTGCCGATATCATGATTAATCAGCATTCTGCCGAAATCGGCGATAGCCGGCGTTGATCCCACCGACGAACCATAGGCTACGCCGGTACGACCGCTACTGATCACGGGATCGCCCAGCAGACCGGCATCGATCATGGCCAACTCAGTCGCGCGAGTCGCCAGTAGCGAGACCCGGCCCATACTGCGGGTGTTTTTCCGGGTGTAATGCGCCGGCAGCGTGAAATTTTCCACCGGCCCGGCCAAGCGGGTCAGCAGGCCGTTATAAATTTCCCATTCCGGAATGTAACGAATGCCGGATTGCTTGGCTAAAAGCCTGCCGCGTATTTCCTCCCAATCGTTGCCGATGGGCGAAAAGCCGGCCATACCGGTAACGACCACACGTCGTGTCAACACAAACCTCCGTTCACGGAAATTACTTGGCGGGTAATGTAGCCGGCATCTTCCGACATTAGAAACGCCACCAATGCGGCGACTTCTTCCGGCGTACCTAAACGCTTGGCAGGCACAGCTGCAAGTGCATCTTCAAGGGGCAAGCCCTCCAGCATCTCGGTTTCTATTAAACCAGGGGCCACACAATTGACGGTGATTTTGCGTTTTGCCAATTCCACTGCGAGCGCTTTAGTCGCGCCGATAATACCGGCCTTGGCCGCGCTGTAATTGACTTGACCACGGTTACCGACCAAACCGGAAACGGAAGACAGGGTCACGATACGCCCCGGCTTACGCCGCTGTATCATCGGCATTACCAGCGGATAAAGAACGTTGTAAAAGCCATCCAGATTACTGCGCAACACTTGGTCCCAATCGTCTCCGCTCAGTGCGGGAAACGCATTATCCCGCGATAGTCCGGCATTACAGACCACACCGTAATAAGCGCCATTTTCCAGGATGTCGGCTTCCAAACTGTCTTTAGCTGCGCTGCGGTCGGCTAAATCAAAACTCAGCACGCGAGCTTGGCGGCCCATCTCGATAATTTGGTCTTGTACTTGCGTTGCCTCATCCAGCCGGCTGCGGCAATGAAGGACAATATCGTAGCCCTCGCGAGCAAGGCGCAAGGCAATGGCTTTGCCGATGCCTCGGCTGGATCCCGTCACCAGGATGGTTGGTTGGCTCATATTCCTTTTCCGGCGAGAAATTTTTTTGAATCCTGTGGCAGCAGCACATTTAACTTCGAGCTAGCATTGATATTTGGCCCCGCTATCGTGCAGTCGAACACCGACATATCGTTGGCCGCTTCGATAATCTTTTCCGCCCTCACGGTTAGCTTCGTGCCGCAAGTGAAACTACCGACCGAGCACTCGAAGTAACGGGTACCCAATAAAAACCCCAAACCTATCGCTTCGCCCCGGCACTTGCGGTGATACCCTGAGTACGCCGCAATGGCCTGCGCCATATATTCCAATCCCACCCAGGCCGGCACGTTATTTTCAGCACTGGAAAACAGGCCGTCGTCGCGGACATTGAGTTCGACGACAATATGGCTGTCACCGACTTCGAGCACCCTATCCAGAAGCACCATACGCCCGGACTGAGGTACTAGGGTTTCGATGGGGTAAGGAAAAACTGTTGAGCTGTCAGGGATGTCCAATGAGCAAGGACACATTGTTTCCGCCGAATGAAAAAGAGTTGCTGAGGCAGTATTGTAGCGGCTTTGGCAATTGGTTTTCCAGCCCGACCAAATTCAGCCGCACCATATCGGGATCAGGCTCGCCATCCCACAGATGCGGCGGCAAACGACTTTCTTGATGTAAATCAGATAGTAGCAACCAACACAAACCCGCTTCGAGCGCACCGGCCGCGCCCAAACAATGTCCGGTAGACGGCTTGCTGGAACTGCAAAGCGTCTCGCTACCGAACAACTGCCCGACCGCACGATTTTCCATCGCATCGTTTTGCCAGGTTGCCGTGCCGTGCAGGTTGATGTAATCGATTTGCTCAGGCTTTAGCCTCGCGTCGTCCAGCGCGGCCTGCATCGCCAGTGACGCGCAACTGCCGTCGGGGCGCGGCGCGGAAATATGATAAGCATCGGCACTGGCGCCGACGCCCAGCAAGGCAATGTCGCCCGGCTCGCGGGTCATCAGAAATAAAGCCGCACCTTCGCCTATCGTGGTGCCGTCGCGATTCTTACTGAACGGATTGCAAGTCGTTTTGCTGAGAGCTCCCAACGCAAAAAAACCTTCCAGCGTGGTGCGGCATAAACTGTCGGCACCGCCCACCACGACTGCATCGCAGATACCCAAGCGTAACAAGCGCCGTGCCGAGGCCAAGGCATTGGCACTGGACGAGCAGGTCGTGGAGACCGTATAGGCTGGGCCGCGAATAGTCAGACAAGCCGCTAAAAATTCCGTCGCACCACCCAGTTCCTGCTGCTTGTAGTGATAGTTGCTTGGCATGTTCCCGGTTTCCCGCAACACCTGCACTGCGGCTTCACCCTCGGCTATCCCGGAGGTGCTGGTACCGACCACTATGCCGACCCGATCCGCGCCGTAACGGGCTATGGCTGTGCCGACCGATGACTCGATCTGATTTAGCGCCGACAGTAACAAACGGTTGTTACGACAATCGTATTGTTTAAGGCTATTCGGAATGGCCGGTAGCTCGGTTGGCACGCCGAATGCGGGAATTGCCGAATCCAGCCAATCCGGCGGGATCGGGATCGGCTGCGCAGAGCGCCCGGCAAGCCATCCGGCTAAAATATCAGTCTTGCTGTCGCCCTGGGCGCAGACCATGCCTAAATCATGTAAATACAAAAACTACACCAATCAGTCGGTCGGATAGGTTGCCAAGATGGCCTCGATTTTGTTGGCGGAACGCTGCGTCATCGGATTTTCTTCGTCCCAGGCATAGCCGGCCAGGATCGAAGAGATCATGGCCTTGATACTGGCCAACTTGTTTTCTTCGAAGATGATTTTTTGGAAGCGGCCATCGTACCAAGCCTCCACATAGGCCCGAAACACCTCTATGCCCTTGCGCAAGGCCCGCTCGTATTCGACGGCCCAGTTCACCGACTCACCGCGCAATTGCCGGTCGACCAAAGGTACTGCCAGAGAAGCAGATTTCATCGCAATCGTCACACCCGACGAAAATACCGGATCCAGAAATTCGCCGGCATTGCCGAGCAAGGCAAATCCCTGACCGTACAGTTGCGTAACGTTGGCCGAATAGCCGCCGATGGTATTAGCCGGGGTATCGAAACGGGAGTCCACCAACAGTTCAGCGAGCCGAGGTTCCTCGAACGCAATTTCTTTCAGCACCTCCAATAGCTCACCGCTACGCTCGTCCAGGAAGCCGGCGGGCGTGACCACCCCCAAAGAACATCTGCCGTTGCTGAACGGAATCAGCCAATACCAAATCTCGTGAAATTTCGGATGAATCGCGATCAGAATCTTATTGCGGTCGTAATCCGCGACCGTAATCCTATCCTCGATGTGCGTGAACAGCGCCCGGCGCGGCAACAACGAAGAAGGCGTTTCCAGATCCAATAAGCGCGGCAATACCCGGCCAAAACCACTGGCATCCAACACCATTGCAGCGGTCCAGTCTTTGCGGACGCCATTGGCATCGACGCTGGTCAGGCGGGCTTGTCCTGGATCGCTAAAATCGGCGGCCAGGATGGTTTGTTGATAATGGATAGGCACGCCGGCTGCTTCGGCGCAGTCGGCCAATACCTTATCGAAATGGGCGCGCGGCACTTGAAAAGTGGTGCCCCAGCCTGGGCTAAATTTCTGGGTAAAATCGAATTCGGTCAGTTTGCCGGCCCTGGAAAACGCCGCGCCGTTTTTGAACTGAAAGCCTTCCGCCGTCACAGCCGGCAACATATCGGCGTCTTCCATAAAGGCCATGCACTGCGGCAGCAGGCTTTCGCCAATCGAAAAGCGCGGGAACTGTTCTTTTTCCAAAATCACCACTTGGTGGCCGAGTTGTTTCAGCATCTTGGCAGCCACGCTGCCGGAGGGGCCGGCCCCGATAATCAATACATCCGCATCCATTTACTTACCAACCCTCTTATCCGGTTAAAATACGCCCAGCACAAAATTCAGAAACAACGGCAATGCCGTGAAGTTAAATTGGAGTATTCCTTCTCCCTCTGTACTCGAGGGTATAAAGGAGAAGGTTAGGCTGAGGGAATCAAGAGAAGGCAAGCCTTTTTTATTCTCCTCACCCCAACCCTCTCCAGCAGGAGAGGGAGCTTTTACGACAATCTCTAGCAAGATAGGGAGTTAACTTAGCGGTATTACCCCCAATAAAATCCCATTCAATGCAGGAAACCCACAAATCTCCCCCCCCACAAAAACCAATGGATTCGACCGACACAGTCCCGTTTGCTCTCTACAACGGCCAGCTGGTGAGCCGTGGCAATTTATGGACGGATGTGACTGCCATAGCCGCGCAATTGCCGGACCGCCCCTATCTGTTTAATTTATGCGAAAACCGTTACCTGTTTTGCATCTGCCTGTTGGCCGCGGCGGCGCGCGGACAGATTTGTTTGCTGCCGCCCGCCGGGCAAATGGCGGTAATCCTGGAAATTCTCCAAAATTATCCCGGTGCGTATATCGCCCGAGAACACGCTGAGCAGCAAGCGGGTTTGGATTGGTTCGAAGTCGCCGCGCCGAATTCTAAAACCACCGCATCCCCACCCGATTTCGACTGGCAGCGCAGCGCCGTAATCGCCTTCACCTCAGGCAGCACCGGCAAACCCAAGCCCTGCCCCCATAGCCTAAATACTTTCAAAACATCCGCCGAGATGGCGGTAAGCAGTCTGGGATTAGCAGAGCAGCAACTGTTGATGCTGTCCACCACCCCGCCGCAACACATGTACGGCCTGGAAACCTCGGTGTTTTGGCCGCTGTTTTCCCGGTTAGTGTTACACGACGGCCGGCCGTTTTTTGCCGAAGACATTCGCCAAACCATTAAAACCGCGCCGTGGCCCACGCTACTGGCTTCCACGCCCACCCATTTGCGTTCCTTGATCAAAGCCGAAGCCTCTTGGGACAATCTGGCTGGCATCATTTCCGCCACCGACACTCTATCCGAAAAGCTGGCCGGCGAAGCCGCGGCAATTTTAGGGCAATCCCCGCGCGAAATCTATGGCAGCACCGAAACCCTGTCGTTTGCCAGCCGCGAAACCTTGCGCGAAAACCTGTGGCGGCCTTACTCAGGCTGCCGTTTGATTCAAGATGCAAGCGGGAAGACACGACTGGAATCTCAGCATTTGCCAAAAGCGGTACCGCTGCAAGACAGCTTGCAAATCGAAGCAGACGGCCGCTTCGCGGTATTGGGCCGAGATCAGGATATGGTGAAAATTGGTGGCAAGCGCGCCTCCTTAACCGAACTGAACCGGCGCTTGAATGACATCGACGGCGTGGAAGATGGCTTTTGTTATGTCCAGGACAATGGCCGATTGGCGGCTGTCGTGGTCAGTCAACTAAACAGCCAGGCCATTCGGCTGGGCTTACAGCCCTATGTGGACGAGGTGTTTCTGCCCCGAAAAATTCACTTCGTTACCGCGGTTCCGCGCAATGAGACGGGCAAATTGGTGAAAGTTGAGCTGGAAAAACTGTTGGCGATTTTGGTTTGATAAATTTGGCGCGCTTGTTTTTCAACGCAATCCTCCAACTGCATTAAAGACTCGCCAGCAAAGATCGCGCAAATTAAGGCTTTGCCAAGCCGACCTACCGGGCTAAAAGTACCCTATGTTTCCCATGTAGAGGACACAAGCCGATAAAATTTGTAAAGCATTGAACCTTTTCTACGGAATTTCGAATTAACCCGCGTTGGTGATGCCAAGTAGTGATGTCGTAAGACGCGCCGGTGATCACCTCAAATCTTTAACAATCTAAACATTATCCGTAGGTAAGTAACACATGAGAATGAAAATCTTGAATTTGGCCGTATCGATGACGCTGCTCGCTGCTTCGGGTGCTACTTTAGCGGCTGGAGGTAGTAATAGCGGAGGAAATGGCGGCAATGGCGGCGGCACCGCGGACGATAATCCGTCTGCTTCGGATCTTTACGTGTTGCAGTATGGGGCGGAGAAGCAGAATGACGCGGACGCGCCCGACATCACCGAAACCGAACTAGAGGCCTTGCAGGTGGCTCCACCTCCCGTGCAGACCCCGGTTTCCAGCGCCAGCGGCAGCCAATTGGTCAATGCCTGGCTTGCGCCCAACAGCAGCATTCTCGTGCAGAACATCAGCTATATCGGCCAGAGCAACCAGGCCCGTGTTTACACTGGCAACGAATTCGGCAGTGTAATTAACACCGACGGCATCGTACTGACCACTGGCAACGCCAACTTCGCCAACGCCAATACATCCAGCGGGGCGACCGGCGTCACCGGAACCGGTGCGAGCTACGCGGTTTCCAAACTCAGCAATCAATTTACCTACGATGCCAACTCCCTGCGCTTTGACTTTACCCTCGACAATTCGGCTTCGAGCGCAAACGGCATCACTTCCAAGTTCGTCTTTGCCTCCGAGGAATATCCGGAGTGGACGGGGATTTTTCGCGATGGCTTTGCTTTGGTCGTCGACGGCATAAATTACGCACACTTCGACGCCTCGAATTTCGTCGTGCTGGACAATTGCAGCAGTAATGGTGTTTATCCCTGCACCGACACCACTCAAAACGACAACGGCTTTTTGACGCCCAATGCCGGCGCCACCGCAGTTCCCTTCGAGTTTGACGGCTATACCGCCGTTCTGACCGTCAATGCCTTGCTGAACCCGGCGTTGACGAAACATAGCCTGGAAGCCGTTATTGCCGACTCCAACGACCCGCTGTGGGATAGTGCTGTGTTTCTCTCCGGATTGTCTGTTGCGACTTTACCCGGCACCTTCCAAGACGTCGTTCCGGCCCCGGTTCCGTTACCCGCACCATTAGGCCTGTTTACTTCCGCGTTGGCGATTTGGGGTGTGTTACGCCGCAAAAGCTAAATTATGCGCAATACCAGATCACTAACAAATTTTGTATCCTGTTTTCCCGGAGAAGAAAACCACACACTTGTTTTTCGTTAAGTTTGTTCCTAAGCTAGCCCGCTATTTACTCTCATACAAAACACTCAATGCGCGGCGTTCACACGGAATCGGAAAAAGAAGTTTACGACGTCGTCGTCATTGGCGCGGGCATTGGCGGGCTGAGTACCGGCGCATTGTTGGCGAAAACCGGCAAGTCCGTGCTGATTGTGGAAAGACACGACCGGCCGGGCGGTTATGCTCACGGCTTCAAACGCCGAAACGTTCATTTTGATTCCGGCGTGCATTTGGTCAGCGGTTGCAGTTCGGAAGGCTACGGCAACGGCAACACCATCAATAAGATCTGCCGGGCAGTGGGCATAGATCCGGAGGCTCTTTTTATCCCGGTCCCATCTTACGCCCGCGCGGTTTTTCCTGAATTGGAAATCCCGTTGCGGGCCGGTGAGGCGGCGTTCGTGGCCGGCTTGACCGAGCATTTTCCGCAGGAAAAAGAAGGCCTGCTGGCGCTGATCCGGCTTTGCAAAGTATTGGCGGAAGAAGCCATGCTGGCCGAGGAAGTGTTGGCCCAAAGTAAGGCAACGCGGGTTTCGCCGATGCAAATGCTGGGCAATTTATTCCGCTATCGTCGAACTACTTTGGCCGAAGCGTTGGACGAATTTTTGATCGATTCCCGTCTGAAAAGCGCTTGTGCGATGCTCTGGCCTTACTTGGGGCTGCCGCCGTCGCAACTGTCCTTTCTGTATTGGGCCTCGATGATGGCGGGTTACACTTACGAAGGTGGCTATTATTGCCGTGGCAGTTTCCAGATTTACGCCAATCAACTGGCCGCCACCATCGAAAATCAGGGCGGCGAAGTCTTGCTGAATTCCAGCGTACGGCGGATTTGTGTCGAGCAAGGCAAAGCCTGTGGCATCGTCTTGGAAAACGGCCAGTTAATCCGGGCAGAAACCGTGGTTTCGAACATCGACTCCCGGCACACCGCCGAATTGTTAGTCGGCCGGGAGCACCTACCGAACGGCTATTGCGAAAGTCTGGCGAAGCTGTCGCCGTCCTTGTCGATCTTCGCCAGCTATATTGCTACCGATCTGCCTATCTCCGAACAAGACCATGCCCATGAGGGCTTTTTCTTCGAATCGTTCGACCACGAAGCCAGCTACTCGCTGAGCCAAGCCGGCCAAAGCAACTGGTTTTCGGCGACGCTGCCTTCTATGACCGATAACTCCCTGGCACCGCCGGGACAAAGCATCATCATGCTGACCACACTGTGCCCGTTCGATGTTGGCCAGTCCTGGCGCATAGCCAAGCGCGGCTTTCAGCAACGCTTGCTGGAAAAAGCCGAGCGGCATTTTCCCGGCCTTAACGACCATTTGCTGGTGGTGGAATCCGGTTCGCCACGCACCATGGAGCGCTACACGCTTAATCAGCAAGGCTCGGCCTACGGTTTTGCGCCCAGTCCGGACCAGATCGGCCCGAACCGGCCCGGCGTAGTTGGCGCCCTGCCCGGCCTGTTTCACACCGGCCATTGGACTCGGCCGGGCGGCGGGGTGGCGGGCGTGAGTGTCTCGGCTCTGCTCGCCGCGCAAGCCGTGCTCGGCATTGTTAAACAGGAAGATTTTTGGAAATATTTAGGATTGGACGATTAAGTTTAAATAACTCCTTCTCCCTTAGTACCTGCAAGGTATAAAGGCGAAGGTTGGGATGAGGAAATTAAAATCAATTATTTATATCCCTCACCCTAGCCCTCTCCCAGAGGGACAATGCCGTTAAGTTAAGCTCCCTCTCCTGCTGGAAAGGGTTGGGGTGAGGAGAATCAAATTAAGCAAAAAAACCTTTTTTAACTCCCTCATCCTAACCTTCTCCCGGAGGGAGAAGGGACTGCCCACCTTAACTTAACGGCATTGCCCAAAGGGAGAGGGAATTTTTAGAGGTTATTTTGACCGGAAAATAATCGACTTCATTCGCGCCAGTTTAGGCGAAACCACCGGCACCGTCAGCATGGTGCTGAGCACGGCCATCAATAACAGAGCGGTGAAGGTCTCGCTGGTTATAATTTCTTTATCCAGCAAGACATTGGCAAAGATGATCATGATCAAAGCCTTGGTTTGCAATAGCCAACCGATCAACGACGCCTCTCCGCGCTGCCATTTCAGGATTTTTCCGGCCAGATGCGTACCGAGCAGCTTTCCGAATACCGAGACAAACAATAATATCCCGGCGACGATAAGCACCGCAGTGCCGCCCATGGCCCAATTGGTCTTCAAACCGGCGCTGATGAAATACACCGGCATCACTGTCAGCAACAGATGATGGCGTAACAGGTCCATTTGGGTTTGATTAAACCAATGGCCATCCAGGATGGCGCCGGCCAGAAAGGCGCCCACCATGAAATGCAGCCCCGCCCAATCGGCGGCAAAACCGGTAGCCGCCAAGGCGATGATGCCGACATACCAACGATCCCGTTCCGGTAGCCAGGCCATCAGTTTGCGAAGCCCGTACGCCGCAATCGCAAAACCCATCAAAAATGCGCCCTGCCGGCCTACCCTCTCCCAATCCAACAGGATCAATGCCAACACCGCCCATATCGCAATATCATCCATGCTGGCATAACGCAGGATACGCTGGCCTATAGGTTGACGTAAAACTTCCAGCTTTTCCATCAACAAAATCAGGATCGGCAACGCCGTCACTGCACAAGACATGCCTATGCCGAGCACGAATTGCCAAGGCATCGCCTTAGTGCCTATCCAGCCGTCGAACATCAACATGCCCAAAGCGGCGATACAGCCGAACCCCAAGGGCACTCCCAGCGCCAGACCGGCGGTGACGGTGCTTTCCAGCCGATGTTGCCAGGCTTGGCGCAGATCCAGTTCGATGCCGGCGACCCAGACAAACAGCATCACCGACCACCAGGCGATGCCGTTTAGCGCTTGTATCACCTGTTTGTTGAACACAAAGGCATAATAATCTGGAAATGCCGCACCCAGAATGCCGGGTCCGAGCAGGATGCCGGTAATGATCTGCACCACTACCAAGGGTGCGAAATAGTCTGTCCTGCCGATGCGCCAAATCAGATATGGCAGACTGTAGATAATGGTGACGGCAATCAGGAATACTTCTGTGGTGTTCATCGGCCAATAGTGTTGTAGTTCGTTAGCCGGGTATTATTGCAAAATTAGCGTTTAAGCAAAGTGCGCGAGTGTTTGCCTAAAAATTCAGAAGTTACGAACTGAAAATACAAGAAGCTGTTTTACAATCCGCTGCTCCGATCAAAACACTCGTTGTCTATCGTTGAGCAAAGGGTTAAGCGATATGAAACCCGTCAGGCGATTGAGCACAATATAAAAACTATTTTGAAACACAGGTGAAATCCGATGTCGCAATTTGAACGCTTTGACGCCGCAGTTATTGGGGGCGGACCGGCCGGTACCAGCGCGGCGATCATATTGGCCAAGGCCGGCAAACGCGTGGTCTTGTTCGAACGCTCGCGCTTTCCGCGGTTTAAGATCGGCGAATCATTATTGCCGGCTTGCTGGGAAATCTGGCGCCGGCTCGGCGTCACGGAAAAAATTGAAGCCGAAGGGTTTACAGTGAAACAGGGAGCCAATTTCGGCATGTTCAACCAAAAGCCGGATGTGTTGCTACTGACCGCCGAATACCCTGGATATTTCGAACGGCCTTACACCTATCACGTCGAACGCGCGCGTTTCGACGAAATCTTGCTGGAACATGCTGCGGAATGCGGTGCCGATGTACGCCGGGAATGGGCGGTCGCCGACGTACTATTCGAAGGCGAGCAAGCGATTGGTGTCAGTGCCGGTAAAAATGGTTCTGACCCTGCGCCGATTCATGCCTCGGTCGTGATCGACGCGTCGGGTCGAGAGTCAATGATCGCCCGCAAACTCAATTGGCGGCGGCCCTTACCGGAACTGAACAAAATCGCCCATTTCGCCCATTTCAAAGGCGGCTTTCGCCGCAATCCGCACGGTTTTATCAATTTTGGCGAGGTGATGGACGGCTCGGTGACCACCGACATCCACACCATCGATGGCGGCTGGATTTGGTATATCCCGCTAAGAAACGATATCACCAGTGTCGGCGCAGTATTGGACACCCGTTTTGCAAAAAGCCTGGGCGATTCGCCACAGCAGCGCTTCGAGAAGGCCTTAGAAAGTTGCGCTTGCGTGCGCGAATGGCTGGAAGGCGCGGAGCAAGCCATGCAGATCAAAACCATTTCTTCCATTGGTTACATGAACGAACGTTTTCATGGCAACGGCTTTTTACTGGTCGGCGATGCCTCGATGTTCGTCGATCCGGTTTTCTCCGCAGGCGTGACACTGGCCATGCGCAGCGGCGTTTTCGCCGCCGATGCTATTCTCGACGGATTTGCTAACGGCTGCGATTTCAGCGCAGCCCGATTGAGTGCTTACGAAGATCGCATCCGCGAGCCGATGGAGCGGATTTTCCAGATGATTTATAACTGGTACCGGATCCTGGAACAAAAAGACGCCAATAATATTATCCTGCGTTCAAGGAAAAGCCCGATGCTACGCGAGCGCTTTATTGTCTTGCTTTCCGGCGGTTACGATAAAGTCAGCATGCAACAGATACTCGAGGCAGCCGACGAACCACAGTCGACTTATTTGATTTCCTGAAGCAAACGCCAGCATTATTCCCGGCTAAAAACAGTTAAATTCCTCCGCGCAGCCGAGGGCTTCCTCGGTTAGCGCTATCGCATCCTAATGTACTTTTCACATCCCCATAACCAGCACTCGGCATATCGACCGGCAAAATCCTATCGCTATGTCAAAGGTCCACCAATTCTCTGCCAGGTCCAATCTATCCTTGGAAAGTGTGGATCTCACTAACTCGTTCTCCAAGGCTTTCAATCTGCCAGGCACCCTCATAGCAAGCTATGTTGGGCAACGCACCGACACCTAGGGACTTGTTATATAGACTTTTACTCTAAGCTTGGAGGTCAAATCCCAGGTCAACAAAGTCCCCAGACTTCCTACTCACTTCCTGAATTATTCGCAACGCTCCGTTTTTGTTGCGCACAGAAGCAGTAATTCAGAAATTTCCAGACGGTAATTCCGCGCAGGCTAGCCGGCATCGGCTTGGCCGGTGGTGGAGCACGATCTTTATCAATCGCACGAAGCACAATTTTTTATCTGCGGAAATTTTTTGGCAGGTGGTTATTCCCTCGGCAACACGCTTGCTGCGAGCGGAATAAAGACCGTTCGGATCTGTAATCCTCCGAAAAAACGGTCGAAAAAACTCTGTCAAAGCCGGAATTGCAAAGCAAAACCGGCTGCGGGGTAAGGCGGCCAGGATGGCCATTTGTTAATGTTTAACTGTTGGGAAAAACCTATGAATATGAATCATTTTGTAAAAAGCTCGCTAGCCGTATGCCTGCTTGCCGCATCTACTGCCAGCTCCGCTAGTGTTTGGGCGCCTACAAGCAATGTTGCTTCTTTGTTTGCGACTAATTTACTGGGTCAACCTGTATTTACTGGTACGTTTGGTATTTTTG
>CAZGUM010000115.1:0-12885 GCA_964529085.1 uncultured Methylomonas sp. | reverse complement strand
ATTCCGGTGGCTTGCCGTCTGTTTCGACAAGCCGCGGCGTAAAGCACTGTTTAAAATCAAGGCTGAACAGGTCGCAACATTAGAGAATGCGGATTCTGGCACAAACTCTGCTGCGTGGCTTGCCACGATTAACGCCGATTTTGGCCAAATTCCCCGCGCATGGCATTTTCAGACCACGATATTTATCGGATTTTTCTAAGCACCCGGCCGCAAATCCAGCGCTTTCTACAACAACGCGTGCGCTGTCAGGATACCGCCGCCGATTTGATTCAGGACATTTTCCTGAGGCTGACGCTGCTCAAACCCCCGCCCGCCAACGAGATCGAAGTGCGGGCCTGGCTGTTTACCGTGGCCTCCAATTTATCGCTCGATCATCTGCGCACGCAAAAGCGCCACCACGAATTACTGGATCAATATCTGGGCGACGCAACCGAAATCGACGGTTCCGCTGCGCCGGAACGGGCCGTGCAAGCCCAGGACCAATTGCAGCAAATTCAAACGGCTTTGGCGGAACTGCCCGATCAATGCGCCGAGATTCTGTATTTGAGCCGCATCGAGGGTTTAAGCCATATAGAAATTGCCCAACAGCTGAAAATATCCACCAGCTGGGTGGAAAAGCAGTTGGCCAAAGCCTTGCTGCAGTGCCGGCAGGCCGTCAATAGCGAAGATGCCTAGTATGGCTTT
This sequence comes from uncultured Methylomonas sp., assembly GCA_964529085.1. GTDB lineage: Bacteria > Pseudomonadota > Gammaproteobacteria > Methylococcales > Methylomonadaceae > Methylomonas. The sequence goes on along the minus strand of CAZGUM010000115.1, from coordinate 12,201 downwards.
AAGCCCTGCTGATCGTTATAGTAAATATCTTTCCGCAATGCCACGGCCCCGATGAACGAAGCCCCCCCAGCACTCCGCGAAATCTTGCAGCAACAGGCTGTTGCCTGGCATCTGCGTCTGACATCCGGTGCCGCCGACGAGGCTGCGTTTGCCGAATTCGAGCGTTGGCGGCGGCAATCCCCGGCGCACGGGCAAGCCTATCTCGATATCGAAACCCTTTGGCAAAAACTGCCGAATCCCGTGCTGGCCGACCGGCAGAGGCGCCGGGCGTTGGCGGCCAAGCACCGCCGTGCAGTCTTAGTGCGGCGGGGTATGGGCTTTGCTGCGGCGGCTTCGCTGCTACTGACGCTGATAAGCGGTTTTTATCCGGATTATCTGCAACATCCGATGGCCGATTACCGCACCCGCATCGGCGAACAAGCCTCGGTCACCTTGGCCGACGGCAGTGTCATGCATCTGAATACCGACACCGCTGTCGATGTGACGATCAATGCGAACGAACGCCGTATCGAATTGCTGCGCGGCGAAGCGGAATTCGATGTGGCGCACGATGCCGACAAGCCGTTTCGCGTAATTTCCGGCGCCACCACCACCGAAGCGCTGGGCACCCGTTTTATCGTCCGTTACGACGGCCATGCCGGCATTGTGACGCTGCTACAAGGCAAAGTCCGCAGCAGCAGGCCTTCCGCGCAAGGCGCGCAAACCGACAGCGCCACGCTACAGCCCGGCGAGCAGGTGGCTTTTAACGCAGAAACGCTTGGCACGCCGCAAACCGTGGAATTAAGCAACGCCGATGCCTGGCGCCGTGGCCGGCTATTAATGAATTTTGTGCCTTTACGACAAGCGATCGCCGAAATCAACCGCTACCGGCGTAACCCAATCCGGCTGCTGGACGACAATCTGGCCGCGCGGGAAGTCAATATTGCGGTCGATATCAAACAGATAGACGCTTGGCTGGCGGCACTGCAACACACCCTTCCCATCAAGATTGTCCAAGCCGGGCCTTTTGTATTTTTAAAATCCTAATTCTTGACGGCGGCGCTACTCACCAAAATAAGCCTTCATTTTCAAGGGCTACGACGGGACGGTTCCGCGACAATTTGCCGCACACAAATTAGTACGGCATCGCCATTCGCCAATCGTTCTCAGCTAAAACGCATCTTTACTGAGGACATACCATGAAAAAAACCGGAACCCCAACCAGAACAGATCGAACCCGAGCCCGCCGCTCGACGATAGTTGGCGCACTGCCGCTTTGTCTTGGCTTGATTACCATCGCGGCACCCTTGCCGGCTCAAGCCGAAAACGCCTCGACCAGCGCCGACAACCGTAACTACAACATCGCCCCGCAGCCATTGTATTCCGCGCTCAGTGCATTGGCCGAGCAATCCGGCGTCCAGTTTGTTTACAACTCGGAGTTGGTCAAAGGCATTAGCTCGCCGGGCCTTAGCGGGCAATACTCGCTGGAAGGGGCGTTGAAACGCTTGCTGTCAGGGTCGGAGATCGCTTATCGATTCAATGACGGCAATACCGTTACCTTGCAAAAGACGACGGGCCTGGAGCCGCAATCGGCCACGACCATGCCGGCGGTAACGGTACAGGGATTGGCGCCCAGCAATACAAGCGATCCTTACGATAAAAGTTACACGGTCGGCAACAGCACGACGGCCACTAAAACCGACACGCCGATCATGGAAACGCCAGCATCGATTCAAGTGATTACCCGTACCGTGATGCAAGACCAGCAAGCCTACCGGCTGCAGGACGCGTTGAAAAACGTCAGCGGCGTGCAGTCCTACCATCCGTTCGGCGGCGATTTCGAAAACTACGTGATGCGCGGCTTCTTGCAAACGATGGCCAATTACCGCAACGGCATCCGCATTCCATTCACCAAATTCGATCTTGCCAACGTCGAACGGGTGGAAGTCTTGAAAGGCGCGTCGGCAATGTTGTATGGCTTCAGCGATCCTGGCGGCATGATCAGCACCACTATCAAGCAGCCGAGCGCCACGCCCTACTACTCGTTGGAGCAACGCTTCGGCTCCTACGATTTTTACCGCACCGAAGCCAGCGCGACCGGGCCGCTTAGTGAGACGCACGGCTTGAATTACCGGATGGATTTTTCGTATCTGGATGCGGGATCGTTTCGTCAAAACATGGGTAATGACCGGATCTTTTTCGCGCCCAGCCTGAGTTGGGACGTCACGCATGACACCAAATTAACCCTGTCCTACGAGCATTTTGAAGACAACAACGCCTACGATTTCGGTATTCCCGCGATCGGCAGCCGCCTGGCGCAAGTGCCTATTTCGCGGACCTACGGCGGTAGCCCCGACATGAAAAACAACACTCACAACAATTTGTTCGACTTCCGGATCGACCATCGGTTTAACGACCGCGTCAAATTGAATGCTGGCGCGGTATCATCGCAGTACGATAAGTATTGGCGTAGCGTGTATCTCAGTCGCGTCAACGAGCAACCCGGGCCCAGTTTCGGCGACGTGCGCCGGAACGCCTGGTTCGGCCCGGAGAAATCCGAAGCGATCACGGCCTGGGTCAACGGCACCGCCGACTTCGAGACTTTCGGCATCAAGCACAAAGCCTTGATCGGCGGTGAATACTACAACAACCGAATGAACTACCAAGTCACCGACATTCGGGTCGGCACCATCAATATTTTCGATCCCAATGTGCCGACGATCTCCGCAGCTCAGATCGCGCAATTCGAAAACTCGCCCTACGCATACCACATCGCGACCGAATACACCTCCCAGGCGTTTTATCTGCAGGATCAATTGACGCTATGGAACAAACTGCACGTTACCGGCGGATTTCGCTACAACTGGATAGACCGCTACCAATATCTGAGTTGGAACGACGACCCTTACAAGCAAGCCAGCCGCACCGACGATCTGGCCAGTCCGCGGGTCGGCATCGTTTATCAACCGGCCGACTGGCTATCGTTATTTGGCAGTTTTTCCGAGTCGTTTGGGCCGGCCGCCGACTACGCGGACGGCGGCAACACGCTGTACGAACCGTTTACCGCCACCCAATTCGAAGGTGGCCTGAAAACCCAGTTCTTCGACGGTAAATTTACCGCCAGCGCCGCTTATTTCGATCTCGAAAGAACCCAATTTTTTCAAGACCCCGCCAGCGACAACATTTTCAAATCGGTGCCAGTCAAAGGTAAAAGCAAGGGCGTCGAAGTCGACCTGCAAGGTCAAATCTACGGCGGCCTAAGCATGATAGGCAGCTACGCCTACACCGACGCCACCATCACCAACGACGTAACTTCGCCGGCCAACGTAGGCCATCGTCTGCCATTCGCGCCGACGCATCAAGGCAGTCTGTGGCTGAAATACGACGTCAACGAAGGTTGGCTGAACGGCTTCAGCTTCGGCGGCGGCGTCTATACCGCCGGTCGTCGCTACGGTGATGCAGCGAACAGCTATTACGACCACGCCTATGCTCGACTGGACCTGATGGCCGCTTACAAGCGCAAATTGGGCGACACGACCCTGACTACGCGGGTCAACATTAACAACGTCAACGATGCCGAATACTTCGCAATGCGTTCGCGGCGCAGCAACTTGCCGGCTGAGCCAATGACGGTGATGGGCTCGATCAAGTTGGAATATTAAGCTGCTCTGTTGAGCCGCCACACAAGTCGTGTTAGGCGTTAGACCGCAGGTTGGGGTGAGGTAACGAACCCCAACATTTTTTGGCCGCTAAATTACCGGTAACTTTGATGTCCTGTTGCCGATAGCTGGAGAATAATTTTGAGCTTGTCGTGTTGGGGTTCCTGTCGGAACCCCAACCTACGCTCTCTCGGCAAAAAAGAACTGGGGATTTCCCAGGCTAAAACGTCTTGTTCAGGAATCGGCGCCTTTTGTTTTTTCCGGTTTCCGCGTGCGCGGAAGTCGGCAGATAGACGCAATCAGATTTTTCATAAGGCGGCGGTTTTGCCTCGCATCTTTTTCGCACCATTCACCTGACCGTTTTACTATCGCCATGACCGCCATTCACCAACAATCGCGCTCAACCACTCCGACGAATCCGCAAAGCCGGGTCTTGTCCCGCCTGAAATCCCGCCGCAAACGCTGGCTGGACGTGCATTTATGGCTGGGTTTGACCCTAGGATTTTTGCTGTCGATTTACGGCATCACCGGCAGTTTTCTGGTGTTCTACGCCGAGATCGACGAATGGCTGCACCCGGATTTGTTGGTAGTTGAGCGCCCCGCCGACGCACAATACCGGCCGCTGGCGGAAATTTTCGCCGCCGGCAAAACCGTGATGCCGCCCACCGCGAAACACGTGTTTTCGGTGTACCCGCGCAACGAGAATGCAGCTTTCAAGCTGCGTTACCAATTTCCGACCTCCGACACCGAAAACGAACGCTGGATTGTTGGCGTCAATCCATACACGGCGCAAGTCACCGGAACAATGCTGCTGACCCGCTCCGGCGATTGGCTGCCGGCAACCTTCATCGATTGCGTGTTCGAGTTGCATTACGCGCTGTTGATTCCGTCCGAGGACATCAGCGCCGTCATCGTCGGCGTCTCGGCGGCATTGCTGATCATCTCCGCTTTGACCGGCCTGATCGTCTGGTGGCCGTTGACTGGCAGATGGCGGCAGGCGCTAACGTTTAAAGCCGGGGCCGGCAAGGTGCGATTCAATTACGATTTGCACAAGGTCAGCGGTTTTTACACATTGCTGGCGATGATCCCCGTGCTATTTTCCGGGATATACATGGTGCTGCCGCATAACGTGGTGCCGGTTTTAGAGTTGTTTTCGCCGGTGACTTACCGCTATTGGTTTCAATCCAATCCGTCCTCTCCGGGGGCGCCGGCTATTGGTGTGGACCAAGCGGTGGCGATTGCCGTCAAGCAATACCCGCAAGGCCGGCCACACTGGATTTACGGCGCTGCCGAGCCAAGCAAAACCTACACGGTCTGCCAAGACGGCGTCGACGCACCCAGCAGCATCTTGCAACGCCGCTGTACCGTGATCGACCGCTACAGCGGCGAGATTCTGGATCTGGACGATCCCAGCCTGCCGGCAGCCACAGCCGGCGAAATCTTCACCCATTGGCAATGGCCGCTGCATTCCGGCCAGGCCTTCGGCATGCCGGGAAGGATTGTGGTCTTTATCACGGGACTGGCTTGCCCGGTGTTGTTTGTCACCGGCGTAATCCGCTGGCGGCAGAAAGCCGCAACCCGGCACAAGCGGAAAGGCTGAAACCGATCAATTATCAGGGTCTGAAACGACGGGCTTGCTTCATGATGGGCCTTTGTTTTCAGCAATAAGGGGGGTATGAATTCGTCCCGATGTCAGTCGCGATTGGTGGCTGGAAGCGCGATTTAAAAGTGTGTCAAATGCCGCACTTTAGCCGTTGCGTTTCCGAGGATTTCGCCATTAATGCGGCCAACTTGATGAATCAACTACCCTATAACCCTGACTTCCCAAGCTAGTGGCTTAAAAATTGCTGTTGCGGAAGACGTTTCATTGCCGACTATGTATTCATGGATGCAATCACCGATTCCGATTTACTGGCCAGTTTTCTGCTCTACCAGAAAGAACTCCAGCAATTTTTGACACGTAAGGTCAACTGCGCCGAAACCGCGGCCGATTTGATCCAGGAAACCTATTTGCGCATCGCCCGCTATTCCGCCGCCGGCGAGGTCGCCAATCAGCGGGCCTTCGTGTTTCGCATCGCCGACAATCTGGCCCTTGACCACTTGCGCAGCAGAGCCCGGCAAGAACAGCGCGACGGCGGTCTGATCGGCGAGGATATCGCTTGCAATCAACCGCAACCGGATAGCACGCTGGAGGGACAACAACAAATGGAATTGTTCGAAACACTCATCTACGAACTGCCGCCGCAATGTCGCAAGGTGTTCTTGGCGTGCCGAGTGGAAGGCAAAAGTTACTGCGAAATCGCCGCCGAGCTGGGCATATCGGCGCGCACCGTGGAAAGCCATATGCATAAGGCCTTGAAACACCTGAAAGACCGCCTAGATTTCTTTTGATGCTCCGCGCGCTCGTATCATGCGACTTAACCCCATTCTAAAATCGTGGCATCATGCCTGCCTCGGCTTTACGCTTCCCGTCCCTAATCATGTCCGATAAGCCCCAATCCGCGTCTTCCGGTTCGCTTTCCGACCAAGCATTGGCCTGGTTTGTCCGCTTGCAAGCGGATGACGTCAGCGACGAAGAGCGTCGCCAATTTGAAACTTGGTACTACGCCGATCCCCGCCACGCCGACGCCTACGATAAATCCCGCAAGCTATGGGACGCGCTGCAACAGCCGGCGGAGCGGGTACAGCAACGCCTACAAGCCGATGCCGCCGAATTTAAAACAGAACCCTTTTCCAACGGGAGGGAGCTCGGAGAGAGGCGCCTGCAACCAGCGTCCCTCAGCCGAAACCTGCAACGTGTTACTTTAAGCTGTCTCGGGCTGTTGCTGCTGGTGGCCGGCTGGCGGCTGCCCGAGGAATGGCAAAACTGGCGCAGCGATTACCATACCGTAGCCGGCCAACAACTCAGCGTCGAGCTGGCGGACGGCTCGCGGCTGACCTTGAATACCGATACGGCCTTGGTAGTCCGTTATAGCGACAACTTGCGCCAGATCGAATTATTACGCGGCGAAGCCTATTTCGAAGTCGCGCCAAATAAGCAAAGGCCGTTTGTCGTCGACGGTGGCCAAGCGACCGCCCGCGCTGTGGGCACGGCCTACAGCGTCCGCAAGCACGCCGAGGAGCTGCGCGTCGTGGTTAGCGAAGGCACCGTGGAGGTCGGCGCCGATAGCGCCAAGGCTTTGGTGCATGCCGCCGAACAAGCCGAGTATCGGCAAGGCCGGCTGCTAGCTGTCGCCCTGCTCGACAACGACGATGCCCTGGCCTGGCGGCGGCGCCAAACCGTGTTTCATCGTCAGCCTTTGACGCAAGTGTTGGAGGAAGTTAACCGCTATCGTCGAGGCCGTATTGTCGCTGTCAATCCGCAGTTGGCCGAACGGGTCGTCAACGGCGTCTTCAACAACGGCGACCCCGATGCGGTGCTGGCCGCACTAATAACCACGCTTGAAGCCAAAGCTTTGCGAATGCCGGGCGATCTGGTGTTGTTGTATTGACGCGACCGGCGAGCCGCTTGCGCTAACAATCAACAACTATAAAAAATATTTTTTCAGCAGTAAGGGTAAACCCAAACCCGCGTCGTCTTTGTCGGTAACACCATCCATCGACCGAGGAGATAGACGCATGAAATATCCCGTATCAGCTTGCCGTAGCAGATTCTACTCAGCGCTTGCGGCCGGCCTGTTGACTTCCGCTGTTGCCATAGCCGCGGAGCAAACCGCGCAAACCTTCGACATCCGTTCCCAAGCCCTGTCCTCCGCATTGACCCGTTTTTCCGCCCTAACCGGCTTGCAAGTGCTGTATGAAGGCGACATTGCCGAACGCATCACCGCGCCGGAATTAAAAGGCAGTTACACGCCGGAACAGGCCTTGCAGAAATTGCTGCGCGGTTCCGGGCTGCACTACCGCTTCAGCAACGGCAATACTGTGACGCTGGAAAAGATGGCGAGAACTGAGCCGCAGTCGGCGACGACTTTGCCGACAGTCATGGTGACGGGCAAAGCGGGCTATGCGGATAGTGATCCTTACAACCCAAACTACAATCGGACCACGACTGCTACCGCCACCAAAACCGATACCCCCATCTTCGATACCCCGGTATCGGTTCAGGTGGTACCTCGAGCAGTGATGGATGACCAGAAAAGTTCACGGCTCAAAGATGTGTTGGAAAATGTCAGCGGGGTGCGGGCACAACCGTCATTGGGCTATGGCAATGGCTTCATCATTCGCGGTTTTCACAATGCCAGGGTATACCGAAACGGTTTGTTGTCTATCCGGGATGGCGAACCTACCGAAGTAGATGCAGGCAACTTACAAAGTGTCGAGGTGCTAAAAGGTCCTGCTGCAGTTCTATTTGGTCGCATCGAACCCGGAGGTCTTATCAACATTACTACCAAAAAGCCGCTAGATATTCCGTATTACGCACTTGAGCAGCAATTTGGTTCGTATGACTTTTACCGCACGCAGTGGGATGCCACTGGCCCAGTAACCGATGACAAATCGGTACTTTATCGTTTTACCGGTGCTTATCAAAACGCAAATTCTTTCAGAGATTTTGTGTCCACCGACCGCGTGTTAGTCAACCCTAGCGTCACCTGGCGGCCGACCGATAGAACCGATATGACGTTAAGTGTCGAGGGATTCGATCAGGACTATCGGTCAGATTTTGGCATTCCTGTCATCGGCAATCGTCCGGCAACCATACCAATCAGTCGGTCGTTGAACGATCCCAATATTCCTATGAGTAGCATCTCCAAAACGCATCTAAGCACGGAAATTAATCACCATTTTAACGACGAATGGGCAATACATAATCGTTTTCTAGCCAGCTTTAACAAAGCGCACGACTATATGGTCAATCCAACGCCGGCTTTTGGTCCCGCTGACGATGCCTTGTTCCCTGACGGTACGCTTAAACGCAATATATTTGGCCAAACAGCCGATACCGATCTTTACACTACCAATCTGGATTTGACCGGGAAGTTCATGCTTGGCTCCACCAAGCACGATGTGTTGGTAGGATTCGACTATTTTCAGGCCACGATGAAGTACCATTATTTTGGTGAATTCAACGATGCCAATCCTGATCTCAATATCAACATTTTCAATCCTTGGCCAAGCTACGGAATAAATCCGGCACTTATCGAACAAACCTTATCGCAACCACCCAATTGCTGCACCGCCAATAATTTTGCGTTTTTTAATAACAACTGGTACGGCGCCTATTTTCAGGATCACATTACTCTGTGGGATAAATTGCATATCCTAGGAGGTGGACGATACGATTGGGCGGAAACGGGCTCATCTTACATGCCTTCATTTGCCGCAGCGGAAGCCACACTGCCTTCGCGCAAGGATGAAGGCTTTAGCCCACGCGTTGGCATACTGTTCCAGCCGATTAAACAGCTCGCGGTTTACGGTAATTGGACAACCTCATTTGGTGCCAATAACGCCCCCGCCGCTGATGGTTCGACCTTTGACCCACAAATCGGCGAGCAGTTTGAGGCCGGCTTGAAAACCCAAGGATTCGGTGACCGCTTATTAGCAACGTTGGCCTACTACCATCTCACCAAAGATAACATCCTGGTTCCGGATAACAGTACGCCCAACCCGTTCGATAAAATAGCCAACCAGCAACGCAGTCAGGGCATAGAGCTTGATATAACCGGACATTTGACGGACGCCTTCAGCCTGATCGGCAGTTATGCGTTTACGGACGCACGCGTCATTAAAGATTATGCCGGCGATACGGCTGGCCATCGCTTGGCTAACGTTCCAGAGCATTCCGGTAGTCTGTGGATAAAATACGATATGAACGGGCATGCGGCATTGAAAGGCTTAAGCTTCGGTCTGGGCGGTATAGCTGCGGGCGCGCGCGAAGGCGATTTGGCCAATAGTTTTCAACTGCCTGGCTATGTGCGAATGGATGCTTTCGCCGCATACCGGTGGGAAATCAACAAAACTCGGGTTACCGCACAGTTCAATCTACGCAATCTACTCGATAAGCGCTATTACGAGTCGACCGATCCTGAGTCCAACGTAACCCCCCGTTTAAGTGTTGCTCCAGGTGCACCGTTGACAGCTATCGGATCGATCAAGGTGGAGTTTTAAGCGTTTGTATTGGATGCAAGCATGATGTTTAGCCTCTGGAATAACTCTAAATAGCGCGACATATTCGGAGAGATAACAGCTTCAAGTTCGTCCAATTGCTTTTAACTTTAAGGTTTTATCAATCCCGCAGCATCAGAAAAATGCTACGGACGGGATCAAGAACCCCATCCGACCGAGCAAATCGGTATGGGCATTCCGGGCCCGATTACAATCTCGGCGGCAACGCTGGCTGCAAAAGCGTCGAGGAAACAGGCTCCCCGGGAAGATTAATCGCCACCCTGTGCGCGTGAAATAACACAGTTTAGAAAATCACGCCGCAGCCCTTGGGGCGAAAATTCGCCGGCATGGCAGGCCGCGTCTATGCTGAGAGCTCATCTGCACAAATCGGGCGCAAATATTGCTGCGTAAAACGCCACACCTTGGCTGCCCAGCGTTAACTGCCCCATGCTCGAATTGACCGCCACCGACATTGCCGATCTGATGCATAAGCATCGCCGCGAATTATTGGGTTTTCTGTCGCAACGCATCAGCTGCGCGGAAACCGCGCAGGATATTTTTCAAGAAACGTTTATCCGCTACGCCGGCTACGGCGGCAAAGACCGCGTCGAAAATCCCCGCGCATTTATTTTCCGCATCGCCGCCAATCTGGCCACCGATTATCTACGCAGCCACAGCCGCCATTCCGGAAGAGACGTCGAAACCTCCGCCGCCGAGGAGGCGGAGGGCGGCGAGCAATCTGCCCTATCTGTTGAACGGACCGTCATGTCGCAACAACAACTGGAGCAGTTAATCGCCGCGCTGGACGAGTTATCACCCAAATGCCGGGAAGTATTCGTCCTGCTTAAACTCAAGCATTGCAGCTATGCAGAAGTGGAACAAAGGCTGAGTATTTCGCAAACCATGATTTTCAAATACTTGACCCAGGCCCTGCGCCATTGCCGGCAGAGGATCGGCGACCTGGATTGAATGGGATGCCTTTATCGGCAAACACGCCTGTGTTTATCCGGCCGGCGTTTTATAATCCGATTCCCGAACCGACCGCGGCGCAGCCTTTTTATGAATCATCCCATCCCGCCTTTCCCCGACGCCGACGCGAATGAGCAAGCCGAATACTGGCGAGCTTTGCGCGAATCGCCGTTCTTCGACAGCGAGCAGGATCTGCGCTGGCGAGCTTGGTTGGCGGCCAGCCGGGAAAATCAGGAAGCCTGGCGGCAGACACAGCACTTTTTTGACTGTATAGAGCGCTTAAACCCGGCACAAATCGACCGAATCGAACGGGAAGTAAGGACCGCGAACGGCACGCCACATGACACTCCGGCCCGGAGACTGCCCCAGCGCAGCCTGCGGATGTTGCCGATTGCCGCCTGTCTGATGCTGGCCTTTGGTTTGGGGTGGGCATTCAGCGCCGGCTTCTTTGCCGATTTCCGAACCGGCACCGGCGAACAGCGTCGAATTCAACTCAGCGACGGCTCTTCGGTAATCCTGAATACCGCCTCGTCGCTGTCGGTGGAATTTTCCGAAACGCAACGCGTGATCCGCCTGCACGGCGGCGAGGCTTATTTCAAGGTGGCCGCCGATGCGGCCAGACCGTTCGAGGTGGTGACGAGCGGCGGTCGAGTCAGGGCTTTGGGTACGGCTTTTGATGTTAAACAATGGCAGGGCGATCTGGCGGTCACGGTCTACGAACATAGCGTGCGCGTTGCCTTCGCCGGCGGCGAGACCTTGGAAAGCCTGACGGCTGGTCAACGCGTCGCATCAGCTGGCGGTAAAGCCGGGCGACCGGAAAGTGTCAATTTAAAGCAGGTCGGCGCCTGGCAAGAGCGGCGCCTGGTGTTCAAGGAAAAGCCGCTGCGACAAGTGGTGGATGACCTGAACCGCTACCGTGCCGGAAAAATAATCATCGCCGATCCGGCGCTGGCCGAGCATTTGGTCACCGGCATATTCGACGCCGACGACCCGGAGGCGGCGTTGAATGTCATCGAAAAAACCTTGGCGGCCAGCGAAACCCGCTTAACCGACGCCTTGGTAATCTTGCGTCGCCCATAAGTTTTCGCCGCGCTGTATTGCCTGGTCTACCGCCGCGAAACCGCGCCGCCTGGCCTCCGGCTAAAAAAATTTCTCAACCGGGTTATAAAACTCACGCGCTCCGTCGTCTTTGCTTACGAACCCACACGGATACCGCGAAGGAGCGCCTTCTTCGCGAGCCGTTATCAGCGTATTTAAAGCCAGGAGGCCCGGATGAGTAAGCGTTATTCCTTTGTTAACCCGCTCTGTTTCACCCTTTTTGCCGCCACCCTAAGTGCCAGCCCGTGGTGTAAGGCGGAGAGTGAAATCAATTTCACGATTCCCGCCGCGCCCTTGGCCGACTCCCTGCTGCAATTTTCCGAGATCAGCGGCGTCAAGGTGTTCTTCAGCTCGCAATTGACCGACAGGCTGCGCGCCAATGCCGTGCAGGGCC
>CAZGUM010000114.1:0-12889 GCA_964529085.1 uncultured Methylomonas sp. | reverse complement strand
AAACCTCAAACCGCCCCTCTCAGCTCTACCGGCCGCCCCATGCAAAGCCGTAGATAGACTCTGGCGATAGCAATGCCGTTGATCACGAAGGACACGGTGATCGGTGCGGCAAACCAGGGGTGTTGACTACTGGCATGCGACAACAATAAATCCTCGCCCAAAAACGCCGGCGTAATCGGAAAGCCGACTAGACCTAAGAAACTCAAAAACAGCATCAGCGACCAGCCGGGACGGGTTTCGGCAAAGGCCCGGAATACGAAAGGCGCATCGGCAAAATTGTAATGCCTCAGCAACACGCTCAGCGCCCAGATACCCAAGGCCCAGGATGGAATAATGCCGCTGAAGAACAAGGCCACATCGGCCCAGGCTGAAGGCACCATCAGCCACACCGCAACGCCGGCCAAGATGCTGCTTAAGGCCACGCTGTGCCAAACCTGGAATGGGCTGTGTTTGTTGCTGAACGCGCTCAACGACACCACCGCCATCGCCAACGAAATCGGCATGGATAGATAGATTCTGGCCACACTGCTGACACCGGACGCGGCGATGGCGATGATCAATAACAGCGCCAGACCCGCCAACAGCTTAATCCACAGGCTCACCCCGTTCAGTTGCCGGCCCACGTTTTTTAGAGGCTCCCACAAAATCTTCTTCACCAACAACTCCAACTGCCCTTCCTGTAAGGCAAACACGTACAAGGTGTTTTGCAATACATCCGGCAAGGAGTCGCGAATCGACGCCGGTAAAAACGTCAATTTGTCGTTGTTATTGATGTAAAAATCGCTGTCGACATTACCTTCCACCCGCAGTAAATGCGCGACGATGGACGGCGACACCAGCAATTGATAGCAGCGTAAAAACGCATTACCCATAAAGTGCAACAACACCAAACCTTCCAGGCCCAGAGCCAGCTCGACGAACATGATCCCTACCTGAGCGATGGACGCATAAGCCACTTGGCCTTTGATATTGGATTGGGTCTTTTCAGCCAACGTGGCGACAAACACCGTCAACACGCCGATACTCAGGACTATCAGACGCGGCAGATAGTGATAACTCCAGATCGGCATGGTCCGCAATAACAGAAAAACGCCCAGATGTATCGATAACGCGCCGTAGAAAATCGCACTGGACGGCGTCGGCCCTTCCATCGCCCGCGGCAGCCAAAAACTGAACGGAAACTGCGCCGATTTGCCGGAGGCCGCCAAAATAATCAGCCAGGATAAAATCGATAAGGACGCGTAGCCGGCCGGTGGAATGCTGTGCGCGTCGAACATGACCAACAATTGACTAAAATGCTGACTTTCGTGAAACAGCAAATGGCTCATCCAGGTACCGACCAGCAAGCCCACATCGCAAAAGCGGTAAATGGTATAAGCACGTAAGGCATTGCGCACCGGTTGCGGCCGATGCCGGTAAAAGGCGATGAGCAAAAACGAAGATATCCCGACGATTTCCCAGCCGGCAAACAGCATATCGATACTGCCGGACAGCACGATCAGATTCAGGCCGAATGCAAACCCGAAAATAGCCTGAAAGAAGCGTTTGTAGCCGGCTTCCCGGTGCAGATAAACCCGGCAATATTTAACAATCGCCGAGAAGACCGCCCACACCACGAACAAATAAGCGGCGCCGACCCTATCCAGAAAGAACAGCAAAGGAAACTGGTAATCGTCGTGCTGGTACAACACCAGCCATTGGTATTCGTAATTGGCAAAACCGTTGGCGGCCCAGGCTGCCAGCAACCCGAGTACGGCAACCCCTTTTATCCGGGTCATCCACAGGCTGATCGACGCAATCCTGTGTTCATTATCCGGGCTAAAGAAAATCAATAAAAAGCCGAGCAGCGGCAACAACACGCACGCTAATAATAAAACGCTCATCCGTGTCTCCTTTCCAATTCGTGAACCGGAATAGTCCGGGTTTGTCCGACGATAATTTTTTCAGAACGGCTGCTTATCGGAAACGGCTTATCACTGGCCGGCTCTGCAAGTTGCCAGCCCTTACTGCTGTATAAATACAAGGTGCGGGTCAACGGTTCGCAAGCCACCAACCGTATCCACTCGTTCTCCAACCATTCCCGCAAGCCGCCCAAATTGGCAATGGCTTGATCGATGATAGCCGTGCCTTGTTCGACTACCATCAGCAGCCTGGCGGGTTCGTGCACCTCGATCATTTGTGACGGCAAGCCGGTACGCAGATCGCCCTCCACGCCATTGGCCACGCCCAACAAGCCGATCACGTTATGCGGCAGTTTGGTGCCGGCGCCATAGACCGAATTATCGATGCGCGAAAACAGATATTCCAGATTGATACCGCCGCAGACCGGTATCGCCGCAGTGAGTATTTTGACCAAGATCGAACCGTCATCGTCGCTGCCGGGGTCGTAGGATTGCAGGAACGCCCTTCTATCCATAAACAAATGCCGGGTCAAAGCACGCCGCCCGACCACGCAATACAAATTATTGGAATGATTCAACTCCGGCCGAGGCTCGAAAATCGAAGAAGCCCGCGCCACCACATGTCGATGCGCTTCTTCATTGCTGTGCGATTGCGGGCCCAGCTCAAACCAGCGGCAACGCTCGCGGGCATTGCGCTGCAAGGCATGCTGCATGCTGTGTTGAAAACTATGTAGCGCCTGACGCGCGGCTTTATTCAATGCCTGCTGATCGAAATAACTGATCTCGTCGCGGCTGGTGTTATGCAAAGCCGGCACAAAATGCGTATCGTCGGGAATGGCGATGCCGCGTTCGCGCAAGATTTCCCGCACCGGCGGATGGTTGGCCATCCAGGCAAAAGCCCTCGCGTTCGGCGCACCGGGCTTACCGGAGCAAGCCCCGCAATCGTAAGCGGCGAAATGTGGATTGTTGACGCTGCTGGAACCGTGAGCAACGATCACGATCAACGGCGCAAACTGTTTAGTCAAACCGATATTGCGCAGCAGTCCGCCCACCCGATCGGCCATTTCCGTCAACGAAAAGCCCAACAAATAACCATCCTCGTTGGGCTCGTCGCTTTCGCGCAGCAAATGCAGATGACCATGCGCCTCGACTTCGCTCAAGCTTTTAATACCGGGCAACTGGCCGCCGGGGCGCAATACGCTCCATCCCAGACGCAAGGCATAAGCCAAGCCCAAGGTTTGCGTATAAAGCCAACCGCGCAGCATGGAATGCGCGCCAAAATGCATGGTCGACAGCGATTCGCCCTTATCCGTTTTGTCGGGCTGCGGCTTATCGGTCGATTCCAGAATAAGATGTTTGGGTTTAATCACCACCGGACATTGCGCTACCGGATACACATCGTCCAATCCTTGGTACAAAAAATCGATGCCGAAAAAACCCGGCGCCCCGAAAGTTTCGATACCGGAATCCATTTCTTCCAGGTAGCGGCGTAGCGAACATTCCCTATCGTCGATGCAAAACAGCGCCTGCACTTTGGGCGCATGCTCGGTTGGCTGGTCGAGAGGTGCTTGCTCGCGCAACGCCAGCAACAACTCCGAATGTAGCGACCATTCCATGGCTTCATGCCACACCCGCATTTTCAGCGGCACCTGCGGTTTGGTCGCATCGCGCTCCAATAATGGAATGGCGTGTAAGTTAGGCAATTGCTCGATCCGTAGAAAATTATGGCCATACTTTTTATCGATAAACGCCAGTTCGCAAGCCAGTTCCACCGCCAACAACTCTTTTAACGAAATGCCTCTTGGCGCCAGCAACACTTTGGGCTGAGTCTCAATAATCCGCACCATACCGGACCAACCAGGATGAGCCAGCAACACTTCCAGCAGGTATTGCCCGTATAAAGTTTCGTCGCCGACGATCTTGGCCAGACAATTCAAAATCACTTGATCGGGACCCTCGTCCAACATCTGCCGGACCACGGGCTGATGAAACGGATACAAAGGCAATAGGCTGTTTTGCACCAGGCGTAATACGCAATGCCAAAAACGCTCGTCCGGCTTTGGCATAGCCCAGCGGCTAATACCTTGATCGAGAAAATTGCTCAATAATCTGAACATCACCGGATGCACCATACCGTTCAGATCTATCTCCAGCTGATTCAGCCACGCGCTTCTGATGCCGTGGTTAGCCAAAGACTGCGGCGGATAGTGACTGTGATCGTCCGGCTCGAACAGCGACGCCCGCAATGCCTCTTCCTGAAATACGCTGCAACCGGCCTGAGCGATTGCCCAATCCAGCGCCTTTTGGTTTATTCGCCCTTCGGCAAACCGTTGTTGGTAATCCTTTAGCGGCAAATAGCTTTTGGCCCCATAGACCTGAGCGGCCACCGCCACCCCTTCGTGAAATGGATAGTCCTGCACGGCATGCAAGGTATTGTGATGAATAAAATCCTTGATCGGGCCCTGACTGGGTAGCCAATGGGCAATGTGGTCTATCGCCACATCCAAATCAAACGCATCGTTATGAGTATTATGCTGAGCGGAAACGGACATTTTTAGCTTGAACCTCGCTAGTCGAACGGAATTTGAGGCAAATAGCCTCTTACGCTTCACTCAGCATAGTACGTGCCAAATCCACAAGAGCCGGTATACATCTGTTTACAGCGTATTTGGCGACGACTAAACCAAGGCTTCCGGTGCAAATCAACCGCCCGATTGGTTGAGGCCGACGAATCAACCGGAGCAAACGAACCAAATACATTCGGATTTTGGCTCTCGCCCCCGCGTCACCCCTTGATCCTGCGGCATTAGCCCGATTCCTGCAAAATTGGCATGTTTCTCGCTGTACATTGGTTTTCCTTGGCCTCTTGAGAAAAACCATGACCACATCAACTTCAGCCGCTTTGCCAAAAACCGGGCTGCCCGGTTTAATCGAAAACTGGCGTAGCGATCTACTCTCCGGATTTTTAGTGTTTTTGATCGCATTGCCGCTGTGCCTAGGCATAGCCATGGCATCAGGCTTCCCCCCGATGTCCGGCATCATCACCGCAATCATCGGCGGCGTGCTGGTTTCCAGAATCAATGGTTCATATGTCACCATCAACGGCCCGGCCGCCGGCTTAATCGTCGTCATCGTCGATGCAGTGCAAGCGCTTGGTCAGGGCGACGCAATGGCCGGTTATCGGTACACGCTGGCAGCCATCGTCATCGCCAGCATACTGCAAGTCCTGCTGGGTGTTTTCAAAGCAGGCAAACTCAGCGCCTTTTTTCCGTCATCGGTCGTACATGGCATGCTGGCGGCGATAGGCATCATTATCATGGCCAAGCAGATCCACACCTTGCTGGGCGTTAAACCGGAAGCCAAGTCCTTATTGGGCACCATTGCCGAGATCCCGCATTCGATAATGGAAATGAACCCGGAGGTATCGCTGATCGGCTTACTGGGCTTGTTGTTATTGATACTTTGGTCGGTGATCAAACACCCCACCCTGAAAATGATCCCCGCCCCGCTATTGGTGGTACTGCTGGGCTTGGCCTTGGGACAGTATTTCGATCTGGATCATATCCACCAATACATGTTCCTGCCGGACGCGGCAATTCTGCCGCACCACGAATTCAGCGTCGGCCCCTCATTTTTGGTCGCCGTACCCGAACATTTTCTGGCCGGTTTTTATCTGCCGGATTTTTCCAAAATCACCACCGGCGAATTCTGGCTGTCGGTGTTAACCATCTGGCTGGTCGGTAGTCTGGAAAGTTTGTTAAGCGCTTCCGCCGTCGATAAGCTTGACCCGTATAAACGCAACTCCAACCTCAACCGCGACTTGACGGCTGTCGGTATCGGTAATATGGTCGCCGGCATGATAGGCGGCTTGCCGATGATAGCCGAGATCGTCCGTAGCTCAGCCAATATCAATAACGGTGCAAAAACCGGCTGGTCCAACTTCTTTCACGGCCTGTTTTTATTGGTCTTCGTCGCGCTGTTTCCGAAGTTGATTCATGAAATCCCATTGGCGGCTCTGGCGGCTTTATTAGTGTTTACCGGCTTTCGGCTGGCATCGCCAAAAGAATTTGCCAAAACCCTGGCGGTGGGCGTCGATCATTTCGCGGTATTCGTTATTACTATCCTGGGCGTATTGGCAACCGATTTGCTGGTCGGCGTAGCGATTGGGATCGCGGTTGAACTGGCGATTCACGTCAGCCGCGGCTTAAAACTGCGTAACGCTTTTTCGATGGCTTTTCACGTACACAAAGCCGATGCCGACACCTATCACATCGAAGTTTCCGGTGCAGCGGTGTTCTCCAACTTCATTACGCTAAAAAGCTTGCTGGCCGATTTTCCGGAACGTAAAACCGTGTTTTTCGATCTCACGGCGGCTGAATTAATCGACCATACGGTGATGGAATTCATTCATCATTTTACCGAGGAATATAACCATGCCGGCGGCCGCTGTGAAATTGTCGGCTTGGACAATCATGAAAGCTATTCGGATCACCATCTGGCCGCAAGACGCAAAATCGTACTTTAATTTAATAGTCCTTCCCACCGCCGCCTAATCGCGGCGGTGGGAAGATTAAAAGTCTGTCGCGGCGTGATTTAATTCGTTGCATTAAATACACCCGATACAAATAGATGCATCGCCAGACCGATAAGCCCCTATCCGCGGCACCAAACGGCGGCATTAAAAATTACGACGGCAAACCCTGCGTATTTTTCTGACGGTTTTTACCGAGACTATGAACCTCACAGGGCATAGTCGGCTCCTACCTGACCGGCACTTCGGTGCCGGTTTTTTTTCCGTTCTTTAATCTCCATCTCTCATGCAATCACCCAACCGTTACCGGCGTTTTGCGGATATTTCCACCAGTGAACGCATTCTGAACACCGTGTTTCTGCTGACCATAGGCTTGGCTTACATCATGGCCTTGATCAATATGTACTACACCCATCAAGGGCGGGACGGCAAGCCGGGCCTGTCGATCGAAGACATCGTGATCATGTATCACGGCTCCAGCAAGCAAACCCGCTTGGGTTCCGCGATTACCGGCATCATGGAGCCGAATTTGAAATACAAAAACGATAAGGACGTCATCTTGAAATGGATACACGACGGCGCCGACAAACCCGGTTATGACCAGGACATCGCCCCCATCCTGAATCGGGACTGCGTACACTGCCATACGCCCAGCATCAATCCGTCGTTACCGGATTTAAGCAATTATGCCGGCGTTGCCGAAGTGGCGCGGGCCGGCGGCGCCACCTTGCCCGCTTTGGTCCGCGTCTCGCACATCCATCTGTTCGGCATCGCCTTTATCCTGTTTTTTATCGGCAAAATATTCCTGCTTTGCGATATGAACATTTACGTAAAACGGGTCGCGGTCGTGATTCCTTTCGTAGCGATGCTGTTGGATGTGTTGTCCTGGTTTGTGACCAAGAACATTGCCCAGTTTGCCTATGTTGTCGTGCTCAGCGGTGCGCTGATGGGCTTGTCGATGGGCGTGCAGATTTTATTGAGTATTCAGCAGATGTGGTTTTTTCGAAAAAATTAACGCGTGAATACAAGCACAGCACCTATATGGAACGCTGAACCACGGCTGTTAAACACAAGCATTTTGCCGACCTTACTCAGGCAATTGCTATAATCAAAACGCCTAAACACGGAGCCGACATGAGCCGCATCTTTATTATTTTTATAATATTTTTCAATGCCGTATCCTGCTCCACGGACTCCAGGCTGGAGCCGGCCGTCGCGCGGCAATCATCCGACACCCGCCCGGTGCTGGCAAAAAACGGCAAAACCCAGGAACCGCCGGAGACCGGCGAACCCGCCATGCACGCGATTCAAAACAATCACCTGCAGCAGATCATGCAGCAGATCAACGAACTGGTTTACGCCCAACTCAGCAGCGAAATAGACTTGGGAAAACAACGTCAGTTGAAAACAGCGGAAATCGCCAGAATCGCCAACGAATTGGCGGCTAGCGAGAAGTCGATTGTGGAAACCCTGCCCAAGCTAGACCTGAAACCGGACGAAGAAACCACCTTTCTCGCGTTGGCGGACAAACTGCGCGTGAGTGCCGTACAAATGCAAGACTTGGCCGTTCAAAATCAATTGCGCGCAATTCCGGCGACATTGGACACCATCACCAATACCTGTATCTCTTGCCATGTGTTATTTAGAAAGAGCCGCAGTTTGTTAGAAAAATGTAAAGATCCCAGATACACCTGCTAACAGCCGATTAACGCTCGACGAGCCTTAAATTCATATAACAATCATGGCTTTTAATCGCGATATGAACCACAACCTGACGCTGATCGCCTGTTTGCTAGCTTATGGCCCAGTATTTAACCCTACGGCGGCACTTGCGGCCGACGGCCACGCCGATCCGCATTGGACTTACGAGGAACAGGAAAGCTGGGGCGAATTAAAGGACCAACTTTACAGACCGCCTTTTCCGTATGCGGAATGCGGCATCGGCCAAAAGCAATCGCCGGTCAACATCGATCCGGGCAGTGCCGTTAAAGCGGAAAAAATAGACGAATTGCAACCCAATTATCTGGAAATACCGCTGAGCCTGACCAACAACGGTCATACCATCCGCGCCAACACCACAAAAGGCACGTTAAACTTCGGCAATAACGAATACGATTTGGTGCAATTTCACTTCCATGCCCCGAGCGAGCACTTGCTGAACGGCGTGGCCTATCCGCTGGAGATTCATTTCGTCAACGGTACCGCCGACGGTCGGATGGCGGTGCTGGGCGTGTTGGTCAAAGCCGGCGCGCATAACCCGGCGTTTCAAGAAATCCTCGAACAATCGCCCAACCGCATAGGTGAAACCAGCAACCCGCCCATCATGATCCGCCCTGCTCGTTTATTGCCCGAACATACCCAACATTTCTATACCTATGCCGGCTCGCTAACGACGCCGCCCTGCAGCGAGGGGGTGCAGTGGTTCATCCTGCAAGACATCTTGGAAGTATCGGAACAGCAAATACGAGATTTCAACAGTAAGTTCTACCATGACAATGCTCGTGTCGAACAAAAACTGAACGGCCGGGTATTGGATGCGCATTAATCGCGCACAAGCAGCCCCAAGACTGCTCCCACCCGATCGCATAGCACCGGCCCGACAAACGCCACACCCATAGTCTGCCGCACACGCAACAATAACCGAGTTGGAAGCATGCCAATCAACATCGCCCCCAAACAGCCGGAGCCCTTTTGGCATAGCCCTATCCAAACGCTATTCCGGCAATTGCAAACCGACGAACACGGCCTGACCGGGCAAGAAGCCGCATCCCGCCTAAAACGCTTCGGCGATAACCGCCTGCGAAATCACAAACCGCCCAGCGCCTTGGGATTGTTTTTGGGGCAATTTAAAAGCTCAATCATCCTGATCCTGTTGTTTGCCACCGGCCTGTCGTTTTATCTGCACGACAAACTGGACGCCACCATCATCCTTTGCATTATTCTGATGAGCGCGCTATTGGGCTTTTGGCAGGAGAAAGGCGCCGCCGACGCAGTCAGCAAATTGCTGGCGATGGTGCAAATCAAGGTTGCCGTATGCCGCGACGGCATAATGCAAGAACTGCCCGCCGAACAGATCGTCCCGGGCGACATCGTGCAATTGCGAGCCGGCGATGTGATACCCGCCGACTGCCGGTTGCTCACCTCCGATAATCTGTTCGTCGACGAAGCCATACTCACCGGCGAAAGCTATCCGGCCGAGAAATACGTCACCGAATGTCCTATCGATACCGGCCTTAGCCAACGCCAAAACTGTTTGTGGATGGGTTCGCATGTACAAAGCGGCAGCGCCACGGCCTTGGCGGTCGCAACCGGACCTAACAGCGAGTTTGGCAAACTCTCCACGCGCATCAAACTGAAAGCGCCGGAAACCGAATTCGAACATGGTATACGCCGCTTCGGTTATCTGTTGATGGAAGTGACGCTGACGCTGGTGATCATGATTTTTGCGGTGAACGTGTTTCTGGATAAGCCGGTGATGGACTCGTTTCTGTTCGCGCTGGCCCTGGCGGTCGGTTTAACGCCGCAGCTGCTGCCGGCGGTGATCAGCATCAATCTCGCGCACGGCGCCAAACGCATGGCCGAGCAAAAAGTCATCGTCAAACAACTGGCCGCTATCGAGAACTTCGGCAGCATGAACGTGCTGTGTTCCGACAAAACCGGCACCTTGACCGAGGGCACGGTACAGCTTAAAGACGCTTTGGATATCACGGGTAAGAGCAGCGATAAGGTCGCGCGCTACGCTTACCTGAATTCGGCCTACGAAACCGGCTTCAACAATCCCATCGATCAGGCCGTCCGTCAATTCAAAAGCTTCGACATCGCCGCAGAAGGCAAACTCGACGAAATCCCCTACGACTTCCATCGCAAGCGGCTAAGCATGCTGGTGCAAGATAAGGGCGAAACTCTGATGATCTGCAAAGGCGCATTAAACAATATCCTGGAAATTTGCAGTACGACGGAAAATGCCGATGGCGAACTGCAACCTATCGCGGCGGCTTACGATGCCCTTCAGGAACGTTATCGGCTATATAGCAGCCAGGGTTTTAGAACCCTGGGCATTGCGTATAAACCCATGCCCGATGCGACAAAGTTCGCTAAGGGCGACGAAACCGACTTGCGTTTCTTGGGGTTTTTAACGTTCTTCGACCCGCCGAAGGCCGATTGCGCGGAAACTATCGCCCTGCTGCGCGAACAAGGCGTAACCTTGAAAATTATCACCGGCGATAACCGTTTGGTGGCGCAGACCGTGGCCGGACAATTAGGCCTAAGCTCTCCAACCATTCTGACCGGTACCGACCTAGCCGGCATGAGCGAAAGAGCCTTGATCCATCAGGTCGCTCAGGTCAATTTGTTTGCCGAAATCGAACCCAATCAAAAAGAACGTATCATCGTTGCCCTGAAAAAAGCGGGCTTCGTGGTGGGTTACATGGGCGATGGCATCAACGATGTGTCCGCGCTGCACGCCGCGGATGTCGGCATTTCGGTGGACAGCGCCGCCGATGTCGCCAAACAAACCGCGCAAATCGTGTTGTTGGAAAAAGATCTGCGGGTCTTGCTGGGCGGCATCCGCGAAGGCCGCATCACCTTCGCCAACACCTTAAAATATGTATTCATGGCCACCAGCGCCAACTTCGGCAATATGTTCAGCATAGCCGGCGCTTCGCTGTTTTTGCCTTTCCTACCGCTGCTGCCCAAGCAAATTCTACTCACCAATCTGCTAACCGATTTTCCGGAAATGACCATCGCTTCCGACAACGTCGATCCGGAAATGCTGGCTCGGCCGCACCGCTGGGATATAGGCTTTATCCGTAAATTCATGATTACTTTCGGCATTATCAGCTCCTTGTTCGATTACCTGACCTTCGGCCTGTTATTGTGGCTGCAAGTGCCGGTAGAGCAATTCCGCACCGGTTGGTTTAGCGAATCGGTGATTTCCGCCGCGTTGATCGTATTCGTGGTACGCAGCCAGAATCCCTTGTTCGGCAGCCGTCCCGGCAAGTATTTGATGATCACCACTGCGGTCATCGTTACGTTAACAGTGGGGCTACCTTACACGCCCTTGGCGCCGCTGATCGGTTTTCAACCTTTACCCCTAACGATTTCCGGCTGGCTGGGTTTAATCGTGCTGCTTTACATCCTTACCGCGGAGTTGGCCAAGCGGATTTTTTATCGGCATGTCAGCCTGTAATCAAGCTATTTATATTTATTTGAAACGCCCAATGAAACAAGCTTACAACAACGATCTTTCCCACCATATTCTGCCGAATTCGGCAACGATGGTGGGAGTTTGCATTATGGTTATCAGCATCGTTAAAGGTCAGCCCTCCGATATCGTCAATTACGTAATCGATAAGGCGCTGGCAATCGACAGTTTGCTATTCACCATCAGCGCACTGCTATCGTTTTTATCGATTCGACTGGAGAGGTCTACAATAGGTCTGGAACGCTGGGCGGAAGTGCTTTTTATATTGGGATTGGTGTCGATGACAGTCATTGCCCTCATTTTCTCGTTCGAAATTGTTTAGACGCTTTCGCCGGAAAAAACGGCTAAGCGGTAACAGGGCTTTTCGGCCGTTTGCCGGCAATTTATTGGTTTATATAAACCAAGCATAGTCTAAATAACCATTAGACCGGCAATTCCTAACTAGAATTAAGGTTGAAATCAGCCGAATCGCCGGCGTTCAGCGGGCGCGCGGAGACCTTGGCAGGCTAATTGCTGATAGTCTTTATAATCCACGTCCAATAGAGCGACTCCGGTAATAAACCATGCAAAACAAACGTTTCATCTATAGCGCGGCGCTATGCTTGCTTGGAGCTCTGATGGCTTTCGAGGCCCACGCGCAAAGCGTACCTTTATCCATCGACGAAGCGCTGGCGATTTTTTACCAGCGCAACCTCGATCTGATCGCCGCGCAATACAATATCGATCAATCCCGCGCCGACGCAATCGTCGCCGCGGCCATTCCCAACCCGACCTTGGGCGTACAGATTTCCGAGTTGAGCAACCGGCCCAACATGGGCTCCAACGCCACCGGCTGCAATCACGCTGCCAACGTGTCCTGCGGCCCCGCCGAATATTTTTCCTTCAGTCAGTTGATCGAAGTCGCCGGCAAACGCGGTCTGCGTATCGAAAGCAGCGGTTTCGCCACGCAGGCGGCGGAAAGCGATTTCCGCGATGCAGTGCGAATTTTTTCCAATATGGTCCGAGACGCGTATTACGATCTGGTACTGGCACAAAAGAATCATTGGCTGGCCCAAGAAATCGTCGACCATTATCAGACCATATCCAAAGCCAACCAGCTCAGAATGAACAGCGGCGACATAGCCGAATCCGATTTTCTGCGGGTCAAAATGGAAGCGATGCGCGCGCAATCCGATCTGGATACCGCGCAAACCGCAGTGGAACAGGCGCAAGCCGGTTTGGCGGTCATCTTGCGCTGGCCGGATAACGGCCTGC
>CAZGUM010000113.1:0-13016 GCA_964529085.1 uncultured Methylomonas sp. | reverse complement strand
CAGCCAGCGCGGCGGGGTGATATTAAGCTTGCTTGATCCAGCCATTTTGTAATGCCACGTTCAAAAAGTTAGTGATGTCGTTGCTCAGGCCGGAGGTGGCGAATTTTTCTTCCAATTCGGCGACGATTTGTGCCAGCATCCGGCTACCGTCGCACAGCTTGAGTATTTCCGCCGAACTTTGGTTCAACTCGACCATGCCTTCGGGATAGAGAATCACATATTTTTGCTGAGCTTCTTCCCATTGCAGCCGGTGTAGCGGCGAGAATTGGATAAGTTGATCGGGGGTGATGGTCATAGAGTTCCGGTGTGTAAGCTAACGGCTGGAGAATCGGCCGTTTCGATGTCTTCAAAAATTTCCGTCAGCGGCAGGCTGAGGCTCAAGCTGTGTAGCTGGCAATCGACTTCATCGAGGTAATCGTGCAACAGCCAATCGTTGTCGGCGGTACGGCGGAAGCATTCCACTCGGCGGTTATCAATGTCGACGATTAGATACTCTTGTAGCGATTCCAGTTTGCGGTAAGCGACAAACTTACCGCCTCTGTCGTAATCGGCAGTCGAGTCGGATAGTACCTCGACTATCAAAGTGGGTTGGGACAGGAATTGTTTAGCTTGGTGATCTTCAGGGTGGCAAGACACCATCACGTCGGGATAGAAAAATGCATTAGCTGTTTCCACACGCAACTTCATGTCCACAACATAGGCTCGGCAAGGTTTGCCGCGCAAGCGTTTTTTTAACGCAGCATAAATATTTCCAGATACTAAGACATGCTCTTGTCTTGCCCCGGTCATCGCAAACACTTCCCCCGCAACGAATTCGTGCTTTTCGGCTTGGGATTCCTCCCAAGTCAAAAAGTCGGCGGCGCTAAAACGAAGCTGTTCGGCTGTTTGCATTATTGCTCGATGTTGAAATACGGCGGCATGTCGGCCACATAAGCCAGATACATCGCATCGGCCATGCTCCACAATACATCCAGTTTAAATTTCAGAATTTGCACCATGCGTTCTTGCTGTTCGCGGGTTTTGTACCAGTTCAGGGTCAGCTCCAGACCGTGCTCGACATCGCGGCGGGCTTCGGTCAAGCGTTTGCGGAAGTACGTGTAACCCTCTTGTTCGACCCAAGGATAGACGTCGGGCCAGTTGTCGAGCCTTTGTTGATGGATTTTTGGAGCGAATAGTTCCGTCAGCGAGGAACTGGCGGCTTCGTGCCATTCCGCGCGGCGGGCGAAATTGACATAAGCATCGACCGCGAAACGCACGCCTGGCAGCACGTGTTCCAGCGAAGTGATCTCTTCACGGGTTAGCCCAACTGCGATGCCCAAACGTATCCAGGCTTCGATGCCGCCGGGGTCGCCGGGGTGGCCGTCGTGGTCGAGAATGCGTTGCACCCATTTTGCGCGGGTTTCACGATCCGGACAGTTGGCCATGATATTGGCGTCCTTGATAGGAATCATCACCTGATAGTAAAAGCGGTTGGCGACCCAGCCTTGCAATTGCTGTTTGGTCAGTTTGCCCTCGTTCATCAGCGTGTGCATCGGATGATGAATGTGGTAGAACTTTTCCATGCCGCGCAGTTTGGCTTCGAATTCTTCGCGGCTCCAGGGTTGATTATCAGCAGTCATGTAACACCTTTGTTATAAGTCAATTTCCAGTCCGTCGTAAGCCACTTCGATGCCGTTGGCATCCAGGGTTTTACGCTCCGGCGAATCTTCGTCGAGAATCGGGTTGGTGTTGTTGATATGAATCAAAATTTTCCGGGCCTTGGGTACGCCATTTAGAACTTCAATCATGCCGCCGGGGCCGGATTGCGGCAAATGGCCGATCTCTCGGGCATGTTTGTGACTGATGCCGCGTGTGACCATTTCGTCGTCGGTCCAGAAGGTGCCGTCCACCATCAGGCAGTCTACATTCAGCATCGCCTGCAATACGTGCGGTTCGATTTCGCCCAGGCCCGGTGAGTAATACAGTTTTTTGCCGGTGGAAATCTGCTCGACGATGACGCCGATATTGTCACCGTCGTGTGGATCATGGCGGTGCGGCGAATAGGGCGGTGCCTTGCTTTTCAGGGCATGGGCATAAATACGGATGTCATCGATGCCGGGAATCTCGAACGGAGTTTCGTCGCAGGCAATCGGATGATGATTGACCGTGCAATAGTCTTTCAGCATGTTGAACAGCGGGAAACCGCTGGTCAAATCCTGCTTGACCATTTCGGTGCAATACACATTCAAAGGTTTGCCTTCGCGCAGCATCAGCATGCCGGTGGTGTGGTCGATCTGGCTGTCAATCAACAGCACGGCTTTGATGCCAGTGTCGCGGATGCCTTCTTTCGGCTGGATGGCCGGAAACGCTTCCAATTGGGCGCGAATGTCCGGGGATGTATTGAACAGCAGCCAGTTGCGGTTGTCGGTGCTGATCGCTATCGACGATTGGGTGCGGGCTTTGCCATTGAATTGGCCATCGCGCAGGCGTCGGCAATTGTCGCAATTGCAGTTCCATTGCGGAAAGCCGCCGCCGGCGCCGGCGCCGAGAACTCTAATCTTCATGTTTGCCTAAGGGGAATGATGAATGAGCGCCGCATGATACGGGATTAAAAAACGCCAGGCAAAAAAAAGGGGCAGGAAAATGCCCCTTTCTCATGGTCAACCGTAATGATTAACGGTTGTAGATGTACATGGTAACTTCAAAACCGAAACGCATGTCATTGTAAGCTGGTGTTTCCCATTTCATTTGTAATACCCTCCAGAGGTTCTGTTGTTGTGTGCGATAGCTTGATCGAGAAAGCTGCGCCGAAGTATACGATGAAGTTTTTCTTTGCGCAACAGAGCAATCAAACCCGAACTAGCAGCGATTCGAGCGATGTCTCGGCGCTTAAGTTCCCTGATTTACCAAGCCATTTTTAACGCGAGCGCCACCAGCACAATTGCAAAATAACGTTTCAATTTTTGGGCTGGCAAGCGGTGAGCTAATTTGGCACCCAAGGGTGCGGTAAAGATGCTGGTCAGCACGACGCCGGCAAATGCGGGGAGATATAGATAGCCAAGGCTGCCCGCAGGTAATTGAGTATCTTGCCAGCCCAATATGGCATAGCTGGCCGCCGCCGAGAGGGCGATGGGTATTGCGCAGGAGCTGGAAGTGGCGACGGCGTTTTTCATGATCAAGCCGTTATTCACCAGATAGGGCACGGTCATGGTGCCGCCGCCGATGCCCAATATAGCCGACAATATGCCGATCAGTAGGCCTATCGGGTAGTCCAGAAATTGTTTTGCGGAATGGGTTGAGGCTTTTGTATGCTTGGGCATTGCCATTTGCACGCTGGTATAAAGCAGATAGGCAACGAAAAACCAGCGTAGTAAATCCGCGCTGATATATTCGGCCAACACCGCGCCGCCGCCGGCGCCGAATAACATGCTTGGGGCTAGATGTCGTGCTCGTCGCCAATCGATGTTACCTAATTTGTGGTGGGTAAGTACCGAAGCCGCCGAAGTGAATATCGCGGTTGCCAAAGATGTGGCAACCGCTATCAGCATAATTTGTTCGGGGTTGAACTGCCGGATCTGGAACAGCCAGACCAATACCGGTACGATCAGCGCGCCGCCGCCGATGCCGAATAAACCGGCAGAGATGCCGGCAAAAATGCCCAGTAACAGGCTGGCTAAAAAAATTTCCGTCATGATGATTAATGGCTGGGGAATAAGCAAAGCGCTATCATAGCGAGTCATTTATACTGTGTCTTTTAATCCATATTGAAGGCGAGTTGGTAAGGCATGAAAACATATCTGGTCGGCGGCGCCGTTCGCGATCGTTTGCTGGATTATCCTGTCAAGGAACGCGATTGGCTGGTAGTCGGCGAGACGGCGGAAGCAATGTTGGCTCTTGGTTTTCGGCCGGTGGGAAAAGATTTTCCGGTATTTTTGCATCCGGCCAGTAACGAAGAATATGCGCTGGCCCGAACCGAACGCAAAACCGCCCCAGGTTATAAGGGTTTTGCTGTGTACACCGCACCGGATGTGACGCTGGAACAGGATTTATTACGCCGCGATTTGACCGTCAATGCGATGGCGATAGCCGAGGACGGCGAGTTGTTCGATCCGTTTAACGGGCGGCGCGATTTGGAAAACCGTGTTCTGCGGCATGTGTCTCCGGCTTTTAGTGAAGACCCTGTGCGAATTTTGCGTGTCGCCCGCTTCGCGGCGCGTTATGCCCATTTGGGATTTAGCGTGGCCGAGGAAACACTGCAATTGATGCGAAAGATGGTCGCGGCCGGCGAGGCCGATTATCTGGTCGCCGAGCGGGTTTGGGCGGAATTGCATAAAGCCTTATTGGAGTGGACGCCCGCGGCGTTTTTTCAGGTATTGAGGGATTGCGGCGCGTTGCGGGTGGTTTTTCCGGAAATCGACGCCTTATTCGGCGTGCCGCAACCGGAGAAATATCATCCGGAGATCGACACCGGCGTACATGCCTTAATGGTGCTAAGCCAAGCGGCGCGCTTATCCGAAAATGCGGAAGTGCGCCTGGCGGCTTTACTTCACGACCTGGGCAAAGCGCTGACACCGAGTCATCACTGGCCCAGCCACCATGGTCACGAACAAAAAGGTTTGCCTGTGCTAGCCACTATGTGTGAAAGACTGCGAGTCCCCAACAGCTTTAAAGCCTTATCCTCTCAAGTTATGCAATATCATACTCATTGCCATCGGGCGCTGGAATTGCGTGCCGATACCTTGGTCGATATGTTACAGGTTATAGGCGCATTTAAGCCCGACAGTCGGCTGGACGATTTTTTACTGGCTTGCGAGGCCGATGCGCGCGGCCGGACCGGTTTCGAGGATCGCCTATACCCGCAGGCCGAATATATTCGCGGTGCGGCGGCGGCGGCTGTCGCCGTCGATACGGCCGCAGTTCTGCAAAGCGGATTGCAAGGCGCCCAGATTGGCGCAGCGATCCAGAAGTTACGCGGCAAGGCCGTCAACGACTATAAGCAACGCTACCAGGCGACAATAGCCATGGAATTCTCATGAATGCCATCCTGATTTCAGCCGGCCTATTAATTTGCAGCAATGTGTTTATGACATTTGCCTGGTATGCGCACCTTAAAGAGCTGAATAACAAACCCTGGCTTTTGGCTGCGTTTGTCAGCTGGGGGATTGCGTTGTTCGAATACCTGTTGCAAGTGCCGGCAAATCGTATCGGTTATACGCAGTGCAGCGTTGCGCAGTTGAAGATTTTGCAAGAAGTCATCGCCTTGAGCGTATTCGTGCCGTTCTCGGTTTACTACATGAAAGAGCCCCTGAAGCTGGATTATCTTTGGGCTGGCCTGTGTTTGCTGGGAGCGGTGTTTTTTATGTTCAGAGCAAAATTGAGCTGAGCATGTCTGGAACTGAATAATAAAAATATGGATAGACAGCATGCTTAGTTACCGTCACGGTTTTCATGCCGGCAATTTTGCCGATGTGTTGAAGCACAGTTTGCTTACGCTGGTCGTGAATGCGCTGAAACAAAAGGAGAAGCCTTTTGTTTACATCGATACGCACGCCGGTGCCGGCAAATATTCCTTTAAATCCGAATTTGCCCAAAAAACCGGCGAATACCGGCATGGCATCGCCAGATTATGGGATAGTCAGGATGCGCCGCCGGAATTGAAAGATTATTTATCCGCGGTGCGCGCGGAAAATACCGGTCGGCAACTGGTGCGCTATCCCGGATCGCCGCAATTGGTGAAGCGCTTGGTCAGGTCTCAAGATCGGTTACTATTGTCGGAATTGCACAGTAGCGATTTTGAAGCCTTACAGCAATTGTTTGCCGGCGACAAGCAAGTCTCGGTTGCCAAGGAAGATGGCTTGCAAACCCTAAGTAAGAAATTGCCGCCGATTCAAAAACGCGGCTTGATTCTGATCGACCCCAGTTATGAGATGCGGGACGAGTATAAAAAAATCGTCGCGGCGTTAACGGCAGCGTATCGGCACTTCGCTACCGGCGTTTATGCGCTTTGGTATCCGGTTATCGAGCGGACGGCGACGGAAAATTTCATGCGGCAATTGGTGCTGGCCGGTATTCCCCGCCAGTTGCGGATAGAGCATTGTGTCGCCGACGACGGCCCTGGGCGCGGTATGACCGGTTCCGGCATGCTGTTTATCAATCCGCCTTGGCAATTGGACAGTCAGGCCGAATTAATGTTGCCTTGGTTGAACCAGATCTTGGCTGAGGGCCAAGGCCATTGGAAAGTCGAGTGGCAAGTGCCGGAGTCTGCGGTGGAGAGCGTGGTAAGGAATTAGCAATGATTAGAAAGAATCTCGATTTGATTATCGTCGGTTTTGTGGTGGTTGCTATCGTCATGTACGATGTGACCCTGGAATTGCTGGGCGAACTCATGCATTTGCTGTTTGAAGGCTTTCATGTGGCGTTTGAATACGTCGAATTGGGTATTGAGGAAGCCGTCGAATTAGTATTCCACGTCCTGGATGTGGGCGAGATCATCGAGTACTTATTCGAGTCTGATCGTCACGGTAGCCAGGTCGTGACGTTTTACATTTTGCTGACCATTGCCTGGTTTGGCTTTTATAAGCTCTGGAAATTCGTGCCCCGGCTTTACGAGTTTTTTAAACAATGGCTGCTGTACTCTTGGGTCCGGAGAAAAACCGAATTCCAGTTGTATTGGCTTTCGCTGACCATGCTGCATAAAACCGCGCTGGCGATTACCGCGCTGGTCGTGGCCTATCTGGCCTCGTTTTTCGTAATTTAATCGACGCGAAGTTCCGACGAAACCGTTTTATTTTTAATTTTCCTATGCCATTACTAGAACAAGTAACCCAATCCATTCTTGCCGTCAATGGCCTGTATACCCAGGACATCGATCGGGTGATGGCGACGCTGCTGAGTGTGCCTGTCGATGCGGCCGATATTTATTTTCAATCCAGCCACTTCGAATCCTGGTCCATGGAGGGCGGTATTATCAAGGAGGGTAGTCATTCCATAGAGCACGGTGCAGGGGTGCGAGTCGTCAGCGGCGATAAAACCGGCTTTGCTTACAGCGATCGCATCGAATTGCCGATATTGCTGGAAGCCGCCAACAACGTCAAAGCCATCGTTCGGCAGGGTCAGCAGGCGCAGCGTAAGATTGAAGCCGCCAACAGCTGGCCGCAGTTGTATCAACCGCTGAATCCTTTAAAGTCCTTGGACGACCAAGAAAAAATCGATTTGTTGAAGCGCGTCGATAGCGAAACCCGCAAGCTGGACAGCCGCATCGAAGAAGTGATGGTCAGTCTGATCGCTGCTTACGATAGCGTGCTGATCGCTAATCAGGACGGCTCGCTAGCCGCCGATGTAAGGCCTTTGGTGCGGATGAACGTGACAGTGATCATGGTCGAAAACGGCCGGCGCGAGCAGGGCAGCATGGGCGGCGGCGGGCGCAGCGATTACAGTTTCTTTCTGGAAAACGACCGGGCTTTTGAATACGGACGCGAAGCGGTGCGTTTGGCTCAAGTCAATCTGCAGGCCCAGGATGCGCCGGCCGGCAATATGACCGTGGTGTTGGGGCCGGGTTGGCCGGGGATTTTGCTGCACGAAGCCATCGGTCACGGCTTGGAAGGCGATTTCAACCGTAAGGGTACTTCAGCGTTTAGCGGTCGCGTTGGCGAACGGGTGGCGTCGGACTTATGTACCGTGGTCGACGATGGCACCTTGGTTGGACGGCGCGGGTCCTTGAATATCGACGATGAGGGTACGCCTACCGAAAACACCGTGCTAATCGAAAAAGGTATTTTAAAAGGCTATATGCAGGACAAACTCAATGCGCGCTTGATGGGCGTGAAGCCCACCGGCAACGGTCGCCGCGAATCGTACGCGCATTTGCCGATGCCGCGCATGACCAACACTTACATGCTGCCGGGCAGCAGCGACCCGGAAGAGATTATCCGCTCGGTCAAAAAAGGTTTGTATGCCCGTAACTTCGGTGGCGGGCAGGTGGATATCACCTCCGGCAAATTCGTGTTTTCCACCAGCGAAGCCTACCTCATCGAAAACGGTCAAATCACCCGTCCGGTAAAAGGTGCAACGCTGATCGGAAACGGTCCTGACGTGTTGACGAAGGTATCGATGGTCGGCAACGACATGGCCCTGGATAGCGGAGTCGGCACCTGCGGCAAGGATGGCCAAAGCGTGCCGGTCGGTGTCGGTCAGCCCACCTTGAAAATCGACGGTTTGACTGTCGGTGGCACCAGCGTTTAATGCCTCGGGCCGATATGTCTCGGCCCACATGTAATCGAATTCTAAGAGACTCACCGTGCAAAATCAGGAAGAAATTAATCGCTTGAAAAATGTCGTTCAGCAGTTATTGGACGAAGCCAAACAGCAAGGCGCCAGTGCCGCCGAGGCGGCATTCAGCGTCGACAACGGCCTGTCGGTGTCGGCGCGTCTGGGAGAAGTGGAAACCGTCGAATATCACTGCGATCAAGGCATAGGTGTAACCGTCTATTTTGGACAGAAAAAAGGCTCCGCCAGCACCAATGATATTTCCGCCGATTCTTTGAAGGAGACCGTCAAGGCAGCCTGCAGCATCGCCCGCTATGCCAGCGACGACGCCTATGCTGGGATTCCGGATGCCGAGTTGTTGGCAACCGAGTTTCAGGATCTGGACCTGAATCATCCCTGGGATATTAATGCCGAACAAGCCATAAATATCGCTATCGAATGCGAGAACGCCGCGCGCGGCTACGATAAGGCGATTAGCAATTCGGAAGGTGCTTCGGTGAATACGCACCAAGGTACGCGGGTATTCGGTAATTCGCTGGGTTTTTTGCAGGGTTACCAGTCCAGTCGGCATTCCCTGAGTTGCTCCGTGTTAGCCGGCAGCGGCGATGCCATGCAACGCGATTATTGGTACAGCGTGGCTCGCAAGCCCGCTGCGCTGGAATCGGCGCGGCAGGTTGGCGAGAAAGCGGCGCAGCGCACGGTGGCTAGATTGGATGCGCGCAGCCTCAGTACTCGGCAGTGCCCGGTATTGTTTGCATCGGAAATGGCTTCGGGTTTAATAGGAGCGATGATAGGTGCGATCAGCGGCGGCAGTTTGTATCGCAAGTCTTCGTTTTTATTGGATACGCTGGATACGCAAATTTTGCCGGACTTTGTGCGTATCCACGAACAGCCTTTTCTGCAAGGCGCATTGGGCAGCGCCAATTATGATGCGGAAGGCGTGGCCACCAAGGTGCGGGATATTGTCAGCGACGGTATCTTACGGTCTTATGTGCTCAGTACCTATTCGGCGCGGAAGCTGGGTATGCAAACTACCGGCAACGCCGGGGGCGTCCACAATCTAACAGTTGAACCCGGCAAAAACGATTTTGCCGGCATGCTGAAATTGCTGGATACCGGTTTGCTGGTGACCGAATTAATGGGGCAGGGCGTTAACCGCGTTACCGGCGATTATTCTCGTGGCGCTTCGGGGTATTGGGTGGAAAACGGCGTAATTCAATTTCCGGTACAGGAAATCACCATCGCCGGCAATCTCAGAACCATGCTGCGCAATATCGTCGCCATCGGTAATGACGTGGATATGCGCGGCAATATTCGTGTGGGTTCTATATTGCTGGAACAAATGGCAATTGCTGGTGAGTAAATGCCACCGGATTGTATGGGCCGATAATATAAATCCACCCGTCTAGACTTCGTCTACATCAAAAGTAGGCACTTGACCACACGTTATCTAGGCACGGTTTTCTACGGATCTATTAGTGAAACATGGGTTACGTAGCTTATTAAGCCTGTACTTTACCTTTGAGACCGTTGCTCTGGTTTAAAGATGCTTGATCTAGACTGCTCCGGAGACTTGGACTTCGAAGAGTAACAAGGCTGGAAAATCAGGAAATTGAAACCTAACTGGCGTTTTGAAATAACCACGTTTCTTTTCGTTCAAAACGCTTTTTGAACTACAAAACTCTATCAGCTCCAAACTCGGAGTTGATTGTTATTCGTCCCCTCTCTTCTGTGTGAACTTAACACCTGCTTATCAATAATTGCTGGAGATTCGCAAATCTAGGCTCTATTACCAAACCAAGCGATCGTCTTGGTGCATGAGAGATTTTTCTGGAACTCTCCAATAATTCCACCAACGCACAAGTCTTCATTAGCCATGTATGGGTAAAGCCATAGCGC
Source organism: uncultured Methylomonas sp. (assembly GCA_964529085.1). Classification (GTDB taxonomy): domain Bacteria; phylum Pseudomonadota; class Gammaproteobacteria; order Methylococcales; family Methylomonadaceae; genus Methylomonas. Next base: position 2,873 of record CAZGUM010000113.1, on the reverse strand, counting down.
TTCAATCGCTATCCGGCATCACAAAGCGTAGTGGGCGAGTGCCGATTCTTGCCCCGGTTACCTCGTCGATGGCTACCGGTTTAATATACTCTCCCGTTTCAACATCCTGGATACGCACCAACGGCCCGTCGCCGCGATACTGGCTTCCCCAGGCGCCAATCATCATGAGCACCGGTAGAAAGTCGCGGCCGGCGGCCGTCAACACATACTCCTCACGCGGCGGACGCTCCGAATAGAGCCGTTTTTCCAGCATACCTTCATCCGTCAGCGTTGCCAATCGCCGGGTCAGAATTGTCGGCGCGATGCCAAGACTTTTCCGAAACTGGTCGAAGCGGGTCAGGCCAATATGAGCGTCCCGCAGAATCAATAGACTCCAGGTGTCTCCAAGAAAAGCCAGGCAGCGAGCGATCGGACAAGGGTCAGCGCAAATATTTTTATCGTTCATACGTTTTTAGTAGTGACTAAGTTTCATTTTGATAGTAACATTGCTTTCAAAATGATAGTAACACTTAGTCGACAGACTATCCACCCCCACAAGGAGATTTGATATGAGCAATAAAGACAATTTTGTAGCCCTGATCACTGGCGCATCCTCAGGCATTGGGCTGGTAACGGCCAAGGCCCTCCAACGAGCGGGTTATCGCGTATTCGGCACCAGCCGCAAGGCGCTTGCCAGCCTAGACGGCATCACGATGCTGACCTGTGACGTGACCGACGAAACGTCTGTAAAGAATACGGTAGCCGGGGTATTGAAACAGGCTGGCCGGATCGACCTGCTGATCAATAATGCCGGTATCGGCCTTCTCGGTGCTGCGGAAGAGTCGTCCACTGCACAGGCCCAAGCTTTGTTCGACGTGAATGTGTTCGGCATTACTCGTGTGACCAATGCCGTGTTGCCGACCATGCGCAGCCAAAGGAAAGGCAGAATTGTCAATGTTAGCTCAGTCCTTGGGTTGATCCCGTCGCCTTACAACGCACTCTATGCCGCGACCAAACATGCGGTTGAAGGCTATTCCGAATCGCTTGACCACGAACTTCGCAGCTTAGGAATCCGGGTTGTTTTGGTCGAGCCGGGATTTACCAGGACTTCGTTCGAAGCAAGCATAACCAGGCCCGATCAGCCGATTGCCGTTTATGACTCAGTGCGTGCAGGCATGGCAGCGCTCATGCGGAATGGGGTAAATACAGGCGATGCCCCGGAAGTGGTAGCCGATACGGTAGTGAAAGCCGCGACTATTGCAGCACCGAGACTGCGCTATACCGCTGGAAAACAAGCAAGCCAAGTGCGTTTCCTGCGTCGATTCCTCCCGGAAGCCTTGGTAGATAAGAGTTTACGGAAGTTTAATAACTTGCCGGCCTGAGTTGCTAAACGGAACAGAACGACATGATTCATTTTCGACGAATAGCAAAAGGGGAAAGCAACATGCCGAAGCCCATCACTTCATTACTGCCGACCAGCCCTGGCCGGCTACAATTCCGCTTCACGCTGATAGGAGTGCTACTACTGACGATAAGCGTCGGATGCAGCGATCAGGATAGACAAAATCAACCTGTTTCCCGCCCGGTGAAGGTGTTTCGAATCGAGAAACCGGCCACAGCCGGTGTTAAGCGCTTTGCCGGGGAAGTCAGGGCAAGAATCGAGACACCGTTATCCTTCCGGGTGGCCGGTAAACTGCTGGAGCGGAAAGTAGAAATCGGCGACCAGGTGCGCAAAGGCCAACTGCTGGCAATATTGGATGGCAATGATTACCGCCTTGCCGCTCAAAGCCTTAAGGCTCAACTGGCTTCCTTGCAGGCCGACAGCAATTTCCTGCGCGACGACCTGGCGAGATACCGTGAACTGCTGGCTCAACAAGTCATCAGTCCTCCGGAGTTCGAACGTCACGAAACTGCCTATACCACGGCGCGGGAGCGGACGGCGGCGCTGGAAGCGCAACTGGCCCAGGCGCTTAACCAGCTGACCTATACCGAGCTGCATGCCGACCGCGACGGCGTAGTCACGGCGCTGGCTGTCGAAGCCGGGCAAGTGCTGGCCGCCGGCCTGGCCGTAGTGACGCTGGCCCAACTCGACGAAAAGGAAATCCATTTCGACGTGCCTGAACATCGCCTGGCAGAAATTCAGCGCCAACAAACCGTTAACGTGTCTTTATGGTCTGAGGATAATCGGCTGATCAAAGCCAGAATTCGCGAAATCGCCTCAGCCGCCGATCCGGCCAGCCGCACCTATCGTGTCAAGGCAAGCTTGCTGGAAGGTATGGACGCCGCGCAATTAGGCATGACGGCGACGGTTCATATCGAGGCTAACACCGCTTCCGGCATCGCCATCCCGCTTTCCGCCGTATACACCCCACAAAATCAGCCTGATCGTCCCTTAGTCTGGCTGGTTGACGAGCAGGCCGCCACCGTCAAATCCGCGCCGGTTCGGCTGGGTGAAACGCTCTCAGGCGAACGCATTGCCGTCGAGGGAGTAGCACCTGGTCAATTGCTCGTCAGCGCCGGGGTTCAACGTCTGGAGGAGGGGCAAACTGTCCGCTTGCCGGAAGAAAATGCATTGGCTGGGCATGGTGCAATAGAGGGATCACTATGAAAGAGTTCAACCTCAGCGAATGGGTGCTCAAGCATCGTTCTTTCACCGGCTTTATGCTGGCATTGGTAGTGCTCGGCGCCCTATTCGCATATTACCGGCTCGGTCAGCAGGAAGATCCGCCTTTCACGTTCCGGGTGATGGTGGTCAAGACCCTCTATCCTGGCGCCACCGCGCTGGAAGTGGAGCAACAGTTGACCGATAGGCTGGAAAAGAAAATCCAGGAATTGCCTAACCTGGATTATCTGCGCAGTTACTCCAAACCCGGCGAATCGGTGATTTTCGTCAC
>CAZGUM010000112.1:0-13052 GCA_964529085.1 uncultured Methylomonas sp. | reverse complement strand
TCAGCACCCCACCGACCGTGTCGACAAGTGTGAGTATTGGTTACATAGTGAACTTGCCTTTATACCATGATTAGAATTTCACAACAACTTCAAGTCTGATAGACTCCTGCTGAAAGGCTGCTTGAACGCGCGCACCAATTCAGCGCAAAAAAACAGACTTCCACCCGCTAGAACCCCAACTATTAGCCACTCTCTGATGACAATTACTATTAAAACCGCTGAAGAAATCGAGAAGATGCGCGTTGCCGGAAAATTGGCCGCCGAAGTATTGGAAATGATTGCCCCGCACGTTACCGCAGGCATCACAACCGAAAACCTTGATCAAATTTGCCACGACTATATCGTCGATGTACAGCATGCCATCCCGGCTCCGTTAAATTATCGTGGATTCCCCAAATCAATCTGCACATCGATCAATCATCAGATTTGCCACGGCATCCCAAGCGATAAAAAGCTAAAGAACGGGGATATCGTCAATATCGATATCACAGTCATCAAAGACGGTTATCACGGCGATACCAGCCAAATGTTTTGCATCGGCGAAGTCAGTCCGCACGCCAAGCGTCTGGTCGAAATCACGCGGCAATGTTTGTTCTTGGGCATCGAAGAAGTTAAGCCCGGCGCGCGATTCGGCGATATCGGCTACGCCATCCAGAAACATGCGGAAGCTAACCGCTACTCAATCGTCAGAGAGTTCTGTGGTCACGGTATCGGCAAAAAATTTCATGAAGAGCCGCATGTCATGCATTTCGGCAAACGCGGCGACGGTGCAATGCTTGAGCCCGGCATGATCTTTACCATTGAACCAATGTTAAATCTGGGCAAACGCCACATGAAAATCCTGCCGGACGGTTGGACGGCCGTCACCAAGGATCGCAGTCTGTCCGCGCAATGGGAACACACCATTTTGGTGACCGACACCGGCTACGAGATATTGACCCTGAGACAGGATGAAAAGTGAGTCACCGGCTATTCACTGAAAGCGATTTTCTAGGCTGTTTCGAAACAGACAATCCGGTTGCCGCATTCAAAAACGCGATAATCGAGGAAAACTGCCATCTTAAAATGCGTTTCAATCCAGATCAGGCCACGGTCGGACTACTGACGGAGAAAGCGCATTTTATTGATAATTTGCTGAGTGCAGGCTGGATACATTTTCTTGAGAGCGCCGCCATCCAACACAGCTTGATAGCAACCGGCGGCTACGGCAGAAGCGAGCTATTCCCGCATTCCGACATCGATATTTTAATATTGCTCAGCACGGCAAATTCTATCGATTACCAACAGCAGTTATCCGGTTTCTGTAATTTTCTATGGGACATCGGCCTTAAACCCGGCCTAAGCACTCGCAGCATCCCGGATTGCATGCTATCAGCCCGAGACGACCAGACCGTGTTCACCAGCTTACTGGAAATGCGCCTGATTACCGGCAACACCGAACTGTTCAGCGAATTAAAACAGCAAGTCAATTCTGATGATCTTTGGCCTTCCGAACAGTTTTTTCCGGCCAAAATGGCCGAACAGCAAAAGCGTTACGGCAAGTTTCACGACACGGCTTACAACCTGGAGCCCAATATCAAGGAAGGTCCGGGCGGACTCAGAGACTTGCAAGTAATTAGCTGGGTATTCAAGCGCCACTATAATGCATCGTCTCTCAGAGAACTGATCAAATACGGTTTTCTGCCAAAATCGGAATACGACAACCTGATTACCGCCCGCGACATTCTCTGGCGCCTGCGCTTTGCGTTGCATAATCTCACCAACCGCTGCGAAGATCGCCTGATATTCGATTATCAGCGTGAATTAGCCAGTCAATTCGGCTATGTAGATCGTAACGACCAGCCCGATGTCGAGCAATTCATGCAGTTTTATTTCAAAACAGTCGTAGATATCGAACGCCTGAACGAAATGCTACTGCAATTGCTTAATGAAAGACTGATCAGCAATAAGGAAAGCTTGACACCCATCCCGATTACCGCAAATTTCTCTTCGATAGACGGTTATTTGGAAGTCAGCAACAAGGACGTATTTCAAAAACAACCGTTGGCTTTGCTGGAAATATTTTTAATCCTTCAACAATCGCCCTCTTTGAAAGGAATTCGCGCCAGCACCATCCGTCTGATTCGTAAGAATCTGTCGTTGATTGATGCCGAATTTCGCACCAACAAACAGGCCAATCGACTGTTTATCGATATTTTACGCCAGCCGCGCGGCATCACTAGCCAGCTTAAACGCATGAATCGCTACGGCATATTGGCCGCTTATTTGCCCGATTTTGCGAATATAGTCGCCCGGATGCAGTACGACTTATTTCATATATATACTGTCGATGAACACACCCTGTTTGTAATCCGCAATTTACGACGCTTCTCACTGGCTAAGCACAATAAGGAATTGCCTTTTTGCAATAATATTTTCCTGCTAATTTCCAAGCCGGACATTTTGTATATCGCCGCACTATTCCACGATATAGCGAAAGGCCGCGGCGGAGACCATTCGACGCTAGGCGAAACCATTGCCTATAACTTTTGCCAGCAACACGATCTGCCCAACCACGACACCAAAATCATTACCTGGCTGGTACGACATCATTTGCTAATGTCGATGACCGCACAACGCAAGGACATCAGCGATCCGGACATCATCCATACGTTTGCGCTACAAGTCGGCAGTATCGAACGTTTGAATTATCTGTACCTATTGACGGTAGCGGATATCCGCGCAACAAATCCAAGTTTGTGGAATGCCTGGAAAGACGTGTTACTCAAGGATCTGTACATATCGACTCATCAAGCCCTGCATCGCGGCTTGCAAAACCCGGTGGTTCGTTCAGAACGCATACAGGAAAATAAAAAGGAAGCGTGCGACGAATTGCTGAAATTGGGCGTATCCAATACGGCAATCAAACAATCCTGGCAACATCTCAGCGATGACTATTTTCTACGCTATTCGGCAGACGAGATCGCTTGGCATACCATAGCCATCGCGGCTTGCCAGGAAAGCGAATTGCCGCTGGTGTTGTTGCGCCCACAAACCCAACGCGGCAGCGCGGAAATTTTCGTTTACACTCGTAACGAAGCGCAGATTTTTTCGATTTGTACCGCAACACTCGATCAGTTGGGACTGACCATTCTCGATGCGCGAATCATCACCACGGCCGATCAATACGTGTTGAACAGCTTTCAAGTATTGGAGCAATCCGGAGAGGCGATCAACGATCTTTACCGAGAGGTACACATTTGCACATCCCTAAGACACGGGTTGATTGCTAAAAAGGTTAAAGCCTCGAAAAACATCCACAAGCAGTCCCGACAGGCTCGGCATTTTCCGATAGAAACCAGCATCACCTTCCTTGATGACCCGTCGCATAAACATACCATAGTGGAACTGGTCACCACCGACCGTGCCGGGCTGCTATCGACCATAGGCCGCGCCTTCACCGAATTAAACATCCAGTTACACGACGCCAAAATCACCACCATCGGCAGCCGCGCCGAAGATATGTTCTATATCACTGACCAAAAATCACTGCCGATTAACGATGAAAACCAAAAGGCCCAATTACACGCGACGATGCTTAGATATTTGAATCTAAAGAGTTAACCGTCAGAGCGGTGTTATCTGGCAGCCAGACGTTCGCCGCGCGCCAATTTAGGCAGCCGCCCCTCCAAGCCCATGGCGGCCTTCATCGCTTTATTGCGCGCTGGCGTAATTCGCTGGGCTAAACCTAAGCCCAAATTTCTTAACAATTTCAGCGGCAAAATGTCGTTGCTGAACGAACGGTAAAACACATCCATCAAGGTCATCATTTTAAGATTCTCGTTACGCCGCATCGCTTCATAACGCTGTAAAACCGTTAAATCGGCGATGTCCTTGCCCCGCTTACGCGCATCCACCAATATTTCCGCGAGCGCTGCCGCGTCTAGCAGGCCGATATTGACACCTTGACCGGCCAAGGGATTGATCATGTGTGCCGCATCCCCCACCAAGGCAACCCCGTGCTTAACATAACGTTGAGCATGCTGACGCTTGAGCGGAAAACTTGCGACTCCCAAAATTTGTTTCACCTCGCCCAGACAATCAGGAAAAGCGGCTACCAGCTCGGCTTGCAATTGTTCGAAAGGCAAGGCTTGCAAACGCCTCACTTCATCCGGAGACTGATACCAAACGATGGAACCGTAATTACCTGTTAACGGCAAAAATGCTTGCGGACCGCTGGAAACAAAACGCTGCCATGTAATGTCCTGCTGCGGATATGCGGTTTCTATATAGATCACCAAGGCATGCTGATTGTAATCCCAGCTGGTGACCCCTAAGCCAACCGCCTGCCTAACCCGCGACTGACCGCCGTCCGCCGCAACGAGCACTTTAGCCTGCAACACCCGGCCGTTAATCAACAGCACTTCAGAGCTATGCCCGTCATAGTTGATTTTAGCGATGGTTTCCGGCATCAACAGCTCCACATTATCGAAGCTCGGCAATGTATCCAGCAAAGCCAACTGCGTCACCCGGTTTTCGACGATATAACCCAATTCAGCATACCGAATATCTTCGCTATTGAAGGTAGTATCTCCTGCGGTTTCCCAAACCCGCATACGCTTAAACGGGCAGCAACGCCGGGACGTAACGCCACTCCAGGCGCCAACCGCTTCCAAAATGTTTTTTGAGGCGATGCTCAACGCGGAAACCCTTAGATCATGGGGCTGTTCGGTGGAAAATGGCTCAGGCAATTGCGCTTCTATCACCGCAACTTTTAACTCACTGCCACCCAGACAGCTTGCCACCGTGGCACCAACCATGCCGCCACCGACTATCACCACATCAAATTCTTCTTTCATATTTCTTCACAAAGATTTAAAACTAAAGGCCGGACGAGAGAACAGCGCCGCCATTGGCTTTACGGAATGACAGAGACAGCGCCACATGGTATGATTACAAAGTTTCGCCAACTGAAATTCCGAAGTTATTTAGGGATTCTCGCCGCATGGGACGACTCTAACACGCAGCAGGCAGAAAAACCATAAACGGCACTATCGGTAAGGAAAATACCGGGTAGCGCATTTAATCAGTAAGAGAGGATCTGGATAGCAATGATTAAAAACGCCCAGAAAATTAACGCAGTACACATGCTTTACGACGCCGATTTATCCCAGGACAGCTGCGGTGTTGGTTTTATCACCCGCAAGGACAGCAAACAAACCCACGACCTGTTGGTAAAGTCGCATGAAGCCTTGTGTACCATCCCGCATCGCGGCGGCATGAGCGCCGAAGGGATAGGCGACGGCGCGGGCGTTAATATCGATTTGTCTCTGAAGTTTTTCCGCAAGGTCACCGGGAACGCGGATCTGGAACTGGGGCAATTCGGCGTTGCCAACTTCTTCTTCCCGGAAGATCACGCCCATTACGATTCGGAGGCGCAAAAACTGGTCGAAGAACAATTTCTGGAGTTCGATCTGCCGATTATTAAATGGCGGGAAGTGCCGGTTGACAGTTCTGTATTAAATGCGGCGGCGTTGCGCGCGCAATTACCGATCAAACAGGTGATTTTTGGTCGTCCAAAAGCCCTGAAAGATGCCAGCCACGACGCTTTTGAAAGACATATTCAGTCTGCGCTGTTAACGATAGAAGCCAATGGCTTTACCCGCCCGGAACTGAAAGGCTTTTATCCGTTGTCGATGAGCTCCCGCACGCAAGTATACAAAGGCCGCCTGAACTCGTTCGAAGTCATCCCTTACTTTGTCGACTTGTACGACGCCGACCACGATATCAGCACGCTATTTTTCCATACCCGTTTTTCCACCAACACCGCACCGGCGACGATGATGGCCCAGCCGTTCCGGTATATGGCACATAACGGCGAGTTAAACACCGACAAGAAAAACCGTCTCAGCGAAAACGCCATTGCCCGGCAAAACAACAAACACGTAGTATTTCCCTGCGGCCAATCTGATTCCGGCCGCCTGGATCAAACCCTGACCCGCCGGATCAACGAAGATCAGCTGGATATCGTCACCGCGATTTTAGCGATGATGCCGCCTGCCTGGGAAAACGATACCACCCTGTCGGAAGACGTACGCGCCATGCTGGAGTATTTCAGCCTATACGAAGAGAAAAACGACGGCCCTGCCGCGTTAATCTTCAATGACGGTATTCGCGTCGGCGCCCGTTTGGACCGCTTGGGCTTACGGCCATTACGCTCGGTGGAAACCGCTGAGTATTTAGCAGTGATGTCCGAAGCCGGCCAGATCGATTTTCCACCGGAAAAAGTGCTGAGACGCGGCCGCATTGAAGCCGGCGGCATGCTGTATTTCGACCATAACACCGGTGAGTCGTACAACAGCCACCAAGTGATGGAGCGTTTGGCCAAGGAAAGAGACTATAAAGCGCTGCTGAAACAAAGTTGCCTGCATATCAGCGAATTACCCAAAGTGGAGCTTGCTGAACTCAGCAACGAGCATGAACTGAATATCGATCAGCGGCATACTGCCTATTCGTTGAACCAGGAAAGCTTTAAATTTTTGCTGGACCCTATCCTGCAGACCGGCTTGGAAAAAGTCTCGGCGATGGGTTACGGCCTGACGCCGAATGCCTTGAGTGCCGCTGAAGGCGGCATGTCACGTTATTTCAGTCAACGCTTTGCGCAGGTTACCAATCCGCCGTTAGACTCCCTGCGCGAAAGCGACGGCATGACCTTGCGCGTAGCGCTGGGCGCCAAACCGACGTTTGCACCGCAGAACAGTAAACAATTGATGATCGGATCGCCAATTCTGCAACGCACCCAGTTGGAACAGATTCGCAGACAAAGTCAGGTAAAAACCGCGACCATCTCAGCGCTATACACTCCGAACTTTGAAAACGCCGCACAAAACGAACTGGCTTTGGAACAAGCCTTGCTGTCTGTCTGCTCGCAAGTTGAACAAGCCGCGCGCAGCAATACCGGCATCATCATTTTGAGCGACGCCAATATCAGCAAAGCCCAAGCTGCTATCCCGGCGCTGCTGACTATTGCCGCAACCAACCAACATCTGGTTAAACATGGCTTGCGCTTTAACAGTTCCCTGATCATGGAAACCGGCCAGGCTGCCAGCCCGCACGACGTCGCCACCATTCTGGGTTTCGGCGCCTCCGCGATCTGCCCGCTCAGCGTGCATAACCGCGTGATCACCGAATACGCAGATCCGGCCGCACAGCAAAAAGCGCTGTACAGTTTTCAAAAAGGCGTCGAAAAATCGCTGATGAAAACCATGGGCAAATTCGGCCTGTGTACTGCGGAAAGCTATATCGGTGGCGAATTTTTTGAATCCAACTACCTGGATACCGACGAACCGAAACTAAAACCGTATTTCCCGAACATCAATGCCTCGGTGGGCGGGGTGCGCTACAGCGACATCGCCGCCAGCGCAACCGAATGGCACCATAAGGCTTTATCCGTAACCAGCGAAAGCGACATTCCATTTCTTGGATTATTTAAAGAGCGGAATGAAGGCGCCGGTCACACCTTCGGCAATACGGCGGTGCGCGAATACATCAACATGACCGATGAAGCGATTCTCTACATACCGACCTCCACGGACGGAGGAAGTGCGGCAAATGGTCTGGAACCATTGCCGCCTCAGCAGCAAGCTGCCGAGGCCAGCGATACCGCTTATCTGGATTTCGGCTACGAGAAACGCACACCGGCACAAATTGACGCTTTCGGCATCACCCCGGCTTATCGCAGTTTTACCCACAATCTGGCTCAAGAACGCGCCAACCGGCCTGCCGCACTGCGCGATGTAATGGAGTTTCCGGCCGATGTCAGCAACGCTAACAGCAAAACCGATTTTGATCGTTTATTAGGCAGCCAGGATTTGTACGGTAACAATAACTACCTGATCCGCGGCCTGCATGTCGAGAAAACCAATGGTGTAGTTTTCAATATTCGGTTTACCGAGAATTCAAGTAAAGCGCGTCTGGAACAACTAGCCGAACATCTGAGAGCTCGGTTTGCCGGTAACGATTTCGGCTTGACGGTCGAAGCCGACAGCTTGAATCTACGGACGAACGACAGCGACAGCCTGATATACAGCTATCTGAGTAACGTACGTCCTGCCCGCTCACGGATAGCGCTCGACAAAGTTCAGCCCGCCCACGAAATTACCCCGACCTTTGCTTCAGGTGCGATGAGTCATGGTGCATTGCTGGCAGAAGCTCACGAAGCCGTAGCGCAAGGCACTAACATTGCCGGAGGCATGAGTAACTCCGGCGAAGGCGGCGAACACTCCAGCCGTTTCGGCACGATCCGTTCCAGCAAAATCAAACAGTTCGCGTCCGGCCGCTTCGGCGTCTGGGCCGGCTATTTGGCCGATCCGAATCTGGAAGAAATCGAAATTAAAATCGGCCAAGGCGCGAAGCCCGGCGAAGGCGGCCAATTACCGGCACCCAAAGTGTCTGTTGAAATCGCCGCGTTGCGTGGCGGCACACCAAAAGTAGAATTGGTCAGTCCGCCGCCGCATCACGATACTTATTCCATCGAAGACTTGGGGCAATTGATTCATGACGCCAAGGCCGCCCGCGTGCGGGTGGTAGTCAAGCTAGTCTCGTCCGAAGGCATAGGCACCATCGCGGTTGGCGTTGCCAAAGCCGGTGCCGATGTGATCAACGTCGCCGGCAACACCGGCGGTACCGGTGCAGCAGCGGTCACCAGTCTGAAAAACACCGGCCGTTCGCCAGAAATCGGCATCGCTGAAGTGCATCAAGCGCTGGCGGCTAACGGTTTACGCGATAAAGTCATTTTACGTTGTAGCGCGGCTCATCAGAACGGTGCCGACGTGGTTAAATCTGCAATTTTGGGTGGCGACTCGTTCGAATTCGGCACGACCGCGTTGATGATGCTGCGCTGCGTGATGGCGAAAAACTGCAACATCCGCTGCCCGGCCGGCCTGACCACTGCCCACGAAGAATTTAAAGGCGACCCACGCGTATTGGCGCAGTTCTTTATGAACCTGGCCCACGAAGTGCGGGAAATTCTGGCTGACCTGGGTTACACCAGCTTGCAGGAAATTCGCGGTAAAACCGAGTTACTGCATCTGATCGACCACCCCAGCATGGTTGGCCAAATTCACCTGCAAAAACTACTGGCGGAAGTACCGGTCATTAAAATCGAGAAACCGATTTATCTGGAAAAAGATTTCGCGATCGACGATTTGATCTTCGCCCGCGTCAAATCAGCCTTGTTCGAAGAAGGCCAAAAACAGGTGGTCGTCGAAGGCAACGAGTTCAAACTGAACAACCGTAACAAATCGGTCGGCGGACAAACCGCAGTCGATCTGGAGCGCTTGCTTGCTTATGAATTAAGTGAGGAACAAGTCGCTGCGTCGCACATCATCTATACCAACCAGCATGGCCGCCGTTATTTGGCCGACGATTCCATTATCGTCCGCACCCATGGCTCCGCCGGTCAAAGTTATGCCGCGTTCAATAACGACGGCATGCGTATGGAACATACCGGCACCTGCAACGACGGCGTCGGCAAAACCGCTTGCGGCGGCACCATTGTCATCAAATCACCCGGTGGCGGCTCCAAGTTGCCAGGCGAGAACGTGTTGATCGGTAACTTTGCTCTATTCGGTGCGTCCGGCGGCAAAACCTTTATCAATGGCGAAGCCGGCGACCGTTTTGCGGTACGTAACTCCGGCGCGATGGCGGTTGTAGAAGGCGTCGGCGACTTTGCCTGCGAATACATGATTAACGGCGCTGTATTGAATCTGGGCGGTTTTGGTAAAGGCTTCTGCACCGGTATGTCCGGCGGCAATGCCTACCAATACGACCCTGATAATCGCTTACACGATTTGTATGACGACACCTCGGTATCCATACACAGTTTGGCCGATGACAACGACGTAGCAAGCAGCCATGAGCAATTCATTTTGTACATGCTTGAGCAACATGTTGAACATACCGATTCGGAAAAAGCCAAGGCTATTCTCGCTAATTGGCCCAACGAGCGCCAGCACTTCAAATTTGCCTTGCCGCTCTGGCTGAACCGCACACAAACCGCGGAATACCTGAGCAAAGCCTTGGATCGCAAAGCCATGATTGAAGAGCTGTCCGTGGCATTTGCGCAAAAACAAATCGAGCAAATCAAGCAGGCTTACAAAAACAACACACCATTGTTCGACGGTGCTATCCCCGGCTACGGTGAAACCGACACCGATCTGACATTGAAACTGATCAACAGCTATGCGGTGATCGATAAAGCGCAACAAATAGCCCGCGATCAATTGAATAAAGCCGGCCAACCGGCTACCGAAGCCTTAGTCGATAAACATGCCTACAAATTAGTCATGGAACGGCCGCGCAAACTGCAAGACGCGCTGATTAAAAATATCCGCGAAGCTTACAGCCAATACGATGACGGCCAACTGGCGGCGTTGATGGCGGAAAAACGCCTAAACGACTACAAAACCACGCTGATGCTGCGCGACGTGCAAAGCATTTACTCGATAGGCTCCACGGCTTGGATCATCGAACAAGATAGATTCAATCGTGTGGCTTTGGCCGGCCTGCCGTCCATCGATAAAAATCTGGCGAGCTTGGAAAGCCTGTCTATCGTTAAAGACATGCTGGAAAGCGCGTCCGCCTAAGCCAATGGAGGGTGCATGCCACGCACCCTCCTCGCCGCAATTGGCAAGAACCAAATACAGTGACTGGACAGCCTGACACCTGTCCACAGATGGTAATGAAATGAAAGCACCTTTTATCCCTCAAAACGCTCCTTACAGTGACACCCAACGCGCCTGGCTAGGCGGATTTTTCGCCGGCATGCACAGCCACATGCTGCATAGCGCCGGTAGTGTCAATCAAGCCGACGCCCGCACCTTGCATATCCTCTATGGTACCCAGACCGGTAACTCCGAGTCGCTGGCCAACGACGCAGCCAACGCGGCTAAAAAGCATGGTTTGCAACCTGTGGTTAAAAGCATGGATGAAGTTGAGATCGGCCAATTGCCGCAAATGCAGTACTTACTCATCATTACCAGCACATACGGCGAAGGCGCGATGCCGGATAACGCCGAAATGCTCTGGGAAGCAGCCAATAGCGATGCGGCCCCGCGCCTGGACAACGTCAACTATTCGGTATTGGCCTTGGGCGACACCAGCTACGACCTGTTCTGCCAAGCCGGCATAGACTGGGATAACAAATTGGCGGCTTTGGGCGCGAAACGTCTGTTCGACCGTGTCGATTGCGACGTGGACTTCGAAGCGCCGGCGGAAAAATGGTTGAGCGAAGTAATTCCGTTGATGGCGGAAGGCGCCAGCACTGTTGCGGTAGTCGATACCGAAACTCCAACCGCCAAATCGGCCTACAACCGTAAAAACCCCTTCCCGGCTAAATTGCGCGTCAACCGCATCGTCACCGCCCTGGATTCGTCAAAAGAAACCCGGCATTACGAAATTTCGATTACTGGCTCAGGTCTCAGTTACGAAGCCGGCGATGCCTTGTGCGTGATCCCGACCAACTGCCCGGACCTGGTTGCGCAAATCGTTAAAGCCATCGGCTGCACCGGCGAGGAAGACGAGCCGGTCAATGGCGAACTGATGAAGCTATCGGATGCGTTGCGTACGCATTTCGAGATCAAATTACCCGGCAAAGAACTGATTGAAGAAATCGCCAGCCGTTCCGGCGATCAGGAACTGAATGCCTTACTGCTATCCGGCGACAAGGAAAAACTATCCGATTATTTGTGGGGCCGCGACATACTCGATCTGTTGTTGCAATTCCCCGGCGTGGAATTTTCCGCAGCCGAATTTCTGCGGCTATTAAAACCGCTACAACATCGCGCGTACTCCATTTCGTCCAGCGGTAAGAAGCACCCGGATAGCGTGCATCTGACAGTTGCCAGCGTGCGTTACGACGCGCATGGCCGCCAACACAAAGGCGTCTGCTCCACCTATCTGGCAGACTTGGTTAATGAAGAAACCGACGTGCGGATATTTTTCACCCCCAATAACAACTTCCGCGTGCCGGCAGACGACAATCTGCCGATGATCATGGTGGGCCCCGGCACCGGTATCGCACCGTTTCGCGCTTTTCTGCAAGAACGCGAATTCCGTAAAGCCCCGGGCAAAAACTGGCTGTTTTTCGGGGACCGCAACGCTTCCACCGATTTCATCTATCGCGAAGAAATCGAAGCCATGCAAGCCGACGGTCTGTTAACCAAGCTGGATTTGGCTTTCTCGCGCGATCAGGCCGAAAAAATCTACGTGCAAGACCGCATGAAAGAAAACGGCGCCGAACTCTATGCCTGGCTGGAACAAGGCGGCTACTTCTTCGTCTGCGGCGACGCTTACCGAATGGCCAAAGACGTCGATCAAGCCCTGCACGATGTGATCCGCGAGCACGGCAAGAAAAACCTGATAGAGGCAGTTGAGTACGTGAACCAACTGAAAAAAGATAAACGCTACGTCAGAGACGTTTATTGATCTGAAATGCTCACGGGTACACACTATGGTGTACCCGTGAAAACGTCTAGTAATCTAGCTGTAAACCATGCATACCCTTGGGTCGGGCTAGAAATACGCGACACTAAACAGCGCTTAATCGATAGTCATCCGCTGTCCGCTTTTTTTCAGCTTTTTTGCCAAATTTAGCGTCAATACGCCATTCTCGTAACGGGCCTTGCTGGCTTCTTCATCGATATCGGCGGATAGCTGAAAGCTGCGCGACACCTCTCCGAAATAACGTTCGCTCCGCAGCAATTTATCGTCTTTATTTTCGGTATCCAACTGGCTGATTTGCGCGCGGATGCTCACCACGTTGCCATCGATATCCACATGGATATTTTCTTTACCGGCTCCCGGAATTTCGGCTTGGACGATAAATTCGCCGGGATTTTCCTTCACATCGACCTTAATCTGCGCCGGCAAACCTTCGCCATGCAGTGGCTTGATGTAATAGCCCGGATTAACATCGCGAAACAGTTCGTCAAACAGACCGCGACTAACAAATGGACTTAAGTTACTCATGTCGATTCTCCTCTTTGTTGCATGTAAAAACCTGAATGGTTCTA
>CAZGUM010000111.1:0-13134 GCA_964529085.1 uncultured Methylomonas sp. | reverse complement strand
GGTGATGATGATGTTCACCCCAATCACCATCAGCCAGCGCAGCAGATACAATCGACAGACTCAGTAAGATAATTTTTGCCATTCTGAACATGTAAACTCCCTCTATGGAAAAGATTCAGTTGCGGCAAATTCTAAAGAGGATCGCTTAAAACAGAATTAAGCGCTGATTATGATTGGATTAAAACAGGCGAACCGCCGATTGCCGGGTGAAGGAGAGATTTTTATTCAAACCACGAAAAAAGACGCCAATAACATTTCCGCTTTTGGGCAAACCGGGCGAGCGATTATTGCGCTGACTTAAGCATAGTCGGCTTCAAGGCCCATCTTTGGCCGAACGACCGGAAAAGCCTTAGTCAACTAACAACGCCAAGCGGCGCAATGCGTATGCGCAATCCGGCGTCACCAGGGCCGCGCAGGCTTCTTCGCCCACATCCAGTTCATGGACTTGCCAGGCGTGCGCGGGACCATATTCGGCCGGAATGTCTAACAATTTTCCACCGCTAACCAATTCAAACTCACAGCGTTCCACACCCAACACGATACCTCGCCCAACCGCCTTGACGAAGGCTTCCTTCTTGGTCCACAACCGGTAAAAGGCCGGACCTTGCTGTGCCGGCGGCAACTGACACCAGCCCTGATACTCCTTTGCGGAAAAACACCGTTCCGCCAATTGAGCTAAATCGCGTTTTGGCTTGCTGATCTCAATGTCGATACCGATGTCGGCAATATTGCCAACGGCCATCACTAGAGTATCGGCGCTGTGGGAGAGATTGAAATGCAAATGGCCGCCGCTCAAGGCCGGCTTGCCGTGTTGGCCGATATCAAACCTTAAGCCGACCGGATCGACATCCAGATAGCCGGCCAGGGTTTGCCGCAACAGTCCGCGCACGGCGATGTAGCGATTGCGTAATAAAGGGAATTTAAACGACTCCGCCTTGAGTTTTTCGTCGCCGGACAACAGCGCCATGAAACTTTGCAGTTTCCATTCCGGCACGTGCAAATGCCCGTGGCAGACATCGATGAAATTCAGACTCATGGGCCAGCCTTATATAGCCCCATCAGCTTCTCCAGCAGCAATACGGACATTAAAAACTACGCACCACGCCCATTTTGAGGGGAGACGAAAACTCCTGTGCTCGCCGCGACTACGGATCTGCCCTTAGGGTTTTAATTGTGTCGCTATCGCGACGAGTTATTTTAATATCGGTTCTCGGACCGACATCAGAAGAACCTGTCGCGATAGCGACACAACAGCCCAAGTTTGACAGGTGGACAAAAATCGCCCACCAGACCAACTAACCTAATTTAGCCCTCACCCACTCCGGCACCGCCGCCAATGCCGCCGGCAATCCGGCGGGATCATTCCCCCCTGCCTGCGCCATATCCGGGCGGCCACCGCCTTTGCCACCGACTTGCAATGCCACAAAATTCACCAGCTCACCGGCTTTAACTTTATCCATTGCATCTTTAGACACACTGGCAATCAGACTAACTTTATCGCCGCTAACCGCCGCCAAAACTAAAGCCGCACTGCCCAATTTATTTTTCAACTGATCGGCCAGATCGCGCAGAGCTTTTGGATCGACGTCGTCGAGTTTCACCGCCAGTACTTTCACGCCGTTGACATCGACCGCTTGGTTGGTCATTTCGTCACCGGCCGAGCTAGCTAGCTTGGCTTTGAGTTTTTCCAGTTCTTTTTCCAGGCCGCGGTTTTTTTCCAGCAATTGATGGACTTTATCGGCAGCCTTATCCGGTGCCGCTTTCAATAAACCGGCGATGCTGAGTAAGGCTTTTTCGCGTTGCTCAATCCATTCCAGTGCGCCTTGGCCTGTCACTGCTTCCAGACGTCTGACACCGGCGGCGACGCCGGTTTCGCCGACGATTTTGAACAAGCCAATGTCGCCGGCTCTATCGACATGCGTACCGCCGCAGAGCTCGGTGGAGAACTCGCCGATTTTCAATACCCGCACTTCGTCGCCGTATTTCTCGCCGAACAAGGCCATCGCCCCGGCTTTCACCGCATCATCTTTGGCCATGATTTCGGCGGCTACCGGGTTGTTCAAACGGATTTGTTCGTTAACCAAGCGTTCGACGGTGGCGATTTCCGTTGGCGTCATCGGTTCAAAATGCGAGAAATCGAAACGCAAGCGCTCGGCATTCACTTGCGAACCTTTTTGCGCGACATGCTCGCCTAAAATCGCCCGCAACGCGGCATGCAATAAATGCGTGGCTGAATGGTTGCGTTCGGTAGCTTTGCGAATCTCGGCATCGACGCTGACTTCGCAAGCCTGACCTTCGCTGAGCGTGCCACGCAGCACTTTACCTTTGTGCAGGAACAATTTACCGCCCTGCTTCTGGGTATCGTGCACTTCGAAAACCGCGTCGCCGCATTCGATGCGGCCAGTGTCGCCGACTTGACCGCCGGACTCCGCATAGAATGGGGTCTGATCTAAAATCACCACGCCTTCGTCGCCGGCTTCCAAAGCATCGACCGGCTGACCTTGCTTGAACAAGCCCAGAATTTGCACCGAACCATCCAGATGGAAATAGCCGGTAAATTCGGTGCTGCTATCGTGTTTGATGTCTTGATCATAATCGGCTGCAAAACTACCGCCGGCTCGGGCACGATCGCGTTGCGCCGCCATTTCCACTTCAAAGCCGGCGTGATCGACGCTGAGCTTATGTTCGCGGGCAAAATCGGCAGTCAAATCCACCGGGAAGCCATAAGTGTCGTACAACAAGAACACCACGTCGCCGGGGATGACGTGACCATCCAATTTGGCGACACAGGCTTCCAGGATCTTCATGCCCTGTTCCAGCGTTTCCGCGAAGCGCTCTTCCTCTTTTTTCAATACACGCTCTACTTGCTCCTGAGCTTTGGCCAATTCCGGATATGCAGCGCCCATCTCGGCGACTAACGGTGCGACCAGTTTGTAGAAGAACGTATCTTGAATGCCTAAGCGATAACCATGACGGATCGCCCGGCGCACGATGCGGCGCAACACATAGCCTCGGCCTTCGTTGGACGGCAACACGCCATCAGCCACCAGGAAGGCGCAGGAACGAATATGGTCAGCAATCACGCGCAGCGAACTATTCGCCAAATCGGTGGTGCCGGCCAATTGCGCGGCGACTTTTAACAGGTTTTGGAATAGGTCGATTTCATAGTTGCTATGCACACCCTGCATCACCGCCGAAATCCGCTCCAGGCCCATGCCGGTATCGACCGATGGCGCCGGCAACGGCGTCAGGTTGCCGTCCTTGTCGCGGTCGTATTGCATGAACACCAAGTTCCAAATTTCGATATAACGGTCGCCATCTTCGTCCGGGCTGCCGGGAGGGCCGCCGGCCACATGTTCGCCGTGGTCGTAGAAAATCTCGGTGCAAGGACCGCAAGGCCCTACATCGCCCATCGACCAAAAATTATCCTTGGCGCCGATCCGCGAGAAGCGTTTCGGATCGTGTTTGATATCTTCCAGCCAGATGGCTTCGGCCTCGGAATCTTCATCAAACACCGTGACCCACAGTTTTTCCTTAGGGATACCCAATTCCCTGGTCAAAAAGTCCCAGGCAAAATGAATCGCATCGCGTTTGAAATAATCGCCGAAGCTGAAATTACCCAGCATTTCGAAAAAGGTATGATGCCGCGCGGTGTAGCCGACATTTTCCAAATCGTTGTGCTTACCGCCTGCCCGCACGCAACGCTGACTGGTCGCGGCGCGGGTGAAATCGAGCTTTTCTCGACCCAGAAACACATCCTTGAACTGCACCATCCCTGCATTGGTAAACAACAGGGTCGGGTCGTTGCCCGGCACCAGTGAGCTGGACGGCTGCACGGCGTGGCCTTGTTGACGAAAGAATTCCAAAAAGGCGGTCCGCAATTCGGCGCTGGTCATTGTTTTCATTGTGCTTACTTCGGTGGTTTTTATTCCGTTACAAATACGTGGCCTTGATTAACTTGAAGCCACTTGTCGAATCATCCTAAAGCTATTCCGGGCCTTAGCATTAAGTCGACCTATTTAATTTTATTTTCAGTTCGGCAAACAAGCGCTTGATCATCTCGCCGCTGAAACCGCGTTGCTGCAAGAAGCGACTGCGTTTTAACCATTCGTTTTGGGTCAGCGATTTACCATCGCCGTATTTTCCCAAATACACATCAAGCAACAAGTTCTGCCAACCGCCCTGCTCTTCGGCTTGCAAATCCAGTTCGGCATCGTTGATACCGCGCTGTTGCAACTCGTAGCGTATACGTATCGGCCCATAGCCATTTTGGATACGCTGACGCACATAACATTCAGTGTAGCGTTCGTCGTTCTGCCAATTCTGTTCGGCCATCCCATCAATGACCGGTTCAACTTCGTCGCGATTAAAGCCGCGTAGTGCCAATTTATCCAGCAACTCCCGCCGACTATGTTCACGGCGGGCCAATAATCTTAGGCAGACTGCTTCGATCTGCTGCCGGCGCTCAATCGCCGTCGACAAACTCGGCGTCGTCGTCTTCATGCACTGCTGCCGGCGCTGTGGCTAATTTGGCGAAGGCTTTCTCGCGTATCGCTTTTTCCAGTTCGGCGGCTTTGTCAGGATTATCGCGTAAAAATTGCTTGGCGTTGTCCTTGCCCTGACCGATCTTCTCGTTGTTGTAAGCGTACCAGGAGCCGGATTTTTGCACGAAACCGAATTCCACGCCCAAATCCACCAACTCGCCGAAGAAGGACACGCCTTCGCCGTAGAGAATTTCGAAATCTGCTTGTTTGAACGGCGGCGCGACTTTGTTTTTAACGACTTTGACGCGAGTTTCGTTGCCGATCACCTCGTCGCCTTTCTTGATTGATCCGATGCGGCGAATATCCAGACGTACCGAGGCGTAGAATTTCAAGGCGTTACCGCCAGTGGTAGTTTCCGGATTGCCGAACATTACGCCAATTTTCATCCGCAATTGGTTAATGAAAACCACCAGGGTGTTCGAGCGCTTGATATTGGCAGTCAGCTTACGTAGAGCTTGCGACATTAAGCGCGCTTGCAGCCCCATGTGCGAGTCGCCCATGTCGCCTTCGATTTCGGCTTTCGGAGTCAAGGCGGCCACGGAGTCGATGACCACGATATCGACCGCACCGGAACGCACCAGCATGTCGGTAATTTCCAGGGCTTGCTCGCCGGTATCCGGCTGCGACACCAATAAGTCGTCGATATTCACGCCGATCTTTTGCGCATAGATAGGGTCCAGCGCGTGCTCGGCATCGACGAACGCCGCCGTGCCGCCCAGTTTTTGCATTTGGGCGATGGTTTGCAGCGTTAACGTGGTTTTACCAGACGACTCCGGCCCGTAGATTTCGATGATCCGGCCGCGCGGCAAACCGCCCACGCCGAGGGCAATATCCAAGGACAGCGAACCGGTAGACACCACTTCTATGTCGCGGCTGGCAGCGACGTCGCCCATCCGCATCACGGAGCCCTTGCCGAATTGTTTCTCGATCTGCATTAAGGCGGCGCCCAGCGCCTTTTTTTTGTTTTCGTCCATTTTGGTACCTGCTGTTGTCTGGCCGGTGAAAGCGGCGCATTATCCCATAGACCCTGGCCTTGAAACAGTTTTAATCTCTGTACGAAGCTTAGAAAAAACCGGCGGCAAGCTGCGGATTAAACGGGAAATACAAGTGCAGATAGGAGGCTTGCAGGGCACCCTGACGGAAAAAGCCTTCACCGTGCCCAAAGCTGCGTTGCGCGGTTGAGGTAGCCAAGGGCTGCAGCGCGGTTTCCAGCGTGGAAAAATGAAAGCTGTGGCCGCGAATCTCGCCCTGCTCCAATTGCAGACTATGCATACCGAGGTTAGCTAGTCTAGTTTGCATGGCGGCACTACCGGATAACAAGCCTACCATCGCCGCTCGATGGCCTTCCTTGTCCGCCAGGCTATCCAGCAAATACAAAAAGCCACCGCATTCGGCATAGATGGCTTTGCCGGCACGATGATGCGCGCTTAAAGCCTGCTTCATCGCTGTGTTGTCTGCCAAAGCTTGCAGATGCAGTTCCGGGTATCCGCCAGATAAATAAACGCTGTCGGCCTCCGGTAAACTGCGGTCTAACAATGGGGAGAAATATACCAGTTCGGCCCCCATCGCTCGCAAACAATCCAGATTGGCTTGATAGATAAACGAAAACGCCGCGTCGCGCGCCACCGCAATACGTTTTCCCGCCAGCAATCGCGGCGGCGGATTGTTGGAAACGTTGGCAAACGCAACTGGAGCCGGCAACACGCAGGGCGTAAAGCTGTTGACTAATTCCGCGGCTCGGGCCAACCGGGTATCCAGGTCGCCGATTTCATCGGCTTGCAGCAAGCCCAAATGCCGGGATGGCAAGGCGACGGCTTCGTCGCGGCTTATTGCCGCCAATAAAGGCATGTCCGCCGGCAAAGCCTCCAGCAACAATCTCGCATGCCCAGCGCTGCCTACTTTATTGGCGATCACGCCGGCAAACGCTAGCTGCGGCCGATACTGGGCCAGGCCGAATGCAACTGCGGCAAAGGTTTGCGCCATGCCTTGCGCATCGATCACCGCCGCCACCGGCACCGCCAAGGCCAGAGCCAGATCGGCGCTACTGCTGTCGCCATCGAACAAACCCATCACCCCTTCGATCAAGATCAAATCAGCTTCGCCGGCGGCGCGATACAACAATTCGCGGCAATGCGCCTCGCCCATCATCCATAAATCGAGCTGGTAAACAGGCTGTCCGCAAGCGAAAGCCAAAATCTGCGGATCGATGAAATCCGGGCCGGTTTTGAATACCCGCACCCGACGGCCTTGCTGCCTATGGTAATAAGCCAGCGCGGCGGTAACGGTGGTCTTGCCCTGCCCGGAAGCCGGAGCGCTGATCAATATGGCCGGACAACTGCGCGGTTCGCCAGCTTCGGCTGGAACGGAGGAAACGTTCAAAATTTCAGTCCTTTTGGTAAATCCACATTTGAAAAATGCTGATTAGTATTTACAAGCCCGTCGGCGCGCAGATTTGCACGACCACATAGGCAAATTAATTTGGGTACAAGCCATGACTCCAGTAGAGCGTGGCGCAAGAGCCAAACCGCAGCCACGTCAACCTGACGACACAAGACGGAATACGCGGATTGGAAAAATGAAATATTGATCTCTGTAATGTTCACGGAAAAATCATACCGGCATTTTAACTTTTTATCGCATAATCGGCCCCGGTTAAGCGCTAACGGCTTCATGCCATGATCGGGAGCAAGAATTGGTTTTGCATTGATCGCGCCCCGTTAGATTTATGCCTTATCGGCAAAATGGCAATGAAACTATCCCCAACGATTCAAGTCATTGGGACACCCACCACAGTAGGAGAAAACATGCGTACTTTAGTCATCTCATTATTCGCCGCCGCTGCTTTTAGCGGCAGTTTCTCGACGGCACAAGCCGAAGAAGCCGGCAACGTGACGATACCCGATAAAGTTCGGGCCAACATCTTGAAAAGACATCCGCAGGCGCAAGACCTTAAAGCCAGTCACGAAACCCATTTTGGTCAACAACTGTTGGAAGTGAGCTTCAAGGATACCGAGGACGAACTGAAACACGAACTGTTTAGAACCGACGGCGCCTTGTTTGCGAATGAAATATTGTTGGCAAACGGGCTGGAAATATCGCCCGACGTCACCAAAGTATTGGCAGATAACTTTGCCGGCTATCGTCTGGAAAAGGCAGAACTGGTAATCAATCCGAATGGCGTCGGCGAAGAGTACGAATTGTTTATTGAGGTCGCCGGTAACAAATTAAAGGTTTCGGTCAACGATAAAGGCCGTATCACGGCTAAAGATAAGTATTGATCGCCGGCCAGTGCCGATAAAACAGGCGAGATAAATTTTCGACCAGTCCGCGGAGCTACCTTGCTTTGCGGCTGGCCGGAACGCTAAATTTATCCTGCCTGCTGCCCTAGAAACGGCCGCCAACTCCGCAACTATCCCACCACCATTCAGTTTTACAATAGCGGCATGACCAACACCACTCCAGTCGCCACCTTATTTCCAGGCTTTGCCGAAACCGATAGCCTGCAGATCGAAAAAGCGCTAACGCTGATAGCCCGTTTAACAGCCGGTTGCCCTGACTCTGCCCGTCCGCGCGGCATCGATGTGGCGACAATTTTAATGAGCGTGCATGTCGATCTGGAAACCATTTTAACGGCGCTACTCAGCGACTCGCGTGTCGACGGCAAACTCAACGAAATCACAATCCGCGATCAATTCGGCCCAGTGGTTGCAGATCTGGTTAAAGACGTCTCCTGGCTGAACAAAGTTAGCATCTACAGCACCGAGATGGCGAATCAGCCCAATCAGGCCGAGATTTTACGGCGCATGCTGCTGGCCATGACCCACGACGTACGCGCGGTGTTGATTAAATTAGCGTTCCGCATTCAACGGCTCCGGGGCTTGCAACACGAGCAAGACGATATTCGCCGTTTCATTGCCCGAGAAACGCTGGACATCTATGCGCCGCTGGCCAACCGCTTGGGTATCAATCAATTTAAATGGGAACTGGAAGACTTGGCGTTTCGCTACCTCGACCCGGAAAACTACCGTTTTGTCACCGAATCGCTGGCGGTAAATCGGGAACAGCGGCAATCGTGTATCGAACGATTTTTAGCCGCGCTCAACGACCAATTAATAAAAGAAGGTATCGAAGCCAAAATTTACGGCAGGCCTAAACATATCTATAGCATCTGGAACAAAATGCGCCGCAAGCACTTGGGGATAGACGAGCTTTACGACTTATTGGCGGTTCGGGTGGTCGTCGATAGCTTGTCGGCTTGTTATATGGTGCTGGGCTTGGCACATAGTCATTGGCAGCATATTCCACGCGAATTCGACGATTACATCGCCAACCCCAAGGAAAACGGCTATCAATCGTTGCATACAGTGGTTTTGGATGAAGACGGCAACCGTATCGAAATTCAGATCCGCACCAAAGCCATGCACGACTTCGCCGAATTGGGAGTTGCTGCGCACTGGCGCTATAAAGAAGGCAGTAAATTCAACTCCGCCACCGAGAAAAACATCGCCTCACTCAGGCAATTATTGGAAGACAAGGATAGCGCCGCAAATTTGTTGGAAAACTTCCATACCGAATTGTTTTCCGACCGGGTATTCGTGCTGACGCCGGCAGGTAAATTGATCGATTTGATTAAAGGTGCTACGCCGCTGGATTTTGCTTATGCAATCCATACCGAAGTCGGTCATAGCTGCCGGGGTGCCAAGGTCAACGGCCAGATCAAACCACTGACTTACAAACTGTGTTCCGGGGAACAGGTGGAAATCATCACCGTCAAAAACGGTCAGCCCAATCATAATTGGCTGAATCCCAACTTGGGTTATCTAAAAACACCGCGCGCAATCAGCAAGGTAAAAAGCTGGTTCAAACAACAGCAGCAAGCCGAGAATATCGCCGGCGGCAAATTGCTGCTGGATAAAGAGAGCAAACGACTGGGTTTAAAAACGGTCGACATCAACGAATTGTTAAAACATTTTAAATTCGCGGACGCGGAACATTTTTACGAAGCGCTTGGTCACGGCGACATTAACAACAGGCAATTGGCGGGCGCGCTGAAAATCCCGGAATTGGAGCCTACGCCGATCAAGCTGGTAGCCAGCAAAGCCAATCCGCAGTCGGCGGTGACGATAGACGATATCGATAATGTGGTCACCACGCTGGCGCATTGCTGCTCGCCGGTAAAAGGTGACGACATTATTGGCTTTATCTCGCACAAGCGCGGCATCACTATTCACCGCCGCGACTGCGAGAATATCCGCCATTTATCGCCCGAGCAACAACTGCAATTGTTGAGAGCCGATTGGAGCGGCCAACAGACCATACACCACAGCGTACCCATCGTGATTCATGCCTTTAACGCCCAAAATTTACTGAACGATGTTTCACAGGTATTGGCTGCGGGCAAAGTGCACATCAGCAGTGCCTCACTGAAGACTCACGACGATTTATCCGCAATCCTGAACATGACGATTCAAATTGAAAACACCGCGCAGCTCAGTCTAGTACTGACGCGTATCAGCCATTTACCGAATATTATTGAAGTTAGAAGAAAAGTCTGAAGGAGCAAGCTTAACAGCTAATTCACCCGCGCAGGAGACTTTTTTAGAAGCTCGGCTGAGGATTCATGCTAACATAGCCGTTTTAAGTTTAGAGCTTTAACTATGGCAAAAGAAGATCAGATTGAAATGGATGGCAAGGTTATCGACACCCTGCCCAATACTATGTTTCGGGTCGAGTTGGAAAACGGTCATATCGTTACCGCCCATATCTCCGGCAAAATGCGTAAACACTATATCCGCATCCTGACGGGCGATAAAGTCCGCGTAGAAATGACACCTTACGACCTGACCAAAGGCCGTATCACCTTCCGCAATCGCTAACCCGTCTCAGGGAAAGCGATTGCTTCCCTCGTTCTACACGACTTGATTCAATTCAGAAACGATTAGCTGTTTACTCTCGATGGCAAAAGCCAGCGCATCGTTCTCGACGTGAACGCGCACATGCCCGCCATTCGCTAACCGACCGAACAATAGATCTTCAGCCAGCGGCTTTTTGACCTTTTCCTGAATCAAACGCGCCATTGGCCTTGCGCCCATTTTCGGATCGCAACCGTGCTCGGCCAGCCACGCCCGCGCCGCCGGCTCCAAAGTCAACGTGACATTTTTATCCGCCAGCACCGCTTCCAGTTCGAAAATAAACTTATCGACCACGCTACCGACTACGGCCATATCCAACGGTTTGAATTGAACAATCGCATCCAGACGATTTCTAAATTCCGGCGAAAAACCCCGCTCGATCATTTTCATACTATCCGAAGCATGGTTTTGCTGGGTGAAACCGATAGATGCCCGACTGCTTTCCTCCGCACCGGCATTGGTGGTCATGATCAGAATGATATTTCTGAAATCGGCTTTACGGCCGTTATTGTCCGTCAAAGTGCCGTGATCCATAACCTGCAACAACAGATTGAACACATCCGGATGAGCTTTTTCCAATTCGTCCAACAACAATACTGCATGAGGATGCTTGGTCACCGCTTCGGTCAGTAACCCACCCTGATCAAATCCAACATAACCCGGAGGCGCACCGATTAAACGCGATACGGTATGCCGCTCCATGTACTCCGACATATCGAAACGAATTAATTCTATACCCAATACTTTGGCTAGCTGCCGGGTCACTTCGGTTTTGCCGACACCGGTAGGGCCAGCAAACAGGAAGGAACCTATGGTTTTCGTGGTATCCCGCAAACCCGCCCTCGACAATTTGATAGCTGAAGCCAACTCTGAAATAGCCTCGTCTTGACCGAATACCAGCATTTTCAGATTCTTTTCCAGATTGGATAGCTTATCGATATCGTTGGACGATACCGATTGGGCCGGCACCCTGGCAATTTTAGCGACAATTTCTTCAATCTCGGCGGTATCAATCAGATCTTTACGTTCCACGCCGGCAAACAAACGCTGTCTGGCCCCAGCCTCGTCGATCACGTCGATGGCTTTGTCCGGCAAATGTCTATCGGTGATATAGCGTGCCGATAATTCCACCGCCAGTCGCAACGCCTCTTGCGTGTATTTCAGACCGTGATGCTCCTCAAAGCGCGATTTCAAGCCTTTCAATATCAGCACAGTGTCTTCGATTGAAGGCTCTATCACATCGATTTTCTGAAAGCGCCGCGCCAAGGCATGGTCTTTTTCGAAAATACCGCGATATTCCTGATATGTGGTGGAACCGATACAACGCAGTTGCCCCGACGCCAATACCGGCTTAATCAAATTGGACGCATCCATCACCCCGCCGGACGCAGAACCCGCGCCAATAATGGTGTGAATTTCATCGATAAATAAAATCGAGTCGGGTTCTTTTTTCAGCTGATTTATTAAGGCCTTCAAGCGCTTTTCAAAGTCACCGCGGTATTTGGTACCTGCAACCAGCGCACCCATATCCAAGGAGTAAATAACGCTGTTAAGCAATATATCGGGAACTTGCTCTTCAACAATTCTTTTCGCCAAACCTTCGGCAATCGCGGTTTTACCGACACCGGCTTCCCCTACCAAAAGAGGATTGTTTTTGCGCCGACGGCAAAGCACTTGAATGGTTCTTTCCACTTCCAGCTCGCGGCCGATCAGCGGGTCGATATTGCCTTTAAGCGCTTCGTCGTTCAGGTTGGTTGCATATTTTTCCAACGGACTGGACAAGGCTTCATTGGCGCCACGCTCGGCTTCCGGCTCTTCGCTGCTCTCTTTTCTGAACTGCTCGATTTTGGAGACCCCATGCGCCAGATAATTTACGACGTCAAGTCGAGTAATATCCTGTTTATTCAAAAGATAAACCGCATGCGAATCCTGCTCGCTAAATAACGCGACGAATAAATTGGCACCGGTCACTTCTTTTTTATCGGAGGCCTGCACATGAAAAACCGCACGCTGCAACACGCGCTGAAAACCTAAAGTCGGTTGGGTTTCTCGCTGGATACCTTCCGGAATCAGGGAAATGGTTTCGTCTATAAACCGCGTTAACTCGGCCCGTAACGCATTTACATTGCAGCCGCAGGCGATCAAAATCGGTATCGTCGTGACGTTGTCCAACAAAGCCAGCAACAAGTGCTCGACCGTGATGAATTCGTGTCGTTTGGCATGAGCTCCGGTAAAAGCAGCATTCAATGTCACTTCAAGTTCTTTACTTAGCATGGTTACCCCTCACGCCTCTTCCATCGTGCACATCAGCGGGTGATGATGCTCGCGGGAATATTCATTAACAATATGTACTTTGGTTTCAGCAACGTCTTTGGTATAGGTACCGCAAACGCCTACACCCTGCGTATGCACTTGCAACATCACCTGCGTTGCTTTCTCTTCGCTCATGTTAAAAAAATCAGTCAATATTTCGACGACAAAATCCATAGGCGTAAAGTCGTCGTTAAGCAACATAACCTTATATAGCGGCGGTCTTTTCAGCTGCGGTTTGGCTTCTTGCAGCGCAGTATTACCGTCAACATCTTTCAAGGGTTCAAAATCGGACATAAGCTTTGGTGCTGCGAATCATTGTGGTCTTAAAAATAGCGTCTTAAACATTAAATTTCAATCTTTAGGCA
>CAZGUM010000110.1:0-13403 GCA_964529085.1 uncultured Methylomonas sp. | reverse complement strand
TACCAGAGCGGCAAACTCACTAAACTCAAAGCCGTCGTCACCGTTACCGCCATCGCATATAAACCGCTATCCAGTTTATAACGATCGCACAACACGATACCCAGCACCATGCTGGGCATCGCTATATCCATCACCGCCGCAGCTTTAAACTGGCCGGCAAGCTGTAAATACGCCGCCAACCATAAGGCAAACAAGGGCATCAATAGCAATTTGATAACCACTACCGGAATCACGAACGGTAGATTGCGCACGTGCACATCCCGCCAGCTAAGCGCCAATCCCAAGGAAAAAATCATCAGTGGCGCCACCGCACCGCCGCAGGTTTTTAGCAAACCGGCCAGCCAGAATGGCATAGGCACCTGATTCAGATTTAACGCCACCGCCAGGAATGCCGCCCAGAATGGCGGTGCATTCAAAAAACCCAATACCGATTTGGGTTTAGCTTCGGCGGATTCGCCGTAATGCCGGGCCAACATGATGCCAATGGAGAATACCAGGGGCGCTACCGCGAATAAATCGATTTGAATCACAACCGACCGCGCCCAACTGCCAAAAGCCTGTTCCAACACAGGCAAACCCAGGTAAGTCACGTTAGGGAAAGCCGCCGCCAAGATCACCGCGCCGATTTGCGGGTTTTTAAAGCGGCAGAGACGCACAATTAACCAGCTCAAGCCCAGAGCCACTAACACGCTGACGCCGCCCAAAGCACTGAATTGCAGGGATTGCCAACCGATATTGGCTTGCCACAACACATCCAAGACCATAACCGGCAGGAAAAAATAGTAAACCACAGTGGTTAAAACCAGCCGGGTCTGATCCGCCGACAGACGGTTAGGCGTCAAGACCCGCCAACCGGCGCCGCACAGCATCAGCACGGTCATTTGCATCAAGGTTGTATTCATGCCGCGCATTTTAGCAGGCTGGCGGCCGGGACAGTTGGCTAAAGCGGCCGGATCGCCGCTTAGCCAACTAAAAAAATCAGACGGTAAACTTGTCCACCAATGCCTTCAACTGATCTGACAAGCCGACCAGTTCCTGGCAAAGCGTATCGATAACGCCCACGTCGTGGGTTGTGTCGCTGGCTATCGAGGTAATCTGCTTTATATTGGTTTGAATTTCGTCAACGACCCGCCTTTGCTGTTCTCCAGCGCTGGCGATAGACGCGTTCATGTCATTAATGACGGCTACCGATTGCGCGATCGAATTGAATGCGGCATTGGTGTGCGAGGCTTGTTCAACGCCGGCATGCACTTGTTCTCGTCCATTTTTCATGACGTTAACCGCATTTTTGGCTTGAGTTTGCAGGTCTTGAATCATATCCTGAATATCTTCGGTCGACTTTTGCGTACGACTGGCAAGCGTTCTTACTTCGTCCGCCACCACGGCAAAACCGCGGCCCTGTTCACCCGCCCGCGCAGCCTCGATAGCGGCATTCAACGCCAACAGATTCGTTTGATCGGCAATGCTTCTGATGACCTCCAGTACCGTGCCGATTTTAGCGGTATGTTGCTCCAACTGCTGAATCACCGAGGACGCTTGATCGACACTGGTCGCCAAGCCGTCGAGCGAGGAAATGGTTTGCGTGACCACTTTCTCTCCGGTGTTCACCAGTTGATCGGCCTGGCTGGCTGCGGAAGCCGCATCGGTAGCGCTTTTCGCAACGCTTTGAATGGTAGTGGCCATTTGATTGATCGAATCCGCAATGCGCGTGGATTTACCACGCTGCAATTCCGCTTCCTCCCTGGCGCTATGGCTTAAGGTATGTAACTGATGGCTGGCTGAAATTAATCGAGTAGCCGCATCTTGGCAACTGCCGATAGCATGATCGACAGCATGCATAAAACCGTTAAAATCTTTCGCAAAATCGCTGTTGGCATTGGCTTTTCGATAGGCCAGATTGATCTTGCCGTCTACAATCGCAAAATTCTTGCTAATCTCCAGCAATTCTTCGTTACGCTTCGCTTCGGTGGCGCCTTGTATCGCCATGTATACCAGCAAAGCGGATTGAAACACCACATAAGCGGCGTGCGTAAACACCATCAGCCAGCTCGGCTCATGCTCGAACACATAAATGGGATAGCCCATGCTCTGCCAATAATTAAACAAAATATGATGCACGGCTATAATTCCTGCCGCGACCACAATGACCAGCCAATCCCGGTAGTACAACAGAAAAGCCAACAATACGAAAATCCCGAAATGCATTTCTATCATGCCTTTAGCCTGCTGTATTTCCAGCGCGGAAAACACCATGAAGGACGCGCTGACGCTTAGACGGGTCGGCACGGAACCGGGTGCCGAAAATATCAGCAAAGCCGGTAATATAGCGGCCGGAGACCCAATCAACAGGGCAATTCCCCAAGTATCGTGCCAGTCGGCCAAAGCCAGGGAAAACAGATATAAAAAGCCGATTACCATCAGCATCACTTTATCGCTGTGAACATAAAGTGCGTGCAATTCCGTTTGTTTCGAATTCATCGTAATCCCCTAAAGATTTTTGATATTCAGAGTATGGCAAGTCATGATCATTGGCTTTTTGGCGTTAACTTTTATCTATGTCGCTACTGCGTTGAGGAGTAATTGTTCGAACTGTTCCGCTGGGACCGGCCTGGAAATTAAATAACCTTGACCGTAGTCGCAGCCCATTCGCTGCAGCAGATCGTATTGTTCCGGGGTTTCGATGCCCTCGGCGACAACTTTAATACCCAGTTTATGCGCCATCACTACGATGGCCTCGCATAATGCCATATCGCTGGAACCGGCCAGCAGGTTCCTGACGAAAGTTTGATCGATCTTAATATAGTCGATATCGAATTTCTTCAAATACGCCAAAGACGAGTAGCCGGTGCCGAAGTCGTCCAAGGCCACCTGAATACCGGCCTCGCGAAATGCCAGCAATTGCTCGCGTATCGTGTTGGTGGCATCCAGCAACAAGCCTTCGGTGATTTCGACAACTACGCACTGTCCCGGCAAAGTCAGCCCTTGCAGAGTGGTTAACCAGCGATTGCTTTCCGCGCTTTGCTTACGAAATTGCACCGGCGATTTATTCACGCTGATCTGGAAATCCGACATATAGGTTTGCCGCCACAGTCCTGCCTGGCGCACGGCGCTGTCAAAAACCCAATCGCCAATATCGACGATAATTCCGGTATCTTCCGCAATCGGAACAAATTCGGCCGGACTGACCATGCCCAGTGTCGGATGTTGCCAACGCAGCAAGGCTTCGGCTTTCACAATGCGGCCGCTGGCAAACTCAATTATCGGCTGGTAGTGTAACAACAACTGTTGCCTGGCCAGCGCACCGTGCAAATCGTTGGCCAGACGCATGCGTAATTGGGCATTTTGCTGCATCAAGACCGTGAAATAATGGTATTGATCCCGGCCCAGATTTTTAGCGGCATACATCGCCTGATCGGCATTTTTCAACAAGGCCTCGGTGTCCATCGCATCGTCCGGATACAGTGCAATGCCGATACTGCCGGAGATATAGGCCGTTTCGTTGCCTAATCTGAACGGCTCGGCAAGCCGCTGCAAAATAGCCCCGGCAATCCGATCCACGCTATCGACATGATCCAGCTCCCCCAAAATGACGGTGAATTCGTCACCGCCCAGTCTGGCAATGCTGTCGGACTCGCGCACGCAGCCGGCAATGCGCCGCGCCGCCTCTTTCAGCAGCACGTCGCCCATGAAGTGACCCATACTGTCGTTGACATCCTTGAAACGATCCAAGTCCAAAAACATCAAGGCCACCCGCTGACCGCGGCGAAAAGCCTTCTTGATTTCCTGGTTGAGCCGATCTAAAAACATATTGCGATTCGGCAAACCGGTAAGCGGATCGAAATTGGCTTGGCGCCATATCAGTTCTTCGGATTTTTTACGGTCGGTAATATCCGCGATCAACGCCACCCGTCTGTGTACGCCGCCGCTTTCGTTAAGAATGGAATTAATCGTTACCCATTGAATACAATCCTCGCCATTTTTGCGGCGCCCGCTGATTTCGCCGGCCCAATGTCCGTTGGTATTGATAACCCGCAACACGGTTTTATAGAACGCCTGATCGTGCAGATCTCCAACCGCTTTGGCGAACGCGCGACCTATCACTTCGTCGGCGGTATATCCGGTAACCGTGGTAAACGCCGGGTTAACCGTGATGATGGTACCTTTGGCGTCCGTAACCATCATCGCCTCGCTGCTATTCAGATACACCATGGCCGCCAGCTGCATCTGCTCTTCGGCACTCTTCCGCGCGGTAATGTCTTCATAAACACCCAATACACCGATCACATGTTGCTGCGAATTTCGCAAGGGCACTTTCGAGATGCGCACGCATAGGGTTTCCCCTTGCGGACCTATTTGCATCTCTTCGTAATCCAATTTTGCGGTGTTGCTGTCGATGATCTGTTTATCGTCGGCACGATATGAAGCGGCCTGATCACGCCAAAGCATTTCGTCGTCGAGTTTGCCAATCAATTCGCTCGGACTCTTAAGTCCGGCATCACGGCTAAACGCCAAATTGGCGCCTAAAAAGCGGTAATTGAGGTCTTTCCAAAAAACCCGGCTGGGGATGGTGTTGATGACGGTTTGCAGCATGTTCACCGAGTCGGCCAATTTGCGCATGGCTTCCAGACGCTCGGTAATATCCCGCAAAATAAGCAATTGATTGCCCGCAAAGTTATCACCCAGCAATACGATGTTGATCAACACCATTCGGCATCGGCCATCCTTACAGCAGACTTTCAACTCCGGGGATTCGGCCGACTCGTCTATAGAATTGGGTACATGCTGATAGGTATGCCAGCTTTGAATGACTTGCTGCCGATAATCGGCATCTGGATGGGCATGCCACCACCATTCCGCCAAGGTAGGAATATCCGATAGCGTATAACCAAAGGTTTTGACGAAAGCCGAATTCAAATAGTTGATATTGCCCTGGCTATCATGCAGCGCATACGCAATTGGCGATTCTTCGATAATCGCGTGAAATTTGGCTTCGCTGCCCGACAACGCTTGATGGGCTTGATAGAGCCTTTGATAAGGCAATTGAATGCTGTTGAGAAAAACCGAACGGTAGATCAGGGCATAGGCAATAAGTTTATAGACATGCCCGAGCAGGATGAACAAATCGGTAACGCTGGCATAAAAGGTAACGAAGAGCTCGCTCATCGCCATGATGGCCGCCGCTGCGGCCAGACCGGCCGGGTCATGCGATGCCCCGCCTCTGGTTTGGCGTAAATAGCCTAAGGCACTGAAGCTATAGACAGCGGCAAGAACATATTCGCAGACTTTTTTGAATGAGGTTAAACCTGTATTTTTATCGAAGGTATGCGGTAACCAAGCTTGATGGAAAAACACCAGCCAACAGATCAGCGAAATGCTGAGCAACACCACCCCCAACATCAGCCAGCGCATGCCGGGGGTTATTTGCCGACGCGGTATCAGCAACCCCATCAATAAGCCGAAGGCCGCAAATCCGCGCGCCGTTAGCCAAAAGGCAATAGCTTTCTCCGTATCGCTCTCGGTAATGAAAGCCGGCATCCCCTGAAAAGCCAAAGTATGCAGCAAATCCAGGATGGCGACGCCCAAGAAGCAACTGGCCAATATCATGAAACCGGCGGAGTTTTCTTTCTGGTAAACGCTCCAGCCAACCGCAAACACCAACGCGGAAATCACGATGGAGAAACCCTCCATTAAGGTATGGGCGCCCAACGACTGGCTAACGGTGTGCTGCAGTTGCTCCGAGAGAGGACAATAGAGGCTACCTAACTGGATCAGCAACAGGATTAACACTGTCCAAAGCAGAGATCTTGCCTGGTTTCGTTCGCTAAATTGCTCCACAGAGTTCCCTTACGCTTTGCCCGCCTGCCGATATTATGTAGAACTGAATCTATTAGTGACTGCTATTTTCAGTTTGATAACGCTGAGACACTACAACAAATTCGTTGAGTATCAATGGCTTAATCCCCGCCAACAGTCTCTCAGCCTGCCAATTTGCGTGACATCCAGTTGCTCGGTGCGGCAATGCCGCCGGCATAAGGCGCCGCGAAATCCCAAATAATCGGGAGCCAACGGCAGCAACCGCGCTACATCTTCGGCCCGCAACGATCCCGCCAGACCGCTCAACAGTTCCAGACCATTGACTCGCTCGACGAAGCTTTGCAACTCGTCGAGCGTCATCAATTGCGTCAACGGGCCGCATTGCTTATCGGCAGTATCCAGCATCACCCCGCGAAAACCAGCCTTATATAAGGTTTCGACAATTGCAAAATCGGGCCGGGTATCGGCAAACAACACCGCGACTAAGGCCACGCCCTGCGCGGCAACGGCTTGCAAACGATCGATGCAGGCTTGCCAATCGCTACCGGGAAAAAAACCGATCTTTACATAATTCACGCCGGTAGCCGCCATGGCTTGCACGGCCGGGAGCACCAGATCGGGCAACATCGGCAAATCGCCGATAGTAGCGCTAACGCAGCTTCCCGGTTGCAAGTTTCGAAGAATTTCGGCTACCGTGACAACATCCAACGCGCCCAATGCCCCGCGAGCCGGCTGTTTTAAATCGATAATATCGACAGCGGCTGCTTCAACCAACAACGCTTCGGCCAGACTATTCACGCTTGCCAACATCGCGGTCATACGTGCACTCCCCGGCGATGTTGCTCGATAACCGCCATGATCCAATCCCAAGCCTCCCGCTCCCGCTCGCCGGCGGTTTTTTCCAGGCCGATGTGCAAATAATCCAGTTCGGCTTGAATCTTCTCCCAAGGCAACCGATCCAGCCGGCTGATCAAAATCGCCGCTTCCAGCACCGAATATTGCGCCCGGTTAAAACCTTGGAACGGCTGATGATTGAACGTCTGCACGGCCCGACAGAACAATTTCGGCCGGATGTCGTCGTCTTCGATCCGGATGAGTTTCAGTTCGGTATGCGCCAAGGTATCGGCTAAATAATACCCCGCGATTTGCCGGGCCGGCAATAAGGGCCAATCCCTACGCCCTGTCAGACAACCGGCAAAAATCCGCACATCGTCGCAATAATTAATCACGGCAGTTCCGGTCGCCAACAGGTTATCCAGCGTGGCCGAAGGCCGAAACGGCAAGATAATGTATTGATCTGTATCAACATGCACCCCCATCGGCGCGATGTGCGCATCGCCTTGAAGATTGACGGTGGTGATGAGGGTTTCTTGAATCATGTTTGTTTAGGTCTATCCTGAAGCGTGAAATGTTGCCGTTTTACCGGCAACCCAGCGCGCAATTTTAATCTCGCCGGCTGAGCTGTGGGATTTTTTTTCTCGCCGACGCATGCAGGATGCTCTCGATCAACATTAACCGGGCCACACCATTATGCACGCCATAGATATTGCCGACTTATCGATCTTGCTGATAGAACCTTCGACCACACAGTTAAAAGTCATCATGCAACATTTACGCGACGAAGGTATCGCCAAAATAGAAGGCGTCGCCAATGCGGCGGCGGCGCTGGAAAGCTTGCAAAACCACCGCCCGGACTTAATTATCAGCAGCTTGTATCTGCCGGATATGATGGCGACCGAACTGGTCGAAAGTCTGCGCGGCGACGAGACTTTGAACCATGTCCCCTTCATGCTGATATCTAGCGAGTCCAGCTTTGCGGTGCTGGATACCATACGCCAGGCCGGCGTGGTGGCTATTTTGCCCAAGCCGTTCGCTCACGACGATTTAAAAAATGCGTTGCGTGCGACTATCGAATTCATCGATCCGCAAGAAATCAGCCTGGAGCATTACGACATCGAAAACGTGAGAGTTTTAGTGGTGGACGATAGCCCGCTGGCCCGCAAGCACATTAGCCGGGTCTTGAATAATATGGGGATCGTCAAGATTACCCAGGCCCAGGATGGCAAGGAAGGCGTAGACATTTTCAGCCAAGATCAGAACGCCTTCGATCTGATTGTTACCGATTACAATATGCCGGTAATGGACGGCCAGCAATTGATTAAAACCATCCGCCAGGATTTAGGCAATTCCATCGTGCCGATCTTGATGGTCACCAGCGAAGAAAACGAAACCCGTCTCAGCAACGTGCATAAAGCCGGGGTTTCGGCAATCTGCGACAAACCCTTCGACCCGCAGACCGTGAAGGAAATGTTGTTTCGAGTGCTGGAACCCGATTGACCATGCTCAAGGACAGCGTGCGGGATTTTGGTTTTACACACCGAAAGTCTCTGATTTTCATGCAAACCCTGGTCATCCGCAGTTTCTTAACGTGCTAATTCGAGCAGATGTTCAAAACAATAACCGTGCAGCATTTCATGCCCGCCGTTGAACACGGTCAACGCGGCGAAACCAATATCACGTCTGAGAAATACCGTTCTATCACCGATGCTTAGCGAGGTGGGAGCTGCACCCTGAGTAAGTAACGGCATCGCTTCTTTCAAATCGACCACCGCATCGAATCTGCCATATTGATTCATCAGCGTATTGAAGTAACCGATCGAATGCGAGATGGGCACGGTTCCCTTATGTCCATCCTTGATACCCGCATACAACTCTATTCGCCCGTGCGGGGCATTGGGTAGAGTCCAATACAACGGCGAACGACGCCTTGCAGCGGCCACATCGATTTGCGAGCCGCTTCCTGTGCAACGCAGCACATTTTCACTCAATTCGATGTGACCATGCGAGGCAGTTTCACGTTGCCATGTCTCCAAATCGGAGATCGCCGCCCAT
Source organism: uncultured Methylomonas sp. (assembly GCA_964529085.1). GTDB lineage: Bacteria > Pseudomonadota > Gammaproteobacteria > Methylococcales > Methylomonadaceae > Methylomonas. The sequence continues at coordinate 4,697 of CAZGUM010000110.1, read as the reverse complement.
GCCAGCCAAGCCTTGACCGGATGACGGGTTTTGGCATACCAGCCCAGTGTCGCGTAGGCGCCACCGGAAAAACCGACCACAAAAATGTTTTGCGTATCCACGATGCTATTTTGTAAAGCAAATTCAATTGCATCATCTAAATCAGCGATTACCTTATCACTTAGGCAATTATTAGTCCCGATATTAGGTCCGCGAAAATCCGGATGAATATAATTCCAGCCATGCATTTTTACATATGCCGCAAGAGGATCAGGCGTAGCGTAATCTCCCGCCCAGAAATGCAGACTAATCAACAAGGGTCGTTTTGTTACACCAGGTGCAGAATAAAAATAGGCTTTTTGCAAGTTACCATCTACAGAGCTAGGGATATCCCAAACGGTAAAACCATCGGGCCAATTGAAAGGCTCAGAGACAGTTGCGGGATGCAACCAGTTATATAGCATCGGGTAAGTCTTAGCTCCCGCGATATAGGCACAAGACGCGATCAAAACAACTGCTAACACGATCCGAACAGTCATATCAACTAAAATCCCGTTACCGTGTTGGCGTTATTTAAACTATTCTGCGCTTCGTTAACTATCGATTGGATTTTCGCCATGTCTATCGGATGATTCGTCGCGTAGACTTCCTGAAAACCGCGTAGCTTAGCAAGATGCGGTTCAAGCCCACCACTATCCAATCGTGCACCGAAGTCTGTAAATGCTGCGTCGGAAGAAGATTTCTCTTCGAACACTCGATCTAAAATCAAATCTCCAAGGGTTTGTTTGTAATGGGCTGGCTCCCAGAACCAATGCATTAATGCACTTTGTTTGGTCGGCACTGGTTCCAACGCCGGACCGTAGCTACCGCTGAAATCCCATATGGGGTAAGGTTGCAGGCTCGCCCGACTTGCTTCTTGGGCGTTAATCTCAACCATTTGATATTTCATGGTTTCAAATCGCGACCATAAATCCGATAGCCAAAGTGTTTGCCATTGCCAAGCATGAGCGGGGTGAATGATTAGCTTCATTTCCACATTTTGGGCATATGCTTCTCGCAATAACAGCCGAAAATCGTCCAGACTTTTCTGAAAACCCGCCAAGTTTTGGCGCATTTCCTTAAACTGCCCCACATAGGTGCGCGTATAGAAATTGAAGGTTTTGACATGGTCAAATTCGTCCGTCAATGGCAGCCAAAATCCATTTGTCGCCAGAGTATCTTTGACCCAGGATTGCTTGCGAATTGTGGTCAAGCTGGCTTGCAAAGCCGATATCGAGATCAGCGATGAAGCCAGATCGGGTAGCCGTGCGGAAAATAAGTTAAATTGTTTTTCCCCTGCCTCGTCGACGATTAGACGCTTGTCAGAAAAAGCGCCGCTGGTGTCATTTTCCGGATGAAACACTCGAAGATCCAGAGTCAGGATAACCAGTTTTTGAGGATTGATGGCTTGCGCATGTTGAAAGCTACGATGTAGCTGATACATACTTGCCGATGGCACGGCCATATTGTAGCAATTTAAGTTTGCCAGCGATGGGTGATTGGGAGACAAACCACGCCCAGCTCGGGATGTACCAAGCACAATGCAGTCCGGTTTCAGATTTTCGACGCGGTAAACATGCGTTAAGCGCAAGTGGCTAGCATAGTCCGGTTTATAGACATTGAAATGGGGAATGGCGGGCGGATTGAATATACTGAATGGATTCACAAACCAATTCATGCCGGCGACCAGCGATAGTAATCCGACCACGCAACCGCTCCAGCACCGTAAATAGTTGTTTGCCTGTTTCATGATGGCTATCCCATTTTAGAACTGGAAGTATAAAAATTCGCTGATCTGGGTCAGGCCAAGCAAGGACCAGACCGTCGCCACGCTGATGAGACAGGCCCAACCTAAAGTGGGAGCCCAGATGGCGGCGGGAGCCGATGCGGTCACTTCCTCGCAACCACGCGGTGTAAAGTAAAAGCGCCCCATGATTTCCTGAGTGTTGGGGGAGTAAAAAGTAATGCCAGCTATGACTGTTAGCGCTAACAGCAATACTACTTCCGCGCTAGCAGCAATACCGGTGACGCCAACCCAATGTCCCAACGATGATTGCATCACTATATCCGCATAAAATGGCGAGAGTCGAAAATCCGACGATGATAACAAGCTTTTCAGAATGCGGTGCGCAGATGCAACATCGTTGGCGCGAAAGAACACCCAGCCGACTAATACCGCCAGAAACGTCAATATCTTGGAAAGGCCACGACCCAGACGGCTAGACGAGTTCAGATCGTGTCCTAACTGCCGACGAAAAGCATGCCATCCATGATTGATGATCAGATACGCCCCATGTAGCGCACCCCAAATGATGAAAGTCCAACCCGCCCCATGCCAGAGACCACCCAGCAGCATCGTAATCAATAAATTTGCGTACCGTCGGACATGGCCTTTTTTATTACCGCCCAGCGAGATGTATAAATAATCGCGTAAAAACCGAGAAAGCGTCATGTGCCAGCGGCGCCAGAAATCGATGATATTGACGGCTTTGTAAGGCGAGTTGAAATTTAGAGGTAAGCGTACCCCCATCATCAAGGCTAGGCCAATGGCCATGTCCGAGTAGCCGGAAAAGTCGAAATACAGCTGAAAAGTATATGACAAAGCACCGCCCCAGGCATCCAATGTCAAAATCGGTTGGCCCTTGGCTGCGGCCGCAAATATCGGCGAACCAAGACTGGAAATGCTATCGGCTACGATGACTTTTTTGAACAGACCCAGCACGAAATAACTCAGTCCGGCGGAGAAATTCAGGGCATCGAAGTGAAAAATGCTCTTTTGTCCAAACTGCGGCATCATTTCCTTATGATGCAATACCGGGCCGGCAATCAGGTGCGGGAAATAGGTGACAAACAAGGCGTAATGCAGGAAGTTGTATTCTCGCGCCTCGCCCCGATAGGCGTCTACCAGAAAGGCAATCTGAGTAAAGGTGAAAAAGGAAATGCCTAGGGGCAGAATTATGTCGGTATGGACATAACCGACTTCCAACACGGCATTGAGATTCTCTAAAAAGAAATTAGCGTACTTGTAGTAACCCAATACCGCCAAATTCACCACCACGGCAAACACGAACGTGTGGTGGCGAGTGCTAGCTTGGCGGCGTTCGTCACCAAGTACGGTTCCTATTGAGTAGTTAAACAAAATTGATGCAACAATCAGCCCCAGATAGGCTGGGTTCCACCACCCGTAAAAAAACAGCGAGGCGGCTACCATCCAACTGATGGCCACTCGGCGCCCGGCATGCCGACCCAGAGTAAAAAATACCAGTAGCGTTACCGGCAAAAAAACTAGGATGAACGTATAAGAGTTGAAAAGCATAAAGTCGGCCTGTAGTTTACTGCTACCGCTAGTTTACTGGATACATCGTTACCTATAAAACCATACAAAGCGTGAAAGGCATACACCGCTCAAGAGCTTCGCTGTACTTTGTAATATAAATACGCTGAGCATAACTTCTATCTCACACAATAACGCATTGTTTTAATTAGAAATACTCGTAGCGTTTGAAACGCAGTTTGCTACATCCTCGCGCAATCGATAAATGCAGGCTTTCGCCAATTTATGATATCGCCACTACGGCTAAGGGGCTAAGGCATATTTTAATTTCTTGTACATATCCAATGGCCAACCTATACTGCCTATAAAAGCAGTATCTATAAAAACAACATGAAACCACTTACCGACCGCCAACAAGAAATCCTGAACTTCATAGAACGAAGCCTGATGCAGGATGGCTTTCCGCCGACTATCGCCGAAATCGCCAACGCCTTTGGCCTGCGCTCGACCAACAGCATCCGCGGCCACTTACAGGCTTTGGCGCGTAAGGGTGCAATCGAACTGGTGCCGGCCGCATCGCGCGGCATCCGCCTACTCAAACCGACACTCGATCCCGACCAAGGCTTGCCGCTGATCGGCCGAGTGGCGGCGGGCCAGCCGATTCTGGCCGAGGAACATATCGAGCGTTATTGCCGCCTGGGACCGGAGTTGTTCGATAACCGCGCCGATTATCTGCTACGGGTACACGGCATGAGCATGCGCGATGCCGGCATTTTGGACGGCGATCTATTAGCCGTGCAACGCACGCCGGAAGCGCGCAACGGCCAAATCGTCGTCGCCCGGATTCACGATGAAGCCACGGTAAAACGACTGCGCCTGGACACCCAAGCCCACATGGCTTATCTGGAGCCGGCCAATCCGGATTTCGCGATCATTGAAGTTAATTTGCAACGCGAACCGTTGGCAATCGAAGGCGTGGTAGTCGGCGTGATTCGCAGCGGGCTATGAACAACGTAAGCTCCCTAGACCAACTCTTACGCTCCCAAACCGGGATCTGGCGCGGATTGCATTCGGAGCAGCAAAACTGGCGGACAATTGCCTCCGGTTTTACCGAGTTGGACGCCTTGCTGCCCGGTGGAGGTTGGCCGCTGGGAGGCGTATTGGAAGTCTTATCGCCCTGTTTAGGTATCGGCGAATTAAGCCTGCTGCTGCCGGCCATGGCCGGCATGACACAAGCCAAACGCTGGATAGCCTGGATCGCACCGCCGCAGCAAGTTTACGCACCGGCCTTGGCACAGGCCGGCATCGATTTAGCTTATGTTCTGGTAGTGGACTGCCGGCAAGCGGAGGACATCCCCTGGAGTCTGGAAAAACTGCTGCGTAGCGGCCGCTGCGGCATGACCTT
>CAZGUM010000109.1:0-13560 GCA_964529085.1 uncultured Methylomonas sp. | reverse complement strand
AAAACGGCGTCACCGCGCTGCAAATGGACATCAAGATCGACGGTATCACCGCCGAGATTATGAAAGTCGCGTTGGAACAAGCCAAACAGGGTCGTCTGCACATTTTGGGCGAGATGAACAAAGCCTTGTCCAGCACCCGTTCCGAAATGTCCGACTTTGCGCCGCGTATCATCACCTTCAAAATCGATCCGGCTAAAATCCGTGAAGTTATCGGTAAAGGCGGTGTGACCATTCGCGCCATCACCGAGCAAACCGGTGCCAGCATCGATTTGACGGACGACGGCGTAGTGAATGTGGCCTCTGTGGACAGAGCCGCCGGCGAAGAAGCCAGACGCATGATCGAAGAAATCACCGCCGAAGTTGAAGTGGGTAAAACCTACGAAGGTAAAGTCGTGCGTCTGATGGACTTCGGTGCGTTCGTGACCATTTTGCCGGGCAAAGATGGGTTGGTGCATATTTCGCAAATCTCCGACGAGCGTGTGGAAAAAGTCAGCGACAAACTGTCGGAAGGCGATGTGGTAAAAGTCAAAGTGCTGGAAATCGACCGTCAAGGCCGGGTGCGCTTGAGTATGAAAGAAGTCGATAGCGAGTAAAAAGCATAAGACTGCGAAATAGAAAGGGCCGTAAGGCCCTTTTTTATGGACATAGCTCAGGCTAAAGTGGAAAGATAAAATACAAAAGCCGAGCCAACCATCAATTGCCCGTTAGCCTTTATTGCCAAAAAATGTCGATCGCAAACTACTTCAATCAAGACTGTAAACAATGCTCACGACTTGCGGAATTTCTCTGCGATGTGAAGAGCAAGTATCCGGTTTATCATGCCCAACCGGTGGCGCCGTTCGGCGATGCCGACGCACGACTCTTGATCGTCGGATTGGCGCCCGGCATGCATGGCGCTAATGCGACAGGCAGACCGTTTACCGGCGATTATGCGGGTCTGTTGTTGTATCAGGCCTTGTATGATTTCGGTTACAGCAATCAACTGCACTCTACCGATTTGGCCGACGGGTTAAGGCTTAGCAACTGTCGGATAACCAACGCCGTCAAATGTCTGCCGCCGCAAAACAAACCGACCGGTGGCGAGATCAAGCAGTGTAATCCTTATCTGGCCGCCGAGATAAAAACGCTGCCGCCGCGCTCGGTTATTTTGGCGTTGGGCAATATCGCTCATCAGGCCGTATTGCGCGCGTACGGTTTAAAAAGCAATACAGCTAAATTTGCTCATCATGTAAGCTTCGGCTTGCCGGACGGCAATACTTTGGTCAGTTCTTATCATTGCAGTCGCTATAACGTGCAAACCAAGCGCTTGAACATGGAAATGTTATCGGCGGTATTTGCCACCATTCAAACTTTGTTGGCAACATGTGACTGAGATGGAGCAAGTCAGCTTTGACGCCAAAGCGTTTTTAAAGACCTTGACCCAGCGTCCCGGCATATACAAGATGCTGGACGATAAGGGCGAGATTATTTATATCGGCAAGGCCAAAAACCTGAAGAACCGGGTCTCCAGTTATTTCCGGAGTCAGGGCGCGTCGCCCAAGCAACAGGCCATGGTAGCCAAGGTCGCCGGGATAGAAATCACGGTGACACATACGGAAGGCGAAGCGCTACTGCTGGAAAGTCAGCAAATTAAGCGTCACAAACCGCGTTACAACATTAGTTTGCGCGACGATAAATCCTATCCTTACGTTTTTATTTCCAGTTTTCACGAATTTCCGCAACTAGCCTACCATCGCGGCGCGAAGAAGCGGCGCGGCAAATATTTCGGGCCTTATCCCAGTGCCAGTGCGGTGAAGGAAACCTTGAAATTGTTGCAGAAAATTTTTCCGGTGCGCCAATGCGAAGACTCCTATTACAGCGCCCGCTCCAGGCCTTGTTTGCAGCATCAGATAGAGCGCTGTACCGCGCCTTGTGTCGGCTTGGTGTCCAAGGAAGACTATGCTAGCGATGTGGAAAACACAATTTTGTTTTTGGAAGGTCAGGGCGGCTTGTTAATAGACCGTTTGGTCGGCAAGATGGAGGCTGCGGCTGCGCAATTGGAGTTTGAGCAGGCTGCGTTTTATCGGGACCAAATTGGCCGATTGCGTGCCGTGCTGGAAAAGCATTGCGTCGAAGGCGAAAAAGGCGATGTCGATATCTTGGCGTGCGCGGCAAATGTGGGCATGGCCTGCGTGCAGGTGTTTTTTATCCGCAACGGTCAGCATTTGGGCAATCGGCAGTTTTTCCCGAAAGTGGACGATGAAAATCAAGTTGCTGAGATTCTACAAGCGTTTATCGCGCAATATTATCTGGATAAAACGGTGCCGCACGAGTTGATCGTCAGCCATGCGTTGCCCGAATCGGCTTTAGTGGCGGAGGTGCTCGGCCAGCAGGCCAAGCATGCGGTAGCGATAGTTAATAACGTCCGCGGTGAACGGATGAAATGGCTACAAATGGCGATGACCAATGCCGAAAACGCCTTGGGAGCTCGATTAGCCGATAAGCAGGGATTGCAAGGGCGCTTTATTAGTCTGCAGCAAGAGTTGGGTTGTGCCGCCACACCCAGTCGCTTGGAGTGTTTCGATATCAGCCATACCCAGGGAGAGCAGACGGTGGCGTCGTGCGTGGTGTTCGATAGAGAAGGGCCCGTAAAGTCCGACTACCGGCGCTTTAATATCGAAGGCATTACCGCCGGCGACGATTATGCAGCGATATATCAGGCGGTTTCCAGACGATTTAAAAGGCTGAAGCAAGGTGAGCATCAGGCGCCGGATATTCTTTTTATCGATGGGGGTAAAGGTCAAGTGGCGGAAGCTGAAAAGGCTTTGGCTGAATTGGAGATAAACGATGTTATGATAGTCGGCGTCGCCAAGGGGCCTGATCGTAAAGCCGGCATGGAGAAAATCATCCTGGTGGGTAACCAACAGCCATTGGATGTAACACCTGGTGCGTCCGCGTTGTTATTGATTCAACAAATTCGCGATGAAGCGCATCGTTTTGCCATTACCGGGCACCGGCAACGACGCGGTAAGCTTAAAAAGCAGTCGGTATTGGAAGATATTGCCGGGCTGGGGCCGAAAAGAAGACAGGTTTTGCTGAAACAGTTTGGCGGATTACAGGGTGTATCCAGCGCGGGTGTGGATGCTTTAGCCAGCATAGATGGCATTAGCCGACAATTAGCGCAGCGAATTTACGATACATTTCACCACCAAGATGGCCATTAGATTCACCATTCCGACCTATTTAACTTTATTACGCATCGCCCTGATACCGTTGTTGGCGATTGTGTTTTATTTGCCGTGGCATTATGCCAATGTTGCCTGCACCGCCATTTTTTTGATCGCCGGTTTTACCGATTGGTTGGACGGTTATCTGGCGAGGAAGATGAATATGCAAACGGCATTCGGAGCGTTTCTGGATCCGGTAGCCGATAAATTAATGGTGGCTTTTGTCTTGGTATTGGTAGTGCAAGCGCAGGGTAATCCATATTTGGCTATTCCCTCCGCAATCATTATCGGCCGGGAAATCGCAATCGCCTCGTTAAGGGAATGGATGGCGGAGATCGGTCAGCGCGCCAAGGTCAAGGTGTCGCAATTGGGGAAATGGAAAACCACGGCGCAGATGACAGCTGTCAGCTTGTTGCTTTACCGGGACGATTTATTAGGCCTACCTATCAATGTTATGGGTTACTGGTTGTTATACTTGTCGGCGATATTGACCTTGTGGTCTATGGTTAATTATCTTATCGCGGCGTTCTCCACCATCAACGAATAATAAAAGCAGTATCGATACTGCCACAACAGAGAGTAAACAGCAGGTAAAGCTGTATATAAGAGCATGGAACAAGAATTAGAACTAGAAAATACAGAGATCAAAACCGTCGGTCAGGATGAAGTGTTGCAGGCAGCGTTAAAACTATTTGCGAAGAAAGGGTATTTCAATACTTCATTAACTGATATTAAAGAAGCCGCGGGTATAACAACCGGTAACGGCATTAACCAATTTTTCAAAACCAAGCAAGCGATAGCACAAACGCTGCATGAGAATATTCTGGATAGTCTGAGTATCTCCATTGACGATATTCGCCGCAGGAATCGAAAAGCGGCAGAGCAGTTGCGAGAAATCGTCGACTTGCTATTCAAATTAACCGATGACGCCCCGGAAATTGTCCAGTTTTTACTTTTTGTCAAAAGTGAGGAGTTTTTGGCGGAACCCAAGCCGCTATTGGAAAGTGCGGCGTTTATTAAAATAAAGCGGATTTTTCAAAACGGTGTCAAAGACGGTGAAATGAAAGCTATAGATCCATTATTGGCCTACACTTATTTCTTCGGCATCATCAACCACACCTTAGGCATGGTGTTGGGCGGCAATTTGCCAAAAACGGCGGAAAGCTATCAGGCTCAAGCCTGGTTGACGGCATGGGGCTGTATCGTCAAAAAATAATTTAGTGTCATTAATACTCAAAGCTGGGCAGAGGAGGAGTTACTAGATGTTAGATAACATTAAAATCGGCATGATTGGGCTTGGTTACGTGGGATTGCCGTTAGCTGTCGAGTTTGGTCGTAAATATCCAACCGTGGGTTTCGATATCAATCAGCATCGGATCCAAGAGTTGCGTTCGGGTCGGGACCATACCCTGGAGGTGAGCGAAGAAGAGCTCGCCGATGCCAAGTTGTTGACTTATAGTGCGGATTTGCAGGATATTGCCGATTGTTCGGTTTATATAGTGACGGTGCCCACGCCGATCAACGAGCACAAGCAACCGGATTTGACACCCTTACAAAAGGCCAGCGAATTACTGGGCAAGGTAATTAAAGCCGGTGACATCGTCATTTACGAATCGACCGTATACCCCGGTGCCACGGAAGAAGTTTGCGTACCCATTCTGGAAAAAGTATCCAGTTTGGCATTTAACCGGGATTTCTACGTCGGTTATAGTCCGGAACGAATAAATCCTGGCGACAAGCAGCACCGGGTTACCAATATTCTGAAAGTGACCTCGGGTTCAACGCCGGAAATAGCGGAAAAAATCGACGCATTGTATAAAAGCATTATCACTGCCGGTACGCATAAGGCAAGCAGTATCAAGGTTGCCGAAGCCGCTAAAGTGATCGAAAACACCCAGCGCGATGTCAATATAGCGTTGATCAACGAACTAGCCTTAATTTTTAATAAGTTGGGTATCGACACCGAAGAAGTGTTATTGGCCGCAGGCACTAAATGGAATTTTTTGCCGTTTCGGCCGGGTTTGGTTGGCGGACATTGTATAGGTGTCGACCCTTACTATCTGACGCACAAAGCCCAAGCCATAGGCTACAACCCGGAAGTCATCCTTTCCGGCCGCCGAATTAACGATGGTATGGGAGTGTATGTTGTATCACAGTTAGTAAAACTAATGCTGAAAAAGCGCGTGCATGTGCAAGAAGCCAATGTACTGATCATGGGACTGACCTTCAAAGAAAATTGTCCGGATATACGAAATACCCGGGTGGTGGATATTGTTGCGGAGTTGAAAACCTATGGTGTAAATGTCGAGGTTTACGATCCTTGGGTCAACCCTCAGGAAGCGGAACATGAATACGGTATTTCGCCGGTCGAGAAACCAGTCCCAGGCAAATACGACGCGATTATTCTGGCTGTCGCCCATGATCAATTCAAAAAAATGCCAATTTCTGAAATCAGGGCTTTGGGCACGCCGCAGACCATCGTTTACGACCTAAAATACTTGTTCCCTACTGATCAAACCGACGCAAGGCTTTAAGAATGAAGATCATGGTGACCGGTACTGCCGGGTTTATAGGTAATCATCTGGCGCTGAGACTATTGGAGCGCGGTGATGAAGTCATTGGCGTCGATAATCTGAACGACTATTACGATGTCAACCTGAAATTAAGTCGGTTAGATCGGATTAGGGATTTTACCGGTTATACCGATGTCAGGCTGGATATTGCCGATAGAGCCGGCATGGATGAACTGTTCAAAAAACATCAGCCGCAAAAAGTGGTTAATCTGGCCGCTCAGGCCGGTGTGCGTTACTCCATCGAGAATCCGCATGCCTATATTGATAGTAACATCGTCGGTTTTATCAATATATTGGAAGGTTGCCGGCATAATCGGGTGGAGCATTTGGTGTATGCCTCCAGTAGTTCGGTATACGGTGCGAACGAATCGATGCCGTTTTCCGTGCATGACAATGTCGATCATCCGCTTAGTCTGTATGCGGCATCCAAAAAAGCCAATGAACTGATGGCACATACCTATAGCAATCTCTACCAACTACCTACGACGGGTTTGCGCTTCTTTACCGTCTATGGTCCTTGGGGACGCCCCGACATGGCTTTGTTTTTGTTCACCAAGGCTATTTTGAACGGCGAGAAAATTAATGTATTCAATTTCGGCAAACATCGGCGTGATTTCACTTACATAGACGATATTGTCGAAGGTGTGATTCGCACGCTGGACCATAATGCTTTGCCCAATCTGGAGTGGAGCGGCGCGAGTCCCGATCCTGGCACTAGTAGAGCGCCTTGGCGAGTCTATAACATCGGCAATCAGAGTCCGGTGGAATTGATGTCTTATATCGAAACCTTGGAGCGCTTTCTCGGCAAAACCGCGGAGAAAGTATTACTGCCGCTACAACCGGGCGATGTGCCGGATACGTTTGCCGATGTAGAAGCGCTGGTTGCCGATGTTGGTTACAAACCTAATACTACTATAGAGCAGGGTATAGAACGGTTTGTTACTTGGTATCTCGATTATTATCGTTAAGTAGCTTTTTTCAGGTTGCGTAATATAGGGTTTAATTCTTAAATCGCGCAACCTGGAAATCCGTGTTATACAATTCAAATACATGAATTGTTTACCGTAAATAATGGGTCGCTTTTCAGAAAGTCATCCAATACTGCTTTAAGATTTGTAAATATATCGGGATGTAAATCTATTACATCTTGATACGGGTCTTGTTCTAAATCATATAGCTGGTAAACGGGTTCGGTATAAGTGGCTATATAAATTAGTTTCCACTTTTCGTTTTGCACAGAGCGGCTTTTTGCACGAATAACGGTAGGGTAGTGTTTTTCATTGACTACTAACGTACCCGTTTTTTTATCCGGAATATCCAATAATTCGACAATATTAGGATAAAGGATTTGCTCTGGATGTAATCCCGGGACTTTTCCTAACCAAATTCCCGTTTCCTGAAAGGCAAAAAGCTCTGGCGATTTCTGTGCATTAACATAAGGCATCAAATTAACGCCATCCAAGTTTGTTGGGATTGGAATATTCAATAAATTCAACAAGGTCGGCATTACATCGATTGAGCGGGTGACGGGCTCGAAATTTATACCTTTAGGCACTCCAGGACCTTTGATTACCAGAGGTATTCTGCCGCTGGGGTCGTCGCCAACCAAGGTATTGCCTTGGCCCCAGCATCCGGTCTCAAAAAAGTCTGCGCCATGATCGCTATATATAATTACGATGGTGTTATCAGACAGACCCGATTTATCAATATAATCGACTATTTTTCCAACTTCATCATCGAATTGTTTGACGCAGCTGTCGTATAAATTAATGATTTGTTGTACATCAAAAAACTCTGCGCCTCGTTCTTGTTTGTTGACAATTTCTTCCGCGGAAGCCAGTCGGGTCATGATAAATCTGGACTCGCCTTTGTAATTTTTCGGGGTGAATAGATTGTAATAAGGGTATTCCGAATTGAAAGGAACGTGCGTGGACGAAGTAAATAGATTAATAAAAAAAGGTTGCGAATTTTTCGCTGAACGTGCGATCGCTTGACGGCATTCGCGGCCTAAACTACGGGTTAAAGGTACGCCGGCCAGATAATAAAATTCTGGTAAAAAGCGTTTTCCCAAAGGATTATTTGTGAATAAAGACAGGACGTTTCGAATTAAGGAAGGGCCTTGCCGCAATAACAGCTTTATATTCCATTGATCTTCCGCTACGGAAGTTTCCTGAAAGTTGAAACTTAACTTTGCGAAATCCGCGCCGCACCAATCTGATATCGCTGCGGTGAGGTAACCGTGATCGTTCAAGATGTCCACTAAAGAAGCTTGCGGTAGTTTACAGTCTACGTCCGCAGGATAATTGTCCCGAACTTTATGGTTATGAGGCCATAGTCCGGTGAATAAAGATGCCACGCTGGGAGCTGTCCTGGCGAGAGGTGTAATACATTTTTTTAGGCGCAACCCGTTGGCGGATAATTTATCAATATTAGGGGTCAGATTTCTATGATAGGTCCCTCCGCCTATTCGGTCATGGCGTAATGTATCCGAGCCTATCATTATTACATTGGGTTGTGCCTGAGATGGCGAGTGCACGGCGGCCGGCTCAGTGCTGATTGCTGAATAATAAATAAAGGCGTATAGAAAGGCGACCGTTAATATGTAAAAAGTGAACAGGGTATTGTTTTCTTGAGCGGCAAAAAATAGAGCAATCACCGATGTGGCAAGAAATAGTAGGGCTAATAAGTATTTTATGCCGCTTATTAGTCCCGGTGAAAGTACTTTCCATAAAACAAACAATCTGGAAAATCGATACTGAAAAGATAACTGAATAGTGCCTGGAGTATACAGTAATTGATATAAAAAAAAGTAAGAAGTGATAGCGGTTGTCGATAGAAAACCACCAAGTAAGCCGGATATAAAGTTAAATTCAATCGACGGCGCCAGCTTTGATAAAGAATATGCAGCAATAGTGCCGGATAAAGAGGTCAGGAAAAATATTACAAACAGCCATAATGCAAGTCTGGATAATGCGAAAATTACATAATAGCCAAATTTTTTTTCTATTTCTTTTTGGATGCCTGGGCCGGTCCGAGAGTAGTTGTGTAATGTAAGTAGTATTAATGTAATAGTACAAAGCAGTGCGGTAATGGATGGGAAGTAGAGGGATAATAGTATTTTTTCCATCTCTATTTATTGTATTAGGTTAGGGCGATAGTTGATCAAATAGCGAGCTTTCGATTTTTTTGGGTTTTCTGATCAGCTATTTTCGCTTTTTCTGAAAACTCTTCCAGTGCGAATTTTTTTATTAATACCGATATAAATATTAAATGATATAGCAAGTCCCAATAGGATAAGCCGAGAAAAGCTGTACCAACCATATAGCAAACTATCGATGTTCTGACCATTAAGCTGTAATGACTAACCCATTCCATGCCTTCAATGCGCTTTGCTTGTCTGGACAGAATGGTTAAATTAAAAACGCTGCCCAATATCATGGAAATCCAAAGGCCGAATGCAATAAAGCCGTGTTCCGCTAGCATTTCGACATAAGAGCTATGCCAGTCGCGCATGGTGACGTGTATCCAGCCATCGAATCCCGCGCCGGTAAAGGGATGGCTCAGGGCATAGTTCCAGCCATCGGTCCAGGCTTCTATCCTAGACATGGCGGATTCGTCTTCTTCATAAGTTTCAAGTGTATGCATGCGTCCGAACCATTCTTCGGGTAAATATGGTATGACGAAAAACGTTCCTAAAATAACTAAAGGAATCATCATATATTTGCGCTTGCTGTTTGAAATCAATGTGAAGGTTAGCGCGATCATGGTCAGCAAAGCTCCGCGAGACCACGAGGATAAGGATGCAGCGTAAATAACTGGAATGGATAATAATATTCCTTTTCTTAACCAATTTTTTTGAACTTCTTTTTCCCAGACTAAGATAAGGGGGATGGCAATAAGCATGGCTACAGCGAATAAATTGTTATCCTCGAATTGGGTGTTTGGCGGTCCATAAACACGATGGCTAAATCCTGTCAAAATTGCAAAAATACCGCCTTTAACAGCGACAACGCCAATGGATGCGCCTATTGTGGAAATTAAATAATAAAGTTTTTCCCGAGTGTTTATGAGAACCCAGGTAAAATAAAAAGGTAAGAATATTTTACAAATTAACCAGAATTTACTTAAAGATATATCAAACAATGGTGCTTGGGTTGTGGTAAATGCAAAATAAAACCAAAGAGTTATAAAGGTGGTTATACGCCAATCCTTGGGAATGGGTTGTTTGTCTTTTGTCCACATGGTGCCAAACGCCACTAGTAAAAACAATATGTAATAAACCGGCAGGGAGCGTACGAATCCCCACGCATAGGCATGGGGATTCAAGTAGCTGAATACGGCTAACGACAATACGCCCCACCACGGTTTTTTTATCGCGGCAACTATGCAGGCTAACAAAAATATAAAGACAACTATGTCGCGCAAGGAGTTTTTTAGGTATGTTGAATCAAGAAAATAAGCTTTTTATATCGATTTAGCCGGCTTAGCTTTCAGATGACTTTTTTTTCCACCGCAAAAAACAGCCGGAAATTTGTCCTAAAGAATAACTAATATTCATAGCCTGTCGCAGACTATTTTTCAGTGAGCAGGCCAGTAATAACCACTGCCATATTTGTCTGATAAGTTGTGCGACTAAGAATGGCGGTATGCCGAGGTGAGTACGATTATATGCAGGAAAGTCATTAATTGCCCCACGGAAACCGGCAAGAAAATGTACCTTGATGAAATAGTGTCGCTGGAGCCGCCAAGGTTCCACCGCATGAAGTATTGCCATGTCCGGGCGATAACGGATCCTGCGCTTTTGTTGAAGCAGAAGATTAAACATCATTAAATCTTCGCCGCCGCCTATGGTCTTACCTTTGCGATCGTATCTTCGATCGAAACGCAATGTCGGGTCTCTGCGGAACAAGTCCATATCGTAGGCAATGTTACCTGCCCAGACGGGTGTTGTGTTGTCTTCTATCCAAAAGGCGCAGTCTCCATGATCCAAGGCACCAAGAAATCCCAGTAATTCGTCGTCGAGCCATCGTGGCCGATTTTGGTTGGAAAAATCTATATCAATACGCCCACCCACGCATTCGGCGCCTTCGTTAATGACGGCATCCACTGTAGCATTTAATAGCCCGGGAAGTGGTAATTCGTCATCGTCAACAAAAACTAGAATGTCCGAATTGAGAGCTTCTTGGATGGCTCGATTGCGTGCCGCGACAATCCCCTGCGTGGGTTCATGCACCCAATGCAATTCGGGGCCAGCTAGCTGAGTGAGTTGATTTAATATGTCACTTGTGGAGTCGCTACTGTTGTTGTCGATTGCAAGAATTTTGAACGGAATCGGGCACGATTGAGCGCGCATGCAAGCTACCAGTTTCTCCAATCGTTCCACACGGTTAAAAGTGCAAAACGCGAATGTCAGGATCTTGTCAGTTTTTTCCGGGCTCATTTGCGGTATTAAGGGTCGGGTGTAATGAAGTGTTGTGCGCCACAAAACACGTTTTTTGACCGGGAGGATTGGGTCGATGCCAAGGCTATGGAAAGCGAAATGATTTTAGTCAACAGAATCCCTGGAGATTTGCTCATCGTATCTATGTTAGAGGGTAGTGGCTGAAAACGTGGCTCGGATTTGCACTGAAATTTCAATTCCAAGAACTGCGAGATAGTTTATCCCAGGCCCGGCCGGCATAATATCGCGCCATTTTTTTCCAGGAGACATCGTTGTCTGCAAATGTTAATTTGCGGGCCAGGGTACTTGCGCTGTCGCCGGAAAATATTGCAATTCGCCTAATCATATAGGGATTGGTTTCGCTACCGAACCAGCCGGGTCGGGTGGTACAGGCAAGGTTGTATCCGGTCTTTTCGGCCGCAGTTACCGAATCGGCGTTAAATCTGCCAAACGGATAAGCCAAACTGGTTACTTGGGTAGATAACAGGTCTTCGAGTACGCTTTTCGCCTTTGAAAGTTCAGCTTGCTGTTGATTTAAGCTAAGTATTGAAAGATCGGGATGCGAACATGTGTGTGAAGCAATTTCCATCCCTGCGGTATGCATTTCAAGTAGACGTTCCGAATTCAGCATTCGGGTTTGCATGGATGGCTTGCCCAGCCAATGCGCATGGCTGCTTATACAGTCGGTCGCGATAAACCAAGTGGCTTTCATTTCGTGTTCCAATAGTGGTAAAAAAGCACCGAGATAATTATCGTCATACCCATCGTCGAAAGTTAGAACAACGCTCTTTTCTGGTAGATTTTCAACATTTCGCAGATCCTTAAACAATGCGGTTTTCCAGCCCGCTTGCTTCAAATATCCTAAATGTTTGGCAAATAAGTCGGCGCGGATCGAATAGTGCGAGTCGGGCAGGCTGTCGGGTGTTCCGTGATACATCAAAACGATGGGGCTGCGGTATTGGCTCATGGCTTTTTCTGCTTGGATAAGGTTTGCAATGGCATTGGTGGAAGTGTATTGCATATAAGCAAGAATTTCAGGGAAAAATTGTCGGCAGCTGTTTGGCTTCGATGTCGGAGATTCTTAAAAGATGGTTTGTGGTATGCGGAGGCGCCCTTAAAAGATACGGTGGTATCCGAAAGTAAATTTTTTAATAACCAAGTTATTTACTCGGGATTTAAATAAGACTAAAATAGTCCTAAATGAAAAGAGAGAGTAATGTTACGGCTAAGTAAGTTAACGGACTATGCGACGGTGATCTTGAGCTATATGGCCCGGGACAGGAGTCGCGTACATGGCGCTCTGGAAATCGCCGAGGCGACAGGCATCGCGCAGCCTACGGTCAGCAAAATATTGAAGATATTACTCAAGGCAGGCGTCTTGAGTTCTATGCGAGGTGCCAAGGGCGGTTATGCATTGGCAAGAGAGCCGAGTCGAATTACAGTCGCAACCGTGATTAGTGCTTTGGAAGGACCAATTGCCTTAACCGAATGCACCGCCTCTCATAAAGGTTGCGATCAAGCCAGTGGCTGCCGGATTCAAGGCAATTGGCATTTGATCAACCAAAAGATCGCCAATGCGCTGGAATCGGTGACCTTGGCCGATCTGATTTTGCCGTTTAAGCCGCCGGAAGAAGTCTCTATTCCGGTTAACCAGTTGTTTCGCTAACTATTGAAAAGATTATGTCTACAAGCGCACAAGAAATTGAACATCTCATCAGTCAGGAATACAAACAAGGCTTTGTGACCGAACTGGAAGTCGATACGTTTCCGCCAGGCTTGGACGAAGACGTGATTCGCCGACTTTCTAAAGTCAAAAACGAGCCGGAATTCATGCTGGAATACCGGCTGAAAGCCTTTCGACATTGGCAGACCATGCCATCGCCGGACTGGGCGCAACTTAAAATCGATCCTATCGATTATCAATCCATTAGTTACTACTCGGCGCCAAAATCAAAAAAGGCCGGCCCGAAAAGCCTGGATGAGGTCGATCCGGAGTTGCTGGATACTTATAAGAAACTCGGTATACCGCTCGACGAACAAGAGCGCTTGGCAGGCATTGCCGTGGATGCCGTGTTCGACAGCGTGTCGGTAGCGACTACTTTCAAAGGCAAATTGAAAGATGCCGGCGTGATTTTCTGCCCGATCTCTGAAGCCTTGCATGAACATCCGGAATTAGTGAAGCAATACCTAGGAAGCGTAGTGCCGACCGGCGATAACTTCTTCGCTGCGCTGAATGCCGCTGTGTTTACCGACGGTTCTTTTGTATACATCCCCAAAGGTGTGCGCTGCCCGATGGAGTTGTCGACCTATTTTCGGATCAATGCCGCCAACACCGGTCAAT
>CAZGUM010000108.1:0-13579 GCA_964529085.1 uncultured Methylomonas sp. | reverse complement strand
GATCAAGGAGAGCATTGAAAGACAGTGGGTCAATAAATTATTTGTTCTGCAGTTTTGCAATTAAGATCTTACGTTCAACCGTTTAATTTTATTTTGCCTAGGCAGCACCTCAATTAGAAGTGGAATTCAATGACAAGAATTTATACCCCCGTAGATGAAGAAAAGCCCTTAATAGATAAATCGGCAATCCTCGATTTTTTCGAAAAACGGGCGGAGAAAGTGGAGGTGCTTGGTCCAATATGCGCGGTAATCTACCAAGACAAAAATCCTGGGCTCGCTGAACGTAGGGATGCGGCGGAAAAAGGTTTGCTTCTTCCATTAATTGAAATTGATCGCTCAAGTAACGTTTTGGACGCGGGTTGTGGGACCGGCAGGTGGGCCGAAGTGATCATTCCTGAATGTGCATATTATCATGGAGTGGACTTAAGTCCGGGCCTGATTCGGGTTGCCAGAGAGCGCTTTGCTCAATGTGAGAACGCTCAGTTTTCTGTTTGTACCATTGATAAACTGTCGATTGAAACCATCGG
This sequence comes from uncultured Methylomonas sp., assembly GCA_964529085.1. Lineage (GTDB taxonomy): Bacteria > Pseudomonadota > Gammaproteobacteria > Methylococcales > Methylomonadaceae > Methylomonas. The sequence continues at coordinate 13,052 of CAZGUM010000108.1, read as the reverse complement.
CGCGACAACTGAGTTCTCTCATATTCTGTCTTTCGGTGTATTTATCTATCTTAATGACAATGAAGTTTTAGAAGCGTTACGCCGTTACGTTGCCGTCGCGGCGTCGAAATCTAGAATCATGTTTCGTGAGCCAATTGCTTTGTTGGATCGACTTACCTTGTTGGAGCATTTCTCGGACGATATGAATCAACAATACAATGCAATATATAGAACCGAAATGGAGTTGTTTTATTTGGTTGCAGCAGCGCTGGAGCCTGCCGGGTTTTATCAGATTGGTAGTGGTGATGTTTATGTTGATGCGGAACTCAACAATAGGACTGAAACAAAACAGCGTTGGTTTTTATGGGGGCGTGAGTGAAGCTATGAAGACGGCGTACTGTTTTGATTTAGACGGCACTGTCACAACCACGGAAATTTTGCCCTGTATTGCTTCTGATCTTGGCGTGGCGGATGAAATTTCGACCCTTACGCGAGCCACTATGGACGGCCACATTGCATTTGAAGACTCATTTCGTTTGCGTTGCCTGATTTTGGGGCGAGTACCAATTAATCGAGTCCGCAAGATCGTCGAAGAAATACCATTGGACGAATCCATACTTTCTTTTATTCGAGAGCATAAAACAGAGTCTTTTCTTGTAACTGGAAATCTGGATATTTGGGTTGACCCGATTCTTGAGTTATGTGGTTGCAAAATGTATTCGTCAACTGGATGTGTTGATGAAAGTGGTCTGAAATTAATAAATATCCTAAACAAGGCAGATGCGGTCACCGATATTCGCGCTAATGGATATGATCGCGTTGTTGCCGTTGGAGATGGGGCTAACGACGTACCGATGCTTTCTGCGGCGGATATATCAATAGCCTTTGGGGGTGTTCACTCGCCCTCTTTAGCGGCCACTGCGGCATCCGAATACATTATTCATGAGGGGGCTACGTTATGCAGAATGTTGCGGGAGCTGTAATTGCTGCTGCGGGCATGGGTACCCGAATTGGTCTAGGCATGCCGAAGTGCATGATCGAAATTGATGGGCAAACTATATTGACCCGATTGATAAAACTATTACGCCCTCATGTGCCATTAATTCACGTTGTCGTTGGTTACAGGGAAGAAATGGTCATTGAATATTGTGCCAGGTATCACCGAGATGTTGTATTGGTTAGAAATCAAGATTATCGCACGACAAATACAGCGTTCAGCTTTTCAAAAGGAGCTGCCCATATTAATGGTAAGGTGATTTATCTGGATGGTGACCTATTAATTTCTCCTAAGAGTCTGGAGCAATTTTTACATGCCGCAATTTATAGTGATGTTTTGGTCGGTTTAACTGATGCCAAAAGTGAAAATGCGGTATTTGCTGATTGCCAGGAAAGCTCCGGCGCGATCAGTGTTTCTGGATTTTCAAGGGATTGGGGCAGTCGGTTCGAGTGGGCAAATGTCGTCATTGGTCCTTCTAACCTCATGTGCGATGCTAGCGGTTATGTTTTCGAACGACTGGCAGAGCTCTTGCCGCTTAAAGGTTATTTGTTAGATCTGGCTGAAATTGACACCGCGGATGATCTCGTTGCCGCGCATCGTTTCAGTGAGCGTTTTCTTATTGAAAGTGCCGGTTCCGAGGAAAGCAAAGGCATACTTCCAAAAGTAAAACGAGTACCTGATAGATGAGGGCTGCAAGCCATGAATCGGTTGTGTCATTTAAAAGTGACATTATTCGTTTAATTGATGACAGGCAGCTCGATCAAGCGCTTAAGCAGATCCATCATTTGGTGGAGCGAATCATCACTGAGCCTTTGTGTACCTCTCATGTGTTTGGCTCAAAGACGCTGGATGAGCTTTGCGTGCGTATTGGCCGTATCAATTTTTCAAATATTAAGCCTGAAACGCCGGTTAATACGCAGGGCGTACCCTTTTTTGTATACATCGTTACTAAGTTGCAAAAGTCGGGTGGGCATACCCGCGTCATAGAGGATTTCATCAAGACGCAGCCCGTCGGACAACACATTATTTTATCGACAGAGCTTGATGGCAAATCGGATGTCGAATACCTGAACAATGTGCTCGCCAAGCAGGCTAACGTCGTTTTGGAGCAGTGTCCAAAAGTAAACTATCAGAAAAGACTGACGTGGTTACAGATGCGCTTGGTAGCACTAGCGCCGAAAAAAACGTATTTGTTTAACCACCATCAGGATAGTGTGGCTGTTGCCGCGATACAGCCGGAAATGCATCTGGATGCCAGTTTTTATCATCACGGCGATCATCATTTGTGTTTAGGCGTATATTTATCCCACCTTAAGCACATAGATCCCCATCCAATGGGGTATCATAATTGCCGGGATGTGCTGGGCATAGAAAATATCTACATCCCTCTCACTGTCGAGGATAAAGATGATCGCCCAACCGATTGGCCTTTTATGTCTGACGGGACTCTAACTACGTGTACTGCGGCTAGGTCGAATAAAATCGAAATTCCCTATTTCGTAAGCTATCTTGGTTTAATACCCGAGCTATTAAAGGCAACCGGAGGTAAGCATATCCATATTGGAAGATTGACGCCGTGGGCGCTTTTCAAGATTCGACGAGGCTTAAAACGTTATGGGATTCAATCTGATCGGTTCGTATATATTCCTTGGGTGCCCAGTGTTTGGAAGTCTTTACACGATTTCCGCGTTGATTTGTATGTGGCATCTTTCCCGTATGGCGGCGGGTTGACATTGATTGAAGCAATGGGGGCGGGTATTCCGGTAGCCTTGCATAGGCATATTTTTTCCAGAGTTTTAAGCGGGATTAATCTAGCTTATCCGACGGCTTTTAGTTGGAGATCGCCGGACGAGCTACTAACTTATTGCGCATCGCTAACACCGGAAACTCTTGGTGCATTAAGTCGCCTAAGTCGCGGCCAATATGAGAAATTTCATCGCGTGGAGAATCTGCATGCTGTCATTAACGCTACGGATTTCGACAAGATAACGCCCGCTGATTTATCCGATAACTTTTCCATCGAAAGCGATGAATGGGCGCTATGGGTAGAGCGCCAACTGAATGCGCGAAGGCTGCTTGCTAGAATGGCGTACCGCACATTTAAGCGCTTTAGAGCGTGGGTATCGTGATGCTAGCTATAAACAGCAAAGACTCTATCGAAGAAAACTGCGTCGATATGCAAGACTCCGGCATTTACTATAAAACGTCGAAAAAAGAAATATGAGTGCAGCTATTTCAGCGATCATCGTCAATTACAATGCAGGAGCATTGCTGCATCGCTGTATCGATTCGTTGCTGGCTTGCCCGTTGAAAATCGAAATTATTGTAGTGGATAATGCGTCGACTGATAGCAGTTTGAATGAGTTAGTCGGTTTAGCAAACATTCATGTCATTAAAAACCCCAGCAATCTAGGTTTTGCTAAAGCTTGTAACATTGGCATACGCATCGCTACCGCTCCCTTTCTGTTTTTCCTCAATCCGGACTGCTCCTTTCAGCCGGATACGCTAACCAAATTATTAGATGTTATGCAGGCGGATGCCCGCGTGGGTATGGTCGGCGGCTTACTTGTTAATGCTGACGGAACCGAACAGGCCGGCGGCCGCAGAGCAGTTCCTACTCCTTGGCGTTCTTTCACCCGGGCATTTGGGTTAGTTCGTTTCGCGGATCGTTGGCCCCGACTGTTTTTTGACTTTCATTTGCACAATCAACCATTGCCGGATCATGCCGTTGAAGTGGAGGCTATTTCAGGTGCATGCATGATGGTCAGGCGCGAGGCGATATTGGATGTTGGAGAATGGGACGAAGAATATTTTCTGCATTGTGAGGATCTCGACTGGTGTATGCGTTTTCGGCAAAGAGGCTGGAAAATTTTGTTTGTGCCGACAGCGAAAATTTTGCATGAACAAGGTGCATGCGGTCGCTCGCGTCCCTTATTTGTTGAATGGCACAAACATAAAGGGATGTTGCGTTTTTACCGTAAATTTTTTCAACATCAATATCCGGGGATATTGATGGGCTTAGTGATACTCGGTGTCTGGTTCAGGTTTGTGTTAGTGGCGGGTTACCACACTTTCGTCCGTTTCCGTAAATCGTAGCGGGCAGCATGACTCATAAAGTTAAAATAGGCGTATTGGGGGCAAGCAGCCATGTGGGCTTGGCGCTTTTGCCCTTACTGACAAAGGCGGGTTTTGACGTTATAGCTTACTCCCGGCGGAAGGTGACAGCTTCGACTTCTACAATTGTCTGGCGAACCGCGGACTCTCTATTATCTCAGGCCGAACATGAAGATGTCGCTTATTGGATTTGTTTGGCGCCGATCTGGATTTTGCCGGCTTACTTTGCCGCATTTCTCGCCAGTAATGCGAAGCGCGTTGTAGTGTTGTCATCGACCAGTCGCTTTACTAAACAGAATTCGTTCGATCCTTCGGATCAAATGCTTGCTCAGCGTTTTGTAAGAACAGAACTTGATTTGCAAGAATGGGCGGCCAACGCTGGCGTCGAATGTGTAATTTTGCGTCCCACGTTAATCTACGGATTGGGGCGAGATAAAAATATATGCGAAATTGCGCGCTTGATTCGCCGTTTGGGCTTTTTTCCTTTATTAGGGCAAGCCAAGGGGCTACGTCAACCGGTTCATTGCCGTGATGTGGCGCAGGCTTGTGTCGCCGCTTTGTTTGCCGAGAATGTGGTGAGTGAAGGCTACAATCTGTCCGGTGCGGAGGTGTTGAGCTATAAGGAGATGGTTGCCCGCATATTTAACGCCATGGGGCTTAAACAGCGTTTTATTGAAATTCCTTTGTTTTTAATGCGGATTGGCTTCGTAGCTCTAAAAATCTTGCCACGCTATCGCAGTTGGTCTTTCTCAATGATGCAGAGAACGAACCAAGATTTGGTTTTCGATCATCAAGATGCCAGCCGCGATCTGGGATTTAATCCAAGACCGTTTCGGCTTGAGCCTGAAGACTTAATAAAATGAATTTGCTGTCTTAGAACTCGTCATTTGCCTGTCAATGAACGTGGCTTTCGGTAAGTGCCGTCGAGTCAATTTATTTATTGCCAGATCAAATCCGATATATATCCTTTCATAATCAGTCTTAACTTTGAAATTTAGCAATGTAATTATCTCTAGGCTTTTTGTTGGGCTTGCTGCTGGGTTATCATGCCTCATTTTTTCTCGGGCTAAAATCAAGCGCTATTTGCAAGTCCAACACTAATTCCTCTCTATAAAAGCATCAGAATGAAAACAGTCATCCTAGCCGGAGGATTCGGCACTCGCATCAGCGAAGAGTCGCACCTTAAGCCCAAGCCTATGATAGAAATTGGCGGCAAGCCGATTCTCTGGCATTTAATGAAGATTTACTCGCGCTATGGCATTAATGACTTCGTCATTTGCTTGGGTTACAAGGGATACGTCATCAAGGAATATTTTGCCAACTACTTTTTGCACATGTCCGATGTCACATTCGACATGGAACATAATCGTATGGAAGTGCACGAAAAAAACGCCGAACCGTGGCGAGTGACGCTGATCGATACCGGGCAAGACACGCTGACCGGCGGCAGATTGCGGCGCGTGAAAGATTATATCGGCGATGAAACCTTTTGTTTTACCTATGGTGACGGTTTGGCCGACGTCAATATCGATACCTTGATTCAGTTTCATCGTTCGCAAGGCAAAGCGGCGACGCTGACCGCAATTCAACCGCCTGGCCGCTATGGAGCGCTGAATATTGCCGGCGACGCCGTGCTCGATTTCCAGGAAAAGCCCGCTGGCGATGGCGCCTGGGTTAACGGTGGTTTTTTTGTGCTGGAACCGTCGGTTTTGGATTATATCGATGGTGATCTGGTTAGCTGGGAAGCGCAGCCACTGCAACGCCTGGCGGCTGAGAATCAATTGGCCGCCTATCATCACAATGGCTTTTGGCAGGCGATGGATACCATGCGCGACAAAAATCATCTTGAGGATTTATGGAGCCGTAATCCACCTTGGAAGGTATGGTAATGAACGCTCGGTTTTGGGAAGGCAAGCGAGTCTTGTTGACCGGCCATACCGGCTTCAAAGGTAGCTGGCTGTCGTTGTGGCTGCAATCCAGGCAAGCGCAAGCGATCGGGTACGCCTTGGCTCCACCGACAACCCCGAGTTTGTTTGAGGCCGCCGGTGTTGAGAGAGGTATGACCAGCATCATTGGCGATATTCGCGATTTGCCGAAATTGCGTGCTGTATTTGCCGAGCATCAACCCGAAATTGTGATTCATATGGCGGCTCAGCCTTTGGTGCGCTACTCCTATAGCGAACCGGTCGAGACCTACTCAACCAATGTGATGGGAACGGTCAATCTTCTGGAAGCGGTGCGTCATACCAAAAGCGTCAAAGCGGTAATCAATGTTACCAGCGACAAATGCTACGAAAATCGCGAATGGGTCTGGGGGTATCGCGAGAACGAAGCGATGGGAGGGTACGATCCCTATAGTAACAGCAAGGGGTGTGCGGAATTGGTAACAGCCGCCTATCGCAATTCCTATTTTCACCCGGACAAATATTCCGACCATGGCGTAGCGCTGGCGTCCGCGCGAGCGGGAAACGTCATCGGTGGCGGTGATTGGGCGGAAGACCGACTGATTCCGGACATCATGCGGGCGATAACTCAAGGCCGGCCGGTCAATATTCGTAACCCGCACGCCATTCGTCCTTGGCAGCATGTATTGGAGCCGTTGTCAGGCTATTTGTTGCTGGCCGAAAAGCTCTATGACTATGGCGCAAGCTATGCGGAAGCCTGGAATTTTGGGCCGAACGAGGACGATGCCAAACCCGTGCAATGGATAGTGGAAAACTTGACGACGAGTTGGGGCGAGAGCGCGGATTGGATGTTGGATGACGGTAATCATCCGCATGAGGCACATTATCTGAAGTTGGATTGTGCCAAGGCAAAAACGCATTTGAACTGGCATCCGAGATGGCATCTCGAAAAGACATTGACTTCGATTGTCGAGTGGCACAGAGCATATCGCGACGAACGCGACATGCGTGCATTAACTTTACGGCAAATTGATCAATACAACCGGGTTTTCAAAAACACCAAGCAGGAAATTTAAGTGGATAAAACAGAGTTGAAGCAGCAAATATTCAATCTGGTAGAGCAATATAGCGCGTTACATTTTGCGGAAAAATCGTTTCAGGCCGGATCCAGCAGTGTTCCGCCTTCCGGCAAAGTACTCGGTGCCAGTGAACTAAAAAACATGGTTGAAGCCTCCCTGGATGCTTGGCTAACGACGGGAAGATTCAACGAAGCGTTTGAAAAGCGTTTTGCCGAATTTGTCGGGGTGCCATATGCGTTGACGACCAATTCAGGTTCTTCCGCAAATCTATTGGCGTTTACCGCTTTGACTTCGCCCAAGTTGGGCGAGCGGGCGTTAAAGCCGGGCGATGAGGTGATTACCGTTGCGGCGGGTTTTCCGACTACCGTCAATCCGATTTTGCATGCGGGCATGGTGCCGGTGTTCGTCGATGTGGAAATTCCGACTTACAATATCGATCCGCAAAAAATTGAAGCGGCAGTGTCGGAGCGCACGCGTGCCATCATGGTTGCTCACACTTTGGGTAACCCGTTTGATTTGGACGCCGTAATGGCCATAGCCAACAAGTACAATTTGTGGGTTATCGAAGACTGTTGCGATGCCCTGGGTTCAACCTATAAAGGCCAGCATGTGGGGCAGTTCGGCCACATTGCTAGTTGCAGTTTTTACCCGGCGCACCATATTACGATGGGCGAGGGCGGCATGGTGTTTACCAAGGATCGCAAACTGCGCAAGATTATCGAGTCGTTCCGCGATTGGGGACGGGATTGTTATTGCGCGCCGGGTTGCGACGATACTTGCGGTATGCGCTTCGGTTGGCAGTTGGGCACATTGCCGAAGGGCTACGATCATAAATACACCTACTCGCATTTGGGCTACAACCTGAAAATCAGCGATATGCAGGCAGCCTGCGCATTGGCGCAAATGGATCGGTTGCCGGAGTTTATTGCGGTACGCAAGCGTAACTTCGAATATCTGAAACAGCGTCTAAAATCCTGTGAGCAGTTTTTAATTTTGCCGGAGGCGACGCCAAACAGCGAGCCTTCCTGGTTCGGCTTCCCCATCACCTTACGCGAATCCGCCGACTTCGCTCGCGTCGAGCTACTGAAATATCTGGACCAATACAAAATCGGTACCCGCTTGTTGTTTGCCGGAAACCTGACGCGTCAGCCTTATTTTCAAGACAGAATCTATCGGGTTAGCGGCGATCTACACACTACCGACCAGGTAATGAACAATACCCTATGGATAGGTGTGTATCCGGGCTTGACCGAAGAGATGTTGAATTTTGTGGTGCAAAAGCTGGAAGATTTCTTCCGGATAAATGATTGATATAGACGAAAACGGAACGAATTTGAAAGCCTCCGACGCAGTTGCCAAGTTTTTGTTAGCCCATAACGTTCAAATGTGTTTTGAACTGGTGGGAGGGATGATTACCCATCTTTTGGATAGTTTTGCCGAATCCGGCGGTTTTAGCATCGTATCCATGCATCACGAACAATCCGCCGCATTCGCTGCGGAAGGTGTGGCCAGACATGCAAGAGGCAAAACACTTGCCGTAGCCATGGGCACCAGCGGCCCGGGAGCGACTAATTTACTGACAGGCATCGGCAGTTGCTGGTTCGATTCTGTTCCCTGTTTGTTTATTACCGGCCAAGTTAATACTCACGAGCTAAAAGGGGGGTTAGGCGTCAGGCAGCAGGGCTTTCAGGAATTGGATATCGTCGAAGTTGCCCGATCGCTGACCAAATTTGCGGTCAGAATTGATAGCGCCGAAAGTTTGTTACCGCAATTGCATAAAGCCTTGTCGACGGCATTGAGTGTGCGGCAAGGCCCGGTGTTGTTGGATATTCCTAACGATATCCAGCGAGCCGATATTCCGGACGAGTCGGTTGAGAACTGGCTAAGTCAGCCATTGGATGTTTTTACGGAATCCAAGGTTGCCGAGAACGATCTGAAAGAATTATCGGCGCTGTGCGCGGCCGCGCGGCGTCCGTTAATTTGCATTGGCGGTGGCGGTCGATGGGCCGACTCGATGGAACAGTGGCTGGTCAATGTCGATCAAGCAGGCATTCCCTATGTATCAACGTTGATGGGACACGAGAGAGTAATAGCGCGAGATCGTTACTTCAATATGATCGGCAGTTATGGCAACCGGGAAGCAAATTGGGCGGTGCAAAATTGTGACTTGTTGATTGTGATCGGCGCTCGGCTCGATGTGCGGCAAACCGGCGCGGATGTGGATGACTTTGGGCGTCAGGCGACAATTGTGCAAATAGATGTCGATCACGCGCAGTTGAATAATCGGGTTAAAGCCGATTTAAATATTGTCGCCAATGCGGAATGTTTTTTTAAGCTTTTCCCGGTTTCGGCGGACACGTTCAGAAATATCGATCAGAGTTGGGTAAGTGTCTTAAACGCGCAACGTGAGCGCGCACAAGGCAATGAGTATCCGGATTGGACGATCAGTCCTAGCGAAGTTTTTAAAAAGCTGAATCGAGTTTTAGCAGATGTCGCCGTGGATTATGTATGCGATGTGGGTAATCATCAGATGTGGGCGGCGCAAAGTTTAAGGCTGTCTCCGCGCCAGTCCGTGCATTACAGCGGCGGCATGGGAGCCATGGGTTTTGCATTGCCTGCCGCGTTGGGAATTGCGCTGCAATCTCGCGGTAAAGTCGTCGTGATTACCGGCGACGGCAGTTTGCAAATCAATATTCAGGAGCTGGATACGCTGGCTCGCTTGGGTGTGGATTTAACCATATTGGTGCTGAATAATTCGATGCTGGGCATGGTGAAAAACTTTCAGGATATGTATTTCGATGGACGCGACCAATCTACCCGGAAAGGTTACAGCAGTCCGGTTTTTGCTGATATTGCCAGCGCCTACGGCATTGTGGCTCACCGCATAAATTCGACGGAAGAATTGGATCGCATTTTGAGTCTGATCCCCGGTCATGAAGGCCCGTTACTTATCGAACTGATGATGGAAGGTGCCGCGGAATGCAGGCCGCGTCTGGCATTCGGTTCGAAACTGGATGAGCAGTTTCCGAAGCTCACTAGTTAAGCGATACCTGAATATGCGAATAGCCATTCTTGGCGCCACTAGTCAGATAGCCAAGGATTTAATTGTTTCCTTTTCAGGCAACAAAGACACTGAATTATATTTGTTTGCGCGTCGTCCCGCGGAAGTGAGCAATTGGTTGGCTTCCGTTGGTTTGTCGGAATATTACCCTGCCAACGAGTTTTCCGAATTTCCCAAGAGTGATTACGAAGCGGTTATAAACTTTGTCGGTGTTGGAAACCCGGCGCAAGCTGTGGCGTTGGGTAATGGCATATTTGAGATCACCGAATATTTCGACAATCTGGTTTTGGAATATTTGTGCCAGCATCCTCACTGCCGTTACTTGTTCCTTAGTAGCGGTGCTGCGTATGGCGGTGGTTTTACCGAGCCTGTAACATCAGATACTCGTGCAGTAGTCAATATTAATCGACTAGAGCCTCATGAGTGGTATGGTGTAGCCAAACTTTACGCTGAATGCCGGCACCGCGCGAGTCCTGATTTTGCAATTATCGATATTCGAGTTTTTAACTACTTTAGTCATACCCAGGATATCAATGCACGGTTTCTAATAACCGATATGTTGCGGGCCATCCGAGACAATGTCGAGCTTAAGGTGTCGTCGGATTATATCGTGCGTGATTTTTTGCATTCGTCCGATTTTTACAAATTAGTCTGTGTATTACTGGGAACCGATGCCATCAATACTGTTGTCGATTGTTACAGTAAAGCACCGATTGATAAACCAAGTTTGCTCGCCGCAATGCGGGATAAGTTCGGTTTGCGTTATGACGTTAACGAGGTCGATCCCAGTCTTAATTCGACGGGCAATAAACCTTATTATTATTCGCTTAATCATCGCGCTGCGGATTTTGGATACAAGCCTGAATTAACTTCCCTTGAAGGTATAGTTATAGAGTCAGGTAAGCTTATTAAATAATTAGATTACTGATGAATTTTACGACAAGACTAATAAATTGGCTGATCCGACAAATTGATTTTCTTAAGTTTAGAATCAAAAATCCGCGAGTGCCATTTGTTAAGCCTTTAACAATCGGCACATATTATTCACAAGAAGGGCAGGATTTATATCTGTCGAGCTTGCTATTCAGTGAGCTGGAAAGTTCGGCGGGTGGATATGTCGTGGATGTTGGCTGCAATCACCCGGAAAAATACTCTAACTCCAAGTTCTTTGAGAAATATTTCAAGTGTAAAACGATTGCGATTGATCCCATTGAGGAATATAGGGAGTTATGGAAAGAATTACGGCCCGAAGCAATATTCATAGCGACGGCTTTGGGAAGTTTGCCTGGGACAGTATCTTTAAGTATTCCTGAGTCGGGATCGTTTTATGACGATATGTTTAGTTCCATAACCGGAAACAATCCCAAAATAAGCGGTACTAATTGTGTGGTGCGAGATGTACCCTGCGTTACTTTGGCTTCGGTGATTGCCGAGCATAAACTTGAAGTCATCACGCTACTGTCGATTGACGTTGAAGGTGTCGAACTTGATGTCGTCCGAGGAATTGACTTTGAAAGAGTGTTAATAAAGTGTTTGATTATCGAGAATAATACCGTGAACTTATTTGGTTCTGAGGAAATTCGGGAGTTTTTGCGATTAAAAGGCTATGTGTTTTTTTCCAGAATAGGTTTTTATGACGACGTCTTTTTGCATAAGTCCTTGTTGCAAAAGATTCGGTTGTAAGTGTTACCACACTGCTGTTGTTTCGGGTGGGCGTCTCTTTATTTGTTGTGAGTGTTATATAACAGCATGAAAGGTATTGCTTTTAACGCGATATCGAGGGTTTTGGTCGTTGGGCTGCAGTTGATAAATATAAAGCTTTATACCCATTTTCTGAGTGCCGATCAGCTTGGCTTTTCATTTTTTTTATTGACAATATCATATTCCGCAAATGCGTTGTTATTTGTTCCGGTTGATTATTATCAACAAGCTAAGCTTGCGGAGATAATGTCCAAGTCCGGAGGTTTGAGACCATTTTTAAGGTTTAATGGAGCTCTGGCTGCATATTATTTTGCATTTTTTCTATTAGTAATTCTCGGGTGTATGATGATACGCCCGGATTACGCGGTTTATATTGCAATTGTGTGGGTGTTTGCATTTTTTCTATATTTGGTTCAGGTGCTGAGAAATGTTTTTAATAATCTTGAATTTCGCGGTTTTGTATCGGTAAGCTTTATTCAAGAAGCCGTTTTAAAGGTTTTAGTATTCTATGGCTTGGTAAGTTGTTTAAAAGCGGATGAAAGTCTGTTAATTTTGGCGTGGCTGATTTCATTGATTTTGTCGGCGATTTATTTGGTTTATAAGGCGTATAAAATAAAAATATTTTCCGGTTCTAATGTGCCGCTAATCGTCGCCAAAGATGTATATAATTTTTCATATCCCTTTTCAATCGGGGCTGTTTGTAATTGGTTGCAGTTGCAAGGTTATCGCCTGATTTTAGTTCCTCTTGGTTTTGCGGAAGAAGTTGGTGTTTTTGCAACTTTATCCAGTGTGGGTAGCGCGGCAATCAGTGCGGTTTCGCTTATTTATAGTCAGCAGTTTACGCCGCTAATATATAAAACTGCGGGAGAATTTACTGGTAGATACTTGCAAGGTGCAATAGCGGTTTTAATTGGCGTGGCTTTAGGTTCTTTCGGAGTTGGTGAATTTGTCGTTAAAACCTTAACTAACTCCGATTTTGAACCGCATTGGAAGTTGTTGCTTTTTGGGGTGTTAACAGATGGCAGTAATTTGATCATAGGTGCGTTAATAATTCATACTACCTTGGTTAATGCTTCAAAAAGAATAATTTTATTTTCATTGCTGGGGCTTTTGGCAATGGAAATAAGCTTTGGTTATTTGTATTGGACATCAAAAATATCGCTTACTACCCTTGGTATTCCGTTGCTGGTTTCGCAATGGATGGTTGTTTTTTTTAT
>CAZGUM010000107.1:10558-13625 GCA_964529085.1 uncultured Methylomonas sp. | reverse complement strand
GGGGCTTCCCAGCCCCTCCGCCGACGCACCGCATCCCTGCGGTGCCCCTTCGGGCTGATCTCGATAAAAGCTCCGGTGCTCGGCGCGGCATACGGGGGAACACCGCCGCTGTGTAGCAGATGTGTATTGGTTATTTATAAAAATTCCTCACGCATCCGGTAAATCGTCGTTTCGGCATACCCTCTGGGGCACAAGGGGAATGCCGAAATCAAGACTGCATGGATATCTAGAAGCTTGCCATCCATGGCACTGGATGCCCGCTACCAGCGGGCATGACGGACTTTATGGTTTAGCTGAAGCAGGTTGCTAGTCAAGAGGTTTTTGTCATCGGGAGAGTTTTGGTCCCGTATTTCGACCCCGAGCATCGCAGTTTTTTGCAGGAATAGCCCGGAGGGGAGCGGCAGGGATGCCGCTCGTTGGCGAAGGGGCAGGAAGCCCCTTTCGCCAACCCCAGCAAAAAACGAGAAGCACAGGGTCAGGGCGAAATCCGGGTGTCTTTTCTTTTGGATCCTTTTCTTTGGACAAGCAAAGAAAAGGGTCTCGGCTGTCGGGCCGAGACCCGACTTCAAAACAGTCCGTCGCGGTAGCGACATCAAATTATGACTATCATCAACCTCTCCCAAGAACCCCACCAAATCCCAACCCTAGCCCAATGGCACCAAGCCGAGTGGTCAAACCTGAATCCCGGCCAAACCATCGAACAGCGCATCGAAAGAATGCAAGCCTATCTAGGTAACAAACTAATCCCGAGTACTTTCATTTACAAACATGAAGGCCAGCTAGCCGGCTCGGCAGCCATCATAGAAAGCGATATGGATACCCGCCCCGAACTGACGCCGTGGTTGGCCAGCGTTTATGTGGCCCTCGAGTTTCGCCGACAGGGCATAGGAGCGAAGCTAGTACAGCATGTCATGTTACAAGCCAAGACAGTCGGGGTTACTAAACTCTATCTGTTCACGCCGGATCAAGTAGATTTTTATGCAAAACTTGGCTGGACAGCGATGGACGACGAATATTATCGTGACCACCGCGTGACGGTAATGAGCGTGTCCCTAAACGATCCTAAAGCTTAGACTTACTCCAAACTCAGAATAAATGCCCATTGCTCGGCATTCACCGGCATGATAGACAGACGGTTCCCTCGGCGCAGCAAAGCCAGATCGGCCAGTTCGGTTTTCAGTTTCAGTTCGCGCAGACTGATATTGCGCGATAGCTTTCTGACGAACTTAACATCGACCATGTACCAGGTGGGTTTGTCCGGATTGCTTTTCGGATCGAAGTGCTTGTCGTCCGGGTCGAAAGCAGTAAAGTCGGGATAGGATTCGCGCGCCACTTGCATGATGCCGACGATACCCGGTTCGTCGCAGTTGGAATGATAAAAAAACACCTGATCGCCGATTTTCATGTCGTCGCGCATCATGTTCCGGGCTTGGTAATTGCGCACACCGTCCCAATGCTCGGTTTGCGCGGGACGCTTGAATAAATCGTCGATGCCGAAGGTATCCGGTTCGGATTTCATTAGCCAGTAATTCATAGATCTCTTTGATTTGAGTGGTTTGAGGGTTCGCTTCATTTATCCCAAACTAGCGCGTAAACGGCAAGTAAATTCACAACACCTCCTTACGCTGCGCTGAACTGTAAAGCATCTTTGGACTAAACTGATTCGACAATAGCGGCATCTGGCGCTTGTTCAGGTACATATACTCTAAATGGACATGGTATAGTGTGAGGGTAGTACTGTCGTTAGGCTACAAGGTAGTTTTACCGTCATTCTTACCGGCTCAGAAGGACTTGATCGATAACTTTGAAGTTTTCCCTAACCTCAGGTTGCTGATGTGGTTGCTAAATGAATTTGCGTAGTTTGATTTTATATTTCTTCTGATTTATGCCGGCCAGTATTATAAAAAGCAAACGTCGTCGTTATATTCGGTATGCGATAGACCTAAAGGCGTTGTTAATAATAGAAGAATTAACCGCCATAGATTGCCGTATTTTGGATTTTTGCACCGGCGGTTTTTTCCTGGGTTTGGGAAATTCTAGCGCAGACATTTCTTTAAATAAGATCATTACAGTCCGTTTCGCGATTCAGCAAGAATTTGGATTGAAGACCTATGAAGTCAATGCAAAAATATGCCGCGTATCGGCCGCCGGTGTCGGCGTTTTCGTGGAACACATGCCGGTAGCGACATTTGAAGCCCTAAAAAAAGCCGCTCATTCCTCTACCAACGCGGGTTCTTCAGAGAGTCTCGATGCTCCTTCAAATGAGTTAAATCAGGAAAACTTCAAGCACGCCTTCAAAAATATGTTGTTAGATCAATTACCGCTATTATTGGGTAATTTTTTTGAAACCATTAATGAAGATCTGGAGCGGGCTAACGAACATTTCGAGTTATTTGAGAACAGCTCGGTTTTAGATGACTTTGTTACAACCTTAAAGCTGAATAGAGACTTGATTGCCAGCGAATTTTGCTGTTCTGTTGTCTATCAAGTCGATTATATTTCCGATAGTATCGAAATAAAACACGACCCCTTATCTCATGATTCATTAGCGTTGATCGAAAAACAGGATTTTGAAGATTGGTTAAATATGTCTGCCATCATCAGGAAGCTTAACAGCTACTTTGATGAAGAGCTAAACTTATTAGTTAGAGAGTTTTGCCGGGTATTTGGTCGTTTATCGAATGCCGACATCAACAATCCGATTAGCCCCGCGATTCTATGCGATAGTTTTCGCGAAATAATTTTGCAACTGGAGTTAAGTGGTAACGTCAAAAAAACTATTTATAGCGGCTTCGGAAAAACATTAGTTCATAACTTGCCTGTTTTGTATAAAAAGACGGAAACAATATTAGCCAAATGTAAGTCGGCTAGTATCGTCACGCCTATCTACGGCAATCAAGGAAGCCGGGTGCAAGATGCGCCAAAGCCGCTCTTGCAGCAAGTACCGGTTTCACAGGATAGTTTTTTAAATCCGGTAGCGTTTTCAAGTCATGGCGCGAAACAACCGTTGGCGCAGGTCACGGGGAAATTACTAAACATATTAAATGAAACCGCCGTCATGTCGGCA
>CAZGUM010000107.1:0-10458 GCA_964529085.1 uncultured Methylomonas sp. | reverse complement strand
GCAGGTCACGGGGAAATTACTAAACATATTAAATGAAACCGCCGTCATGTCGGCAACAGGTTTATACGGTGACAATAAAGAATCCTTAGAAGAGACACATTCTTTTTTTAATGCCGATGAAGTTTTATCCGCAATCGCCAGAATACAAAAAAACGTCACGGCTAAATCCCTTCCTCATTTGGATCCCAGCGTGTTGCAAAGAAATCTGAACGACAGCTTGAAAAATAGTGTCGATACAGCGAAATCGCTTTCCAATGCAGACGTTCATCATCTTGAAGTCTATGGGAAATTCTTTGAAACCCTATTGGGCGATTTGACATTTTCATCAGAAATAAAGTCTTATCTGGAAAGCATTTACTTACCATTACTTTCCCTACCCTTGCAAGGCAATGATTTTCTCGACGCCGAGTCGCATCCGGTTCGGAATATACTCAATCAGCTCGCGGTTTTGGAGCCGGCGGTAAAGAGTAATCGAGTCATTAAAAACATTAATATTAAAGATACGATAGAAAAAGCGATTGCCCGCATTTCGAATGAGTCGATCAGTAACCCTAAGGTTTTTGCGGAAGTGGAACATGAATTGGATAACGTCGCCAAACAAGTCGCCAAGTCATTTGATATCAATATTAAACGTACCGTAGAGCCTTACGAAGGCCAACAAAAACTGGAAACCGCCAGGCTTTCCATTCGGCAGGAAATCGATAAACGCTTGGCTGGTAAGACCGTTCCGGCGATTATTCCGACTTTATTGGAATCGGGGTGGAAAAATTTGTTGGTCATAGCCGAATTGAACTTAGAACAGGATCCGGCAGAAAAGCAAAAATATTTAAAAGTGATAGACGACTTGATGTTTTGGTTCTACGAGCAAGAATCTCTTTTAAAAATGCAGTCCATCAGTATCGAAGAAACGCTTAAATTCATAGAGGAGTCTTTGGGTTCGGTCTGCACCAATTTATTTCAACGCGATAATGTTATAGAAGAGTTAACTGCCCAGTTATTAGGTACTGGCTTACCGAAAGTTAGAAAACCGATAGAAACAGTAAAGTTTCATGCTTCGAAACCGGCTCGTCACTTAGCTGATAATGATTGGCCTGCGCATTTGGAGCCGCTACGCGTTGGCGAATGGTTAATGATTTTTCACGGTTCACAGGGTTTTGAGCCGATGAAGTTAGTGTGGATTGGCGATGTTATTCCAATTTGCGTATTTGTTAATCGCGATGGTTTAAATAAACTGGAATTTAATAAGATAGAATTGGCCGATCTTTTGGAAAGCGGCAGTGCCAGCCGAATTGAAAGTCTCGATGCACCACTAATGGAGCGCGCAACTAACTTAATGTTGCAGAAAATGCATAGTAAGCTGATTTACAACGCAACTCACGATACCGACACCGACCTGCTTACTCGAGACGAGTTTGTTAAACAACTTAAGCTTGAAGTCGCCAAACTTGATAACTCTTCCCACATGCTTAACCATATAGAGGTCTTGGATTTTCGGGATATTACGAATATCTGCGGCCCATCGGGCTCTAAACAATTCCTAAAACATCTGATTCAATTGATAAAAGATCAGTTAAGGGAAACTGATTTGTTCGGCAGATTAGGAGATAAATCCTTTGCCGTTTTATTCAAAAGCTGTAATGTCGATGAGGGGTATGAACTATCGAAAAAACTGGTGAAAATCATAAGCGACGCCAGATTTCAATGGCAAGACAAGAGTTATTCTATCGGTGTGAGCATGGGCTTGGTTCCATTTTCAGAGGACAATTACGATGTCAATGAATTACTGCAACATGCCGACGCGGCCAGCATGGCTGCGGAGCGTTCCGGGCAAAACCAAGTACTGATTTTTGCTTACGACGATGAAAGTTTAAACCGGCAAAATAAACTATATGAATGGATAGGTAATATCGATAAAGTATTTTCCGACAATAGATTATTTTTACGTTGCCAAATGATTGCCCCGGTAGATAAATCGAATGGCGGTCATCAGCATTACGAAATTCTGCTGGGTATAAAAGACGAAAACGACAAGATTATTCCGCCGGATCAGTTTATACCTGCCGTGGAACGCTGTAAACGCATGCCGGAAATAGATCGCTGGGTCATTGAGAACGTATTTCACTGGATCGAATTCAACAAAAAATATTTCGACAATATTGACGGCTTTGCTATTAACTTATCCGGACAGTCTATTAATAGCGAAGAGTTTTTGATATTTTTAACGGAGTTTTTGCGTTCAAGCAATGTGCCGACCAATAAGCTTATTTTTGAAGTTACCGAAACGGTTGCTGCGGAAAACTTAAATTTTACGAATAAATTCATTGCCACCATCAAGCAATTCGACTGTAAATTTTCCCTGGACGATTTTGGCTCGGGATATTCTTCCTATTCTTATCTAAAGAATTTGAATATCGATTATCTAAAAATAGACGGTGCGTTTGTTAAGGATATTTTGCATAATAAAGCCGATATTGCCATCGTGAAATCCATGAATGAAATTGCGCATTCATTGGGCTTGGCCACTATTGCCGAATATGTGGAGAATAACGATATACGTGAGTTATTAAGAGAAATCGGCGTTGACTATGCCCAAGGTTATGGCGTACATAAGCCGATGCCGTTAAGCGAACTGGTGGTTGAGCTGCCACCCGAGACGCCGTTTTTTTCGTTTGAAGATACCGAGTTCTGGGGCTTTTGACAGCTTATTGTTGCCAGAGGCAATTTCCGCTGATTTTGGCGATTTTAGCCAGTCTTTGTTGGTGAGCTTCCTCCTCCTTGACGCTACAAGTGATGATTTTCAATGCCGGCCTGTCGCCGGATAAACGCACGATGCTTTGTTCGTTACCGCTACTCGCATGATCGCCCTCATCCAACAGAGAAGCCTGGCCGCCGGTCATCAGGAGATACACGTCGGCCAGGATTTCCGCGTCAAGCAACGCGCCATGCAACTCACGGTGACTGTTATCTATGCCGTAGCGTTTGCACAGCGCATCCAAACTGTTGCGTGCTCCGGGGTGTTTTTTCCGGGCATACGCCAAGGTGTCGAACACGGTGCTGTTGGTTTCGACGCGGCGCTGTTCGCCGGATAGCAACGCTAATTCGTGATTTAAAAAGCCAACGTCAAACGGCGCGTTGTGAATAATCAGCTCCGCTCCTTGGGTAAAACGCATAAAGTCTTCGACGACATTGGCGAAGCGAGGCTTATCCTTTAAAAACTCATTAGTGATGCCATGCACTTCAATAGCGCCGGCATCGATTTCCCGGTCCGGATTCAGGTACACGTGAAAATGGTTGCGGGTTAAACGCCGGTTAATCAACTCCACGCAGCCGATTTCGATAATCTTATGGCCTTCCTTGGGATTGATGCCGGTGGTTTCGGTATCCAGTACCACTTGCCGAATTTGGCGAGGTCGTTGACTCATGACTTTATCCTATCCGCAAAAAGCTTTCAGTAATTCACTTTGTACTTGGTAAACAGGTTGATCATCGGCGCGTAAATGCCGGTATTGGCCGTCGCTCTGCAATTGCCAGGCTTGAGAGTTGTCGCGCAAATAGGCATCCAGGTCGGTAAGTATCCGTTCGGCTATCTTTCGGTCGGCGATAGGGAAGCAGACTTCCACCCGGCGGAACATGTTGCGGTTCATCAAATCGGCGCTGGAGGCGTAAACGGACCAGTCGCCGCCGTTGCAAAATGCGTAGATGCGGGTGTGTTCCAAGAAGCGGCCGACGATGGAGCGCACTTCGATATTCTCCGAAACGCCGGGTACGCCCGGCCGCAAACAGCAGACACCGCGCACAATCATTTTGATTTCCACCCCGGCTTGCGACGCCCGATACAGGGCTTGAATCGCTTGTTCCTCGACCACGGCATTGACCTTGATAATAATTTTCGCAGGCTTACCTTTTTTGGCATGCTCGATTTCCCTATCGATCATCTTTATGATGCCGTGATGCAAAGTAAACGGCGATTGCAATAGCTTATTCAGCTTGCTCACCTTGCCCAGGCTGGTCAATTGCATGAATACCCGGCGCACGTCTTCGCCCAATTCTTTTTCGCAGGTAAACAAACCGTAATCGGTGTAGAGTCGGGCGGTTTTCGGGTGATAGTTGCCGGTACCCAAATGAACGTAATTACGTAACGTGGCGCCTTCCTTGCGTAAGACCATGCACATTTTGGCGTGGGTTTTATAACCGACTACACCGTACACCACATGCGCCGCGGCTTCCTGAAGTTTGGCGGCCAAGCCGATATTGTCCTTTTCGTCGAAGCGGGCCCGTAACTCGATGACGACAGTCACTTCCTTGCCGGCGCGGGCAGCCTTGATCAAAGCCGCGACGATGGGCGAATCCACGCCGGTACGATACAGAGTTTGTTTGATGGCAAGCACATCCGGATCGGCAGCGGCCTGACGAATGAAATCCACCACCGGCGAGAATGATTCGTACGGGTGATGTAATAAAATATCCTGCTTGCGGATACTGGCAAAAATGTCTTTATTGCGGCCCAATGCCGACGGCAGGCTGGATTTAAACGGCGGGAATTTCAAATCCGGCCGTTCCACCATGTTCAAAATGGTTTGGATACGGCTCAAATTGACCGGGCCGTTGGCTAAAAATAAACGGTCGTGTTTTAAGTCGAAGCGGGCCAACAGAAAATTAACGGTTTCTTCCGGACAATTGCCGTCGATTTCCAAGCGCACTTCGTCGCCGTAATTGCGCATCGCCAACTCGCCTTCCACGGCCAACATCAAATCGTCTATCGCATCGTCATCGACGAAAAAGTCGCTGTTGCGCGTGACCCGGAATTGATAACACCCCTTGACCATCATGCCGTTAAATAGCTCATTGACGAAGGCGTGAATAATGGAGGACAGAAACACGAAATCGTAAGGTCCGCTATCAGTCTCCGTGATCGGCAGTTGTACGATACGGGGCAGGGCGCGTGGCGCTTGTAAAATTGCGCGGCCGCTGTTGCGGCCGAAAGCATCCTTGCCTGTTAAAGAGATGATGAAATTTAAACTCTTATTCAGAATGCGCGGAAACGGATGAGCGGAATCCAGGCCGACCGGGGTCAGAATCGGTAGCAGTTCTTCGTTGAAATATTTTTCCAGCCAGAGTTTCTGCGCCGGGCTCCAGCGGTCGCGGCGTAGGAAGCGGATATTTTCGGATTCCAGGCGCGGGATAAGTACTTCGTTCAGCACGCGGTACTGTTCGGCGACTAGTTCGTGGGCCTTAATTGAAATTTTTTCGAATTGTTCGTTAATGGTCAAACCGTCGGAACTAACCAGATTGGGGTCCATTTCCGCCATTTGTATCAAGCTGGCGACACGTACTTCGTAAAACTCATCAAGATTGGAACAGGATATGCATAAGTAATTCAGTCGTTCCAATAGCGGTAGGGTTTCGTCCAGGGCTTGCGCCAAGACGCGGACATTAAATTCCAGCAGACTGTGTTCGCGGTTGAGATAAAGCTCGGGGCTAGTTAGATCGATGGATTCCATGTCGGCTGCGGGTTGGATTGCGGTCAGTCGATTATAAAGGAAATTTTTTAGCCTTGGGTTACAGCGGCGCTTAAGGCCTGGAACTTGCTATAATCGCCGCCGTAACGATAACCGGATGTTAGAGTCATGAATTTTCCAACCATAGAGTCTTTTGTCGGAAATACGCCATTGGTGCGCCTGCAACGTTTGCCCGTGGCGAGCGGCAACACTATATTGCTGAAGCTGGAGGGCAACAATCCCGCCGGTTCGGTAAAGGACAGACCGGCAGTCAGTATGATTAAACATGCCGAGGCACGCGGCGAAATCAAACCCGGAGACCGCCTAATCGAAGCTACCAGCGGCAACACCGGCATCGCCTTGGCGATGGCGGCGGCTATCAAAGGTTACAAAATGACTTTGATCATGCCGGATAATATGAGCGCGGAACGCATCGCTTCGATGAAAGCTTACGGCGCGGAAATCATCCTGACCCCTGCCAAGGGCAGTATGGAAGGGGCTATCGATCTGGCGCGTGCGATGGAAGCGCGCGGCGAGGGGCGCATTCTGGATCAATTCGCCAACCCGGATAATCCCCGTGCGCATTACGAAGGCACCGGCCCGGAAATTTGGCGAGACACCCAAGGTCAGATCACGCACTTTGTCAGTTCGATGGGTACCACCGGTACCATCATGGGTACGTCCAAGTATTTAAAAGAACAAAATCCGGCGATACAGATTGTCGGCGTGCAACCGGAAGGCGAATCGAAAATTCCCGGCATCCGCCGCTGGCCCAAGGAGTATCTGCCGAAAATTTACGATGCCGCGCGCGTCGATCAAATTATCGAGGTGGATCAGCTCGATGCGGAAAACACCACACGGGAGTTGGCGGCAACCGAGGGTATTTTCGCCGGCGTCTCATCGGGCGGTGCGGTATACGCAGCGCTACAACTTGCTAAGCAGGTGAAAAACGCTCTGATCGTCAGTATCGTTTGCGACCGTGGCGATCGATATTTATCCACCGGAGTATTTCCGACATAATTTATCTCGGCCGGGATTTGCCGGCAGACTTTTTTGCCGGAATGCTTACGTTTATTCCGGCCTACGCTCATCTATATTTAATGGCTCACAAGAAAAAACTCCCGCTAGATCCCGTTACTGTCACTATCGAATCGCTGTCTCACGACGGCCGCGGCGTCAGCCACGTCAATGGTAAAGTTGTGTTTATCGACGAAGCGTTGCCCGGCGAAACTCTGGAATTTGTGTATACCGACAGCCGTAAAGACTACGCAGAAGGCAAGGTGGTTAATTTATTGACTCGCTCGGAACACCGTGTCGAGCCGGCTTGTCCGCATTTCGGCAATTGCGGCGGTTGCAGTTTTCAGCACGTCGACGATGCCGAACAGATCAACTTCAAAGAAGATTTACTTCGCGATCAGTTCCGGCGTATCGGCAAAGTGGAGATTCCGCAAATTTGGGAAGCCTTGATCGGCCCGCATTGGGGTTACCGCAGCAAAGCCCGGATGGGTGTGAAATGGGTGGCGAAAAAGAATAGGGTGTTGGTGGGCTTTCGGGAACGGCGTAATCCGTTTCTGGCGGAAATCGATAGCTGTAAGGTAATGAACCCCATCGTCGGCGAGAAATTGATCGCGTTGGGCGAGATGATCGCCGGTCTGACGGTGAAAGACAAAATTCCGCAAATCGAAGTGGCGATAGGCGACAAGGAATGTGTGTTGGCATTTCGTGTACTCGAGCCGCCGACCGATGCCGATAAACAAAGAATGCGCGAATTTGCCCATCAACATGATCTTACTATTTGTCTGCAACCTAAAGGGCCGGACACAATAGTGCCTCTGGATGGCGAACCCGAAGTCATTCCGAGTTATGCGCTGACAGAGCAGGGCGTTAAATTCAATTTCCGTCCGGCGATGTTTACCCAGGTCAATTATGCGATCAATCAAAAAATGGTGACGCGGGCGCTGGCGGCGCTGGAGTTGACCAAGGACGACAGGGTGCTGGATTTGTTCTGCGGTCTGGGCAATTTCACTCTGCCGTTGGCAACTCAAGCCGGGCAGGTGGTTGGCGTAGAAGGGGACTTGCCGCTGGTCAAACATGCCCGCGAAAACGCGAAGTTAAATAAGCTAGACAACGTGGAGTTTCACGTTGCCGATCTGACCAAAGACCTGAAAGATCAACCATGGTCGAAGCAAAAATTCACCAAGGTCTTGCTGGACCCTTCCCGGGCCGGGGCATCGGAGGTGCTGCACAATTTAAAGCATTGGCAACCCGAACGTATCGTTTATGTATCCTGCAATCCTTCGACATTAGCGCGTGATACCGGTATTTTGGTGAATGAACTGGGCTATAAACTGCTGAAAGCCGGGGTTATGGATATGTTTCCGCAAACCGCGCATGTTGAGTCGATAGCTTTGTTCGTGAAATGAAAGACGCAAATACAAGAGCGGATGCATTAGTCACCGCTACGGATTATTTGGATATATCTATCGCCGAACAGCGAATGCGTTTATTGGAGAGCGGCATGGTAGTGGCCGAATATCCGGTCTCAACGGCAAAAAACGGTCCGGGCGAAAAAATGGGTAGTTTTTGCACTCCTACCGGTTGGCACCGGATTCGCGCCAAAATTGGCGGTGGTCTTCCGATCAATAGCGTATTCGTGCGTCGCCGGGCGACCGGCGAAATCTATAGCCCACAACTGGCGCTAGAACATCCGGAAAGGGATTGGATCCTCAGCAGGATACTCTGGCTTGGCGGTTTGGAGCCGGGTAAAAACCGGTACGGCGTGGTGGATAGTACTTGGCGCTACATTTACATTCATGGAACACCGGACGAAAAAATGACTGGTTTACCCGAATCGCACGGGTGTGTCCGAATGTTAAATATCGACGTAATTGCCTTATTCGAGCGGGTACCAAACGGCTGTTTGGTATGGATTCATGAATAATCGCCTATTTGCCGAATTGCTATGTCGCGAATAGTTTTAGGCATCGAATACGACGGCACCAATTACGCCGGTTGGCAGTGGCAGGAAGGAAAGGCCACAGTGCAGGGCGAGTTGGAAAAAGCTTTAGGTAAAATCGCCAATCATCCGATTACAGTGCTGTGCGCCGGCCGCACCGACGCAGGTGTGCATGCACTGGAGCAAGTGGTGCATTTCGATTGTGGGGTAGCGCGGGATATGCGCGCTTGGTTAATGGGCGGCAATAGTCAGTTGCCGGACGATATTCGCATTACCTGGGCGCAACCGGCGGTTGGCGATTTTCACGCACGTTACAGCGCAATTGCCCGTGCTTATAGATATGTTATTTTAAATCGTCCCATGAAATCGGCATTGTTACGCAGTCAAGCAACTTGGTGTTACCAAACGCTGGATGCCGAGATCATGCATCAGGCTGCACAGCATTTAATTGGCGAACATGACTTTTCTTCGTTTCGCGCTCAAAGCTGTCAATCGGTCAGCCCCAGCCGCTTGATGCATTTTGTCGATGTTCATCGAGACGGTCAGCGCGTGATAATCGATCTATGCGCTAATGCTTTTGTGCACCATATGGTCAGAAATATCGCCGGCGTACTAATGGAAATCGGCATGGGTCGGCGTCCGGTAGAGTGGATGCTCGAACTGCTGGCGTTAAAAGACCGCTCGCAAGCCGCTATGACGGCACCTCCGCATGGCTTACATCTGGCTGCGGTGTATTATCCTGAGCGCTACTGCATCGCAAAAAACATTTTATTCAATAAGTTAGCTAAGGATGCGCGACGTCACGATTAATCTGCTTTTTAGATTATTATTTTACATAATATACATTATGCGAAGTCATATCGGCGCTGGTATGTGTTTTGCCTAACTGCACTCTCTAACTATATCGAGTCAATATTATGGCGAAAAAGAAAAGCAGTTTTTACCATACCCGTTGGAATCGTTGCGGCTTGAACGTGGAACGTGCGGCCGAGGTGTTGGGCGTGACGGTGGACGACGTGTTAGCGTTTGACCTTGACGGCAACGACCTGGCCGAGCGGTTCTTGCTGTTATGGGATCGCAAGCACGTGAATTTACCCGGTTGGGATAGTTGGCTATTTTCACGCGGAGTTTTGCGTCACGGAAATAAGCAATGGCGTCCCGAAACCATTCTAGCAAGCCGCGACCAGTCAGAAGAGCTAAACCGACTACAGGCACAAATCCAGAAACGAAAAGGCTTTACCGGCCTTTACTCCGCGCTTCGCTTGGCCCTTCGGGGTTGATGGGGCTGCGCTTGCGCGCGGACTCGTGCCGCTGAAGAGCTGAAAGCCAACCCTGCGAACATCGCCCGCGCGCGCAACCCGTTTTTTTTGATAACTCCTCCGGAGGCCCTTCCGGGGGAGCCTCCCGGCTGGTTCTTTCTCCATCAAAGCCCGCCCGCAAAGCTCCCCACGGTCCGCGAAAAGCATGCGAACCGCGTGAATCTTTCCGCGCTCCTTGTCTACGATCAAGCTTTTAGTCCGTCGTCGTCGCTTTGCTCCTCGGCTTCGCGCCGGCTGATTTCTTCTTGCTTATTCACGTTTACTAGCGGCGCTTCTCGGCATCGATGTGTGTCAGCTTTAACAAGTTCATCACGCCGGGAATGCTTTCCGAGCTTTAACAAATATGAAGAAAAAAAGCAGTTTTTACCATACCTCGCTCCTCGATACTACGTAGGCAGACCAAAATATCTTTGGGGGTGATTTCACTAATAGGTTTGCCGCCTAACCACGGAAATATGTTCATTTCCGCTTACGCTTTGAACGGTTGTTTTTTCATCTTAGGTTTCGACATTTTTAATGCACCACTCTCTGGCGATTACTTCAAAGCTGTTTGAGGCGCTTTCGGCTTTTGAAGCCTTGACGGCTTTTCTGTTCTCGCCGGAATCGATACCGGCTATGCGTCATCGCCCAAGGCCAAGTTGGTATCGGGAGAAGTGCCAAGCGAGCGCAACTTCTCTTTGCCATC
>CAZGUM010000106.1:5241-13736 GCA_964529085.1 uncultured Methylomonas sp. | reverse complement strand
CGGTGAGCTGCCCGCCAAACCCAGCGCGGCGAATCCCAATATTAAAATGAATTTCATCACCTCAAACCTCCCGTGCGCCGGCGGCTTGCCAGCGCCTCACATTTAACAGGCCGATCAGCCCGCTACCGAACAACCATGCGGCGGACGGCAACGGCACGGCCGGCAACTCGTAACTCACTTGCAACTGCGGCCTTAACGCTGTGTCGGCCCAAGCCTGGGTATAAAAAATGCGGTAGCTGTCCGGCAGCCATTCGTCGCTATTCAGTAACATCCAACCGTTGTTGGTCGAAGGTGCGTTCAGCATCGCCTGCACGTCGGCCACCAAGGCCGGTGTCGAAGTCCAGGTATAAGCCGCGTTCAACGTTTGGCCGACCGTCGCCGTAGCGCTGGCCGCGGCGCTGAAGTCCCCACCCGGCGTAGTCCAGGGCTGGTTCTGCCGGTAACGCCGTTCGTTCCAGGTCGGGCTGGGCGGGATCGCCGGGAAGCCCTGATCGATGCCGGAAAAGTCGGTTACGCCCAAACCGGTGGGACCGTGCGCCCAATTACCAGTCAGGCGATGCAGCTCTATCGCGCGCGGCGTACCGTCGCCGTTGGCGGTGCCGGCCAAATATAAGGTCAATTCCACGCCGGTAATGATCGCGGCGGCCGGAATGTTGGCGGCGACATTGAAGTCGATCAGCCCGCGCCGCGGCGAACCGCTGGCGTCGCCGCCGACGAACGCGACCGGGCCTTTACCGATACTGTTGTTCGGCTGGTTTTCGAATATCGTCGAGACTTTACCGGCCCCCAGCGTCAAAGTGACGACCGATGCATGCGCGGGCGACAGGCCGCATACCATGCCGCCCAAAACGACGAATGCCAGACGCAACGGCGTCCGTCTTCGAGTTGAACTAAATTGCATAACGTTTCCTTAAATCTATTTGCATGAAAATCCGCCAACGCGCAGCGCCGACACCGAATCCCATTTCACCTAAGCGCCCCCGGCCCGACGTCTAATCCGGCCAAGCGCGGTCACGCCCGCCACGGCCCCGCCGAACAGCCACTCTGCGGCCGGCAGCGGCACCGCCGAGGCCACCACAAAACCTTTGCCGGCCACCGCCCAGTTCCGGTCGTAAAACAGGTAGGTGCCGGCACTGCTGGTTTTCTCGGCGCCAAAGCCGACGAAGCCGAAATAATCGCTGGATACGTCATACGGCATCAAACCGGTGCTGGAACTGGTCAACCCCAACTGGGCGATCAGATAAGCCTGCGGCGCGGTCAAATAGCGGTAGAACAATTCGCCGTAGGTGCCGGCCAACGGATCGTAGCTGTGATAGGTGCGAGCCAACGCAATGTCCAGCACGCTGCCGGCATGCCCCGAGAGGTTCCAGGTCAAACCGCTCATGATTTCGGTATCGGTGTTCCAGACAAAAGACCCCGTTCCGGCGGGACCTGCGTTCTGGTCGGTAAAACTCAATTGGTAATTGACGATGGCCGCTTCGCCGGACAAGGGCATCAGGCCTGCGATCAGCATCGCGCATCCCAAAACTCGACGGAACCCGCCCTTTTTGTTCTGTCTATCTCTCATAGCTATCTCCTGTTTGTCAGTTAAAAAATCGATGACTCGGGCCGGTTCGCCCCCCGTTCCAGCCAAATGCTTCCCCTATCGATCCCGGCATCTCCCGCTTACGGCGCCAAGCGATCGCTAAAAGACTGAAGCGGCGTAGCGCTGCCATCTGCGCCGACCGCTTCGATTATCAGATATTGGTCTTTCGCCAGATCGGCGCCCGCATTGACCAGCGGGTTACCGGCAGTCACCGCTAACTCATTGCCGGCATGGCCGTGGGCGACGGTCAATTGCGGATGGTCGAAGGGCGCTTTTTGGTAACGCACCCGTTCGTCGGTCAGCGCCAGCATGAAGTTGGTCAGGTCGGCGGTGTTTTGCACGGTCGTCAATGAGGCGGAACTAGCGCCCAGATTGAAGTTTTGCGCGTCGTTGACGAAGTTGCCGTGTCTGGCGTAGAACTCGATCACTTGCGTCAGGGTTGCCATGCCGCCGTTGTGCATATAGGGGCCGGTCAGTTCGACGTTGCGCAGCGTCGGCACTTTGAACGCGCCGGCGGTTGCGGTCGCTAGTTTCGGCCCATGCAGATTGGCCAGCGCGGCGGCCGGCGTCGGGATGTAAGCCGTATCCGGGTTGGCGCAGTTTAGGCTGCGCAATACGCCTTCCCGGCCGCCATCCGCTTGCAGGCTGTCGCCGGACGAAAAATATGCCGCATCGTCAATCTGCGTGTTTAGGGCCAGCGGCGCCAGGAAGTCGCAGGCGCGGATTTTCTCGACCGGTAGATCGCTCATCCCGGCGCTGTCGGCGATCAGATAAGCGACGTACTGGACGGCATACGACAGCGGGTTGCCGAACGGATCGTGGCCGGCGACGCCGGGATCGGCATCGGGCTGAGTCACGCCGATGTTCGCAAATCCCAAGTCCATCAGCCGAGGTTGGATCAGAATATTAAAATCGCGAGTCAGCGGACTGCCGGATGCAGTGGCGCCGGACAATGTCGCGGCGCTCGAAGGTCCAAACGCATCCGGCCCATAGGCAATCGGCGTCGATGCCGGGCCGAATACGCCGCCCGGCGTGGCGGTCAGCAATGCGGCATTGGTGCCCACCGCCGCCTGGCTCAGCGTCGGCCCGACATGGCAACGGCCGCAGTGATTGTTGACGAACAGGTCGAAGCCGTGTTTCAACGAGGCGATTTTGGCGGCGGTCTCGGCCGGCGTGGCGCCGCTCACGTTAGTCCAGACCGGCACCAGATCGGCATCGACGGGACTCAGGTCGAACGGCGATTGGTCGGACACCAGAGTCGCTTCGTACAATTGCACCGCGATACCGAAGAACATCGCGAAATTCGCTTCCAGCTGATTGTAGGGCGCGCCCTCGGCCGGCGCACCGAAGCCGCCGATGCCGCTGTAAGACCAATATTGCGGGTTGAAGGCCTGGGTAACCAGGGCTTTGTAAGTGGTTTTCAGACCGGGTTTCAGCGTATTGCCGCTGCTCTGGCTCAGGCTGCCCAATACGCTGTCCCTGGGGTGTACGGCTTGATATTGCAAGGCTTGCCGCGACAACAATTTGCGGCCGATGTCCGGCCAGCCGCGGCCTTTGCAGCCCATTTCCACATCGTTGAATACCGGCGGCGTCACCGCTTGCGAGGCCAGCGAGGAATTAATCAGATTCAGCCGCTGCTTGACCACGGTCTTGGCATTGAGCTTGACCCAGACCCCGGCATCGGGATCGCGCGGCCCCCACGGACTGCTGCCGTTGAAGACATTGTTGGCACGGCCGTCCCAAAAGTTGCGGTGGTTGAACACCGCATTGATCACGGTGGGGGTATTTCTGGGCTCCACTTTGCGGGTGCCGACGTGGCCGACGTTGAAGACCTCGTCGGGCGTGCGGGCGCACTGGTCGCTGGTGCCGCTGACTTGGCTTACCCCGGCGAATTCGCCGCCGAAGGTGCCGGCCGAACTGACGACATCGTCGGTGGTAAACGTGATTTGGCTGCTGTTGCTGCGCGGATTGCTGAACCGGTGCAATGGGAAGTCGGCGGCAGTCAACGTATGGTTGGGGCCGCCGGTACCGGACGGCAAGCTATCGAAGGTTTGGCCGCTTGGTTGCGCAGCATTTTGCCCCGGATTGATTTGGTTTTTGGTGCGGCCGTCGGCGCCGGCGCTGAAATGGCAGGAGGCGCAGGCTTGACCGTCGGAGCCGACGTTCTGATCCCAGAACAAGGCCTTGCCCAAGGCGATCGCCGCCGTTTTATCGACGACGATGGGATTGGCGCCGTCCAATAAACCGGGAACCGGCGGTAACGGTACGTTGCGTAGGGATACCGGCAGCGGACCGTCAGCAGGGGCGGAGAATGCGGCAGCGGCCAAGGCAGCGGCCGAAATCATTTGGTAAATCGCGCGCATATGTCGTTTGCTCATTTCAGATTAATGTTTGGGTTTCACAGCTTTCGGCCGGGTTGCGGTTTTTGCTTGGCGAATACTTTGTTGGCGATGGCGGGGAAACGCTGACTAAATCGGATTTGCCATTACCGCATGCGCGGCGATGACGATTTATTCGGCGCTTCCTGCCGCTCTTTGTGTGTTAACTCGCCTTGCGCCCGCCGAACCAAGCAAATCCCATCAGTGCGGAGCCGAACAGCCAAATCGCCGCCGGTAACGGAACCGGCGAAGCCGCGAATGTCACGCTGTATAGACCGTGACCGCCGCCGGCGTTACCGCCGAGAATCAGCGTGTAATCGCCGGCCGCCAGATTACTGAAGGTCAGGCTGACCGAAGTACCGGTGCTGCCGGCGCCGTTCAAATATGTCAGACCGACCGTACCCAACGGGTTGTTTTGGTTGTTGTAATACGGGACCGGTTGATTAGCGGTCGTACCGGTATCCCACCCTTGGAACAGCGAAAACCCGGGCCTGATTACCGTGGTGAGATCCAACGGTGTCAACGAATCGGCGGCTACGGTGATGGTCAAATCGGCGGCACTCGTCAGCGATATCAGGCCGATATCCGAGCCGTGACCCATGCCCTGATGCGGGTATGAAGCGGCCGGCGAACGCTGCCAACCCATAGGCCCGACCGCTAATTCATAAAGTGGATCGGCTCCGGCTCCAATGGCGTTGCCGCTGGAAACGACATCGCTGGCACCGGCACTTAAATCCGCGTACCACACCGCGTTCAGCTTGCCCGTATATGCCGGCGCGGCACTCCCGATCCAGGTGCCGGGCACGTACCCGGAGGCACCGGGAAATGCACCGCTGTCCCATCCGTTAGTGTTGTAGGCAACGCTGGCCTGGGCCGCGCCGCTGCCGAATGTGAAAGCCGCCAAAACCGCGACTGTATGTACTGCAGATAAAAGTTTCATAGCGTACTCGTGTCTAAAAAGCGTTTAAAAAATGGCTAAGCCATGGCAAATTGAGCACCGATGAAACAGCCTGTTTCATCTCCCCCATCCTTGTTCAAGCACCAGCCTGGTGCCTCCTTTTCAATTGCCGTCCCGGCAATCGATGGCAGACGATTCCTTCGCTACCTGTTTTCCCGGCTTTGTTACCTTGGCCTATCCGTCCGCCGGGTCCCGCGACATGTCGAGCCAATCCATGCGGTATACCCATAACCAAAAGACGCTAAAAATCGGGCTAAAGGCGCGCGTCCATGCGCTAGGTTAACGACCGGTTTTCTCCCGCCGGTCATCGAAAGGAGGGCATGAAAATATGCTTAGCTCATGCCGGCGGCGTGCTTTCTCCTGCCCATTAACGCCAGACTCGCCATCATGCCGCTCAAGAACAGCCAAGCTGCGCCGGGTAGCGGCACCGGCGAGGCGTCGGCCGATTCCAGATGCGACTGAATACCGGCTTGGGCATAAAGCTGTTGTGTGGCGCCCGCTGCCAGCGTGAAGTGCCAGGTCACGGTATTGGTTGCGGATTGTTGGTCGTCGAGATAGCCGGTAAACGCGGCGGCCGAGACATAATCGAAACCGGAAAGCGAACCGGCCCCATCCCAGTAATCGAAAAAGATGCTGCTGTTGGCGTACTCGCCGTGGACGGAGGCTTGTAAGGCGTAATTCAAGTTGACAGCCAGGCTGTAGCCATAAGGACCGCTATTGCTGAATTCGAGGCCGAACAGCCCGGTGTGCAAGCTGTCAACACTGCCGAGTACGGCACTACCAGTCGTTGTGAAGGTGCCGTTGAAGCTGCCGGCGACCGCGACCGCCGCCGGATTGGGACTGTGAGCTAGATACTGGCCATCGCCGCTGACAGCGGCATAAAAGCTAGAGTCATCGCTGGGTTGCAGATAGGTTCCCAAGATATTCAAGCCGGTGTGGTCACCCCCAGTTGGATTGGAGCTATCCAATACAGTGATGGAATAACTTAGGCTGACACGACTGTCGTAGCTGGCGGATGCCAGCGCATGATCGACGAAGCAGAGGCTTAGCGCCAGCGCGATAGCGGCGTTTTGTGGTTTAAAGATCGATGTTTTCATACTGGTTTCCAAAGGTTGAATTCAATGAATAAGCTGCCGGCCGCTTACTGTGCCGGCGTCAAGAACGGAGTTATCGGCGCTTGGGCCCCGGCGGCGCCGACTGCCGGCAGTATCAACACTTCGTCCCTGGCTAAGTCCGTCGCCAGAGGGTTGCCGGCTTCGACTTGCAAGGCATTACCGACATGGCCATGAGCAATCGTCAGTTGCGGATGGTCGAACGGCGCTTTTTGGTAACGCACCCGTTCGTCGGTCAGCGCATTCAAGAAATTGATCAGATCGGCGGTGTTTTGCGGGGCGACCAAATTGGTGGCGATGGGACCGATGGCCGCATGCAATTCGGGACTGGAGAAATTGCCGTGTCTGGCGTAAAACTCGATGACTTGCGTCAAACTGGCCATGCCGCCGTTGTGCATGTAAGGCCCGGTCAATTCAACGTTGCGCAAGGTCGGCACCTTAAATGCCGCGTTGGTTGCGATGGCCATCTTGCTGCCGTTGCGGTTGGCCTGGGCGGCCGCGACAGTCGGGATATAAGCCGTATTCGGATTGTTATTGCGGCAATTTTGATTGCGCGCCACCCCTTCCCTGCTGCCGTCCGCCTGAATGCCGTCGTTGGGCAGAAAAATATTGCTGATCGGCACAGTTAGATTGACCGCCAGCGGTATTAAAAAATCGCAGCTGCGCACGTTGTCCACCGGCAAATCGAAGACCCCGGCGCTATTGCCGGCAAGATATTCGGTGTATTGGGCCACGAACGATAGTGGCTGACCGAAAGGATCGGCGCCGCCCAAACCAGGATCGGCATCCGGTTTGGTGACGCCCACGTTGCTATAACCCAAATCCATCAAGCGCGGCAGGTTCTGGCTGGTATTGTCGCGGGTTACCGGATTGACATATCGGGAGATGCCGGCGCCGGCCGCGATATTATTCGGGCCAAAGGCATTCGGGCCGTAGGCGATTGGCGTGGCCGGCGGTCCGAAAGTAGCGCCCGCCGTCGGCGTTACCAGCGCGGCGTTGGTGGCTACCGCCGCCAAGGACAGCGTCGGTCCGGCATGGCACAACGAGCAGTTATTGTTCACGAACAGACTAACGCCGCGCTTCAGCGACGCGACCAATGCCGGATCGGATACATTGGACCAGGTTGGAAGCATCGCTGCATCCAATGGACTCAAATCCAGCGGTGAATGGTCGGAAACCAAGGTCGATTCGTACAACTGAATGGCCAAACCGAAGAACAGCGAAAAGTTGGCTTCCATCTGGTTATAGGCGCTGCCGCCACCGGCCGGAGCGCCGAATTTACCGACACCGCTATAAGACCAGTACTGGTTATTGAAGGCTTGGGTAATCAGGTTTTTGTAGGTGGTTTTCAGGCCCGGTTTCAGCTCGCTGCCGCTACTGGCGCTTAAGGCTCCCAACACGCTGTCTTGCGGATGCACTTGCTGTGTTTGTAGCGGTTGGCGGTTAAGTAGTTTGCGGCCGATGTCCGGCCAGGTACGGGCATGGCAGCCCATTTCGATGTCATTGAAAATCGGCGGCGCCACGGCTTGCGAAGCCAGCGACGAGTTGATCAGGTTAAGGCGTTGTTTGACCAAGGTCTTGGCGTTGAGCTTGACCCAAACACCCGCTTCCGGATCGCGCGGTCCCCAGGGACTGCTGCCGTTGAAACTGTTATTGGCGCGGCCGTCCCAAAAATTGCGGTGGTTGAACACTGCGTTGATGACAGTCGGCGTGTTGCGCGGCTCGACTTTGCGGGTGCCGATGTGACCGACGTTGAATACCTCGCTGGCACTACGCTGACATTGGTCGTTGGCACCGCTGAATGGCGAGCTGCCGGTGAATTCGCCGCCGAAGGTGCCGGCGGAGCTGACCACATCGTCGGTGTTATAGATCAATGTGCTGCTGTCGGTGACGTTACTGAAACGTTGCAGCGGAAAATCCTCAGCCACCAAGGTGTGGTTGGGGCCGCCGTTGCCGGACGGCAATGCATCGAAGGTCTGGCCGGTTGGTAGCACTGAATTTTGTCCGGGATTGATCTGGTTCTTGAGGCGGCCATCGGCGCCGGCGCTGAAATGGCAGGAGGCGCAGGCCTGACCGTCCGAACCGACATTTTGGTCCCAGAACAAGGCCTTGCCCAAGGTAATCGCCGCATTTTTATCGACGACGATAGGGCTGGCGCCATCCAGCAAACCAGGTACCGGCGGTACCGGTACCCCACGCAGGGACACTGGCAGCGGACCGGCTGCTTGCAGGGTCATTGCAGCAGACAGCAGAGCGCTGCCGCAAAGCATTCGATACATTGCATGCATAGGAAATTCTCGTGACTGATTTTTTACAAGTTTTCGGGTCCGCTCAGCCAAGCCGGACGCAAACCACGGAGGAGCGGCCTGCAGCCGGCAACAGCCAAACCAACGGTTTAAGCGGCCAACACGCGTTTACGCGAACTGAATGCAAGGCCCACCAAGCCGGTCAACATCATCCAG
>CAZGUM010000106.1:1294-5141 GCA_964529085.1 uncultured Methylomonas sp. | reverse complement strand
CACGCGTTTACGCGAACTGAATGCAAGGCCCACCAAGCCGGTCAACATCATCCAGGCCGCAGCCGGCAGTGGTACCGCGTTGACAACCGTCAGGCTGGACAAATTGGACATATAGCGTCCACCTTTCAGATCGGACGGCACCACGGTGCGAAACACACCACTATTGCCCAAACCAGTGCCGAGTCCATCAGCCCAAGCGATCAAATCGCCTTGATTGCCATAGGCCGCCATGATTTCTTCCATGGAATAGACCGCTGTGTAGTTGTCGCTACCGGTTGCGATGACGTAGGAGGTTTTCAAGATGTTGGAATCGGTGGAGATGCCGGCAGCCACCAGCAAATCCCACATCGATACGCCGGTAAAGCCGGTCGTCGCGTTAACCACCAGTGAGCTACCGTCCGGTTTGGTGAATACGGTGGTTGGCGTCAATGAACCAGGCAGATTAGCCGTCGAATAGCTGCCAGGATTGCTAACCGCGCCGCCGACCGTGAATGAGCTGGAAATACCGCCAGCTCCGGCTCCTTGCCAGGCCACATGACCGACGTTCAAGCTACTCAAACCGTAGACGCTGGAACCGTCGGCGGCGATGACGCTTGGCACCGCCAGTGTGCCGTTGCTGTCGCTGTAGGCGATGATGTCGTTGGCGACGCCAAAGCCGCTGCCGAGCAGATTGCCCATGGCGTAAACCGTGCTGCCGCTGCTGCCGTTGGCCAGCACATAATCGCGCAGGATGTCGTTTTTCGCGTTGGAATCCTTGGCTACATATGAACTGATATAGCTGTATAACGAGACACCGGTATATGTATCGCCGCCGACGTTGACAGTTTTAACGGCACTGCCGTGACTGGCGGCATAAGTTTGCAGATCGGCGATACTGAAATTGGTGGGGCTGCCGGCATTCAAAAAGCCGCTCAGCGTGACACTGGCATCGGCCGTTGCCGATAAGGACAATAAAAACGCCGACGCGATGACCGCCGCGCGAATGTTGGATTTGCTGTTTTGCATAATGTTCTACCTTAAGATTGATATTGAGAGCCCTTGCGGGCGGTTAAATTGCGGCCGGGGGCCGCGGTTACTTGCCTGGTCCCACGCTAAACTTTCCGCGCACGGCAATTGCCAAAGAAGGCCAAGGCATAAATAGGGTTAACTTCCAACCTGGTATCGACAATTCACTTCGAATCTCGGCAATAACCCATGCACCAAGGCAGCAAGCAGCGATACGCTATTAGTGAGATGTAAAAATCCGTGCACGAAAAACTCCTGGCCCTAGGGCGGTCAAAATCAGCGATAAATTGTTTAAACACTTTGCCCCGCGGGGCGCTCCGTGTTCAGAGGCAATCCGGCTAACTCTGGCGAGTTCCGTGATTTTCCGGCCCGGCCTTACGACCGGTGTGGCGTGAACTGTTTTTGCTCGCCATCCGCCCAAACCCAAATGGGAAAAACGGCCTTGATTGAGACGGCGCAAAAAAGGTGGTGTCGATATAGCCAGCCTGGCGGCATCGACACCGGCGTTCCGTGCGGGACACCGGACCGGTGCATCCCTTGCAAGCGCCATCCCGGCTACTTGTCGCAGCGCTTGCCTGCACTACGAATTTCCTGGATTTGTTACCTTGGCGCCTCCGTTTGCCAAGCCACATTCCTTGTGGATTTGCCGTTCGCTGCCGCAAGTTGGGGGATTAGCGGACATCGATTGGTAAAATCATTCGTTAAGTTAATCCGCGAATTTCGGGGTCTAGTCCCTCCCCGGTTTTTGCAGCACCAGCCCGTACATGGACGCGAAGGCGTTCGGCTGCTGTTCCTCGAATCGGGCCCAGTTGGAGAGGTCGGCGCCGCCGGGATCTTGCGGAAAACCGGCTTGATACAGCGCCTGCAAAGGCATGGTCAGGCCGCGCATGGTGACGAAGCGCAGTCCCAGTTCGACCAACTGTTGTTCGATTTGCGGCAGGCTGTAGCGATGTTCGTTGACATGAAACACCAGATCGCGAAACATGCTGAGGTTGTAAAAATCCCGCCATTGCAGCAACGGTTTCAGTTCTTCGTGTTCGCCATTCAAGATTGCTTGGCGGAATTGCCGCATCCGCGCCGGCGTCGGCTGCCAGTTGTTTTCGGCAATCAGCCGCCGGGCGCGAACTACGGTTTGCCGCGCCGCTTCGCTGTACAAGCTCACCAACATGATGCCGCCGGGCTTTAGCAAGCCGGTTAAAATCCGCCAGCCCGCCAACGGGTTCTCCAAATGGTGTAAGACACCGCTGGCGGTGATCAGGTCGAAGCGTTCTTTAAAGCCGTCCAGCTGGGTAATATCGGCCTGTTTAAAGTCGATGGCGTCGGCCAACCCCAGTTGCTTTGCCATGCGTCGGGCATAGGCCAGACTGGCCCGGCTGAGGTCTATAGCCAAATAGCGGCCCGTCTGGATTTGCCGGACCAGGGAAATGGGTTCCAACCCGGTGCCGCAGCCGGCGCTCAGTACATTCACCGGGCCATCGAATTCCCTCGGCAGATGCAGGCCGGGAGCGAAACCGGTCAGCCAGCGTCCGGCGCTCAAGCGCTGATGGGCAATAGGGTCGCGTTGCCAGCGCGGAAACGGGTTTTCTTCGTATTGCCGGCGTACTTGTTCGGAAAGCTCGCTGCCGATGCCGGTAAGACTTTCAATATCCACGGCCAGGATGCGTTCCGCCAAACAGGCTTGCCATTCCTTTACCAAGGGCTGTAAATACGGTTTCCAGACGATGGAAGCTTGAGTGAACAAGGCACGGCAATCGGACAAGTCCAAGCCGGAGCGGTACAGCGAGTGATAGGCTAGCGCCGGCTGCCATGAAGGCTCGGAAGGCAAACTCAGGCCGGCATCCAACTGCTGCCGCAACAGCCCGACGATGGCGGTTTCCTGCTCGTCTTCGGCCATCGCATATTCGGTCAGCCAACTATAGTGGCCCAGTGCGCCGATGAACTCCCATTCCACCTTGCCCGGCCGGGCAGTTTCAGCTGCCTTAGCCGGTATGGCGTAGTTCGACAGCAAGGCCTTGCGCAAGCGGCGCAACACCGTTTCGAATGCCGGCAACGGAATCAAACTGCCGCGCAACAGCAGTAAAAACAACGGCATTTGCATCATCGCCCGCAACCGGCCCTGACGTAAGGTACTGACGGCTTGCTTATCGTCGCCGGATAATAAAAGCTCGAACGCCTGACGAAAAACCGAGTCCTTCAATAGCGACCGGGCGATTTCCAGCGCATATTCGGAGACATCGCTCTGCGCCATCACACTACGCAATGCGCGCCGAAATTCGGCGGAATCGGGCAAATGCGCATCGCCGGCTTTGAGTAACAGCAAAAAGTTGCCGCGCGCTTCCACATCGTTGGGCAAGGTCAGCAGCAGTTGAGTCTGGTAGGCCAGAGCCTCGCCGACATCGCCATTCCGGTACAAGGCGAAGGCAAAATTCGCCAATGCCTGCCGGTAATGGGGCCATAGCCTGACTTTACGTGAGCCGTTGCCGACAACCGACCGCAACAGCCCGGCCGCCCGGCCGTAATCGTGTTGCCGCATCGCCTGCATGCTTTCTCCTAGCAGTCGGCTCCAAACCGGAAATTGCGGATTCTGGCTCATCGCTACATCCACTACCTTAGTCGCCGGGATTGGCGCAAGAGCTAGTCCGCGCCGGGTTGTAGTCGAAGAACATCCCGACCTTAAAGCTTTCCGCCATATGCTCGGCGCGGGCAATGGCGCGCTCAGCGGCTTCCGCCAGCAATACTTCCCTGGCCGTTTGCCTGAAGTGTGCAAGCCAAATGTCGAAATGTTCGATCTGCAATGGCAGGCGGGTGTGGATGGGGTAAGGACTACCTTGATAGCGGTCGG
>CAZGUM010000106.1:0-1194 GCA_964529085.1 uncultured Methylomonas sp. | reverse complement strand
ATCTGCAATGGCAGGCGGGTGTGGATGGGGTAAGGACTACCTTGATAGCGGTCGGTGTTTAGCAGCGTCCGCGACCAAAAGTTTTCGACCACACGGTGGTGATCGTCCCAATCGTGGATGGCACCGTCGAAGATGGCTTTTAGCCTGTCGTCGGCCGCCGCGTTTTCATAGAAACGGCGCACCAGTTCGGCGATTTGTTGTTCCGTAACCTCAGTGTTTTCGTTATTCATCGCGACCTCTTCGTAACAACTGATTTGCGTGATCGGCTGTAACCGATATCAAGGAGTGCCGCGCCGCAACCGGGAACATCGGGATTGCAGCGCGGGGGAGAAGAAAGTGGGCCGCCGATGGCAAAGACAGTCTTATGTTGAGCATCGGGAAATCGGTTGATAGCAATTTCTCGACGTTCAAAAAATCTTGTCGTTTCCGGAATGGAGCGCATGACGGTAGCCCTGATCTTGGTTTGGCCGAAACTTAGACGGAGAGACGGCCCGGCACGCCGGCGCGTTTCGAGAAGCCCAAAACGGACAGGAAGGCGCTCAAAAACAACCAGACCGCTCCCGGCAACGGCACGGCGGCGGGACCGGCTTCGGCACTAATGAAGATTTGCGGATGAGCACCGGGTTTGGTGAGTTGGTTGATCAGATAAACGACTTGGTTATCCGCCGCATAGCCGTGAAAGGAGAGGTAGTCACCTTCGAGGATGTCATTTACCAAACCGGTCGCCAGACTCAGGTCCCAAAAGCGCGGGGCACAGGCTTGGGAGACGCAATCGGTAGTACCATTGGCATTGCCGGTCGGATAATAGAAAGTTCCCGTTGACTGTTGACCGGCAAACAGATTGCTGTAGACGCCGCCGTTGCCGTAAACCGAATTCCAGGTCAGGTTGGAATTGCTCAACCCGGTCGCTCCGGCAGTCGCCGGATTGAACCAGCTATCGTTGCTGAAATAGGAAACGCCGAAGTAACCGGCATGCGGCACGTTGAACTGGTTGTTGTTGGCCGGCACGCCTTGGATGTCGAAGTTGGTATACCACTTGAGTTGCACATCGGTGACGTGCCAGTTGCCCGCGCCGTATTGCGAATCAAACCCGGATTTGATCGAAGCCGTGTTGTAGGCCACCAGGTTTTCCATGGTACGCACCTCGCTGATGCCTTGCTGCGGATCCGCTACCGGAGCGGAGATCATCATCGC
>CAZGUM010000105.1:5240-13755 GCA_964529085.1 uncultured Methylomonas sp. | reverse complement strand
ATTTCGGTTTTATCCATGTCCGGATCGGCCATGTCCAGGGCTTTTTGGTACAACGCATCGTCTATGGTTACAGTGGTTCTCATAGTGTTTTCTCGGCATCAATTCTGATGATGAACTGTATCAAAAAATGAGCTCACGGGATTGTGCTAAAAACATGTACTGCACGCCACTGTCACCTGCGTCACATTAGAAACGGTAGGTCGCAATTTTAGGATGCGGCCGACGAAAGGAGGCGCATCGGTCGCGAACGTGGCGCCTCACGTAGTTCGGCACAACCTAGAGGGTGCCTCCGAATTACATGCATGTTCTCTTATCTGCTCAGATAAATGGCCTATTGGTGGGCTAACCTTCCAGTCTTACCAATCTGAGATTTTTCTCCTTCCCACGCACCACGAGGGAATGCAGCTCCGGCCGCGCGGCGACTTACCGCAACGCGTCGCCCGAGGATTACCACACCATCAGGAATTATCGCAACGGTCACCACGCCAAATGCCTCAAGCAGCGTATATAGTGTTAACCCTAAGCCTTATTGCCGCCAGCTTGCTGCTTTGAAACCGCCAAGTCTCAAGAATAACTAGGCTCACAATGCCAATAGCCAAGACGGTAACCCGCAGAGGTAAACTCGCAAAGCTATTTACTAAACCGTTAAAGCAAAAAGCCTGACCCTTAAGGCAAATAGCCTTGCATGCAAGCCTCACCATCCAGGCACTTAAGCCAAAATGGTTCGCGGTTCCGGCAAAAAGGCTTGCGGCTGAAGCAAAAGATTCAGGCGTAAAAGCCCCATTACTTTGCGTTTAAGGCAAAAAGCCTTGCGGTTAAAGCTAAATTGGCTTGCGCGCAAGTAAAAAAGCCGAAACAGAATAGCTGCAAGCCATAAAGTTGAGGCAAATTGCCTTGCGAGACAGGCTTAGAGTCTAGTAAAGGCCCCCAAGACTGAGGCGCCGCCAGAGTTGGTAATCGCGATCCAGTTTACGCGCCGCTTTGGCAAAGTGCAGACATTGCAGCAGACGCTCGGTATTTTGTTGCAGCAACTAATCGATGATTCGGCTAGCGGTAAAGGCTTTGAAGTCGGCGACGTATAACCCGTTACGCCGTCTAGTCGATAAAGTGCAGGTGTTTTCCGGCGTCACTTTGCCATAGACTTTTAACCCGGCGTGTTGACCTTAGTATTACCAATTCTCGAGGACAATTGTGCGGTTTCCGGACTCGAAGCGCATAACATAGAGTGGAGATTACTGTCTGAGCCAACACCAAAACGGATGTTCGAATTATCGAATCTATCGACGCAGGCCGCCCGGCTCTATTGCGAATGTGGGACAAACGCCAACATGCTATTATCGCCGCAGGAGATTTCCATCATACCGCTAAATATCACCCGCCCTTGCCCTGGGAAAGCCATGTTGGAGACCGTAACGCAAATCAGCTCCCATACATAGTAAAGCCCCGCCCATGCCGCTAAACGACAGCCCTCTCGCCAGAGCGCTTATTCTCGAAATTTTGCATATTTCGCCGAAGCCGATGGATTCTTCCCATCTGCTGCGATTAAACGAGTACGATTGGGATTACTTAATCCGCATCGTTAGAATGCACAGGCTAGGCCCGGCTCTTCATGACGGCATCGTTCGTAAAGACTTACTGCCGGCCGTTCCTCCCCAAGTCGTCAACGCAATGCGGCAAGCAAAATACCGCCACACCCTACGCAATTTGGCCGTGTGCCGGGAGCTGATTACCGTTACCCGCTTACTTGATGCGGCTGCAATACCTTCGCTGGCGCTAAAAGGGGCCTACCTGGCAAACTTCACTTACGCGGAACCGGGACTCAGGCCAATGAGAGATGTCGATCTGTTAGTTTCCAAAACTCACGCCATTAGGGCATTCGACCTGTTAAAAGCCAACGGCTACCGGCCTAGCTACGAGGGTCTGCCGGACGCCTATCTTGAAGGCAACAAAATTCATCTGCCGCCGTTAGTGCGGCCCAACGGTATCCCCGTCGAACTCCATCACCGCCTGACTTTCCCCCACCCTAACGGCGAGACGGCGGAATACGAATCGGCTCTCTGGGCCCGAAGCGTGTCGAAACCGCTAGGCAATACCGCCATCGGCTTCCCCTGCGCGGAAGATCTGTTGCTTCATCTTTGCTACCACGCCACGGAAGGCCACCAATTTTCCATCGGTCCTCTCGCTTTACTGGATTTGGCATTACTGATTCAACGCGATCCACTCGACTGGGACGAGATTCTGCAGATGGCTGTTAAGGGTTGGCGGCCCTACCTTCTCGCCCCTTTGTACCTGGCAAAACTGCATTTGGGTGCAAATATACCGGAATGGTTCATGGATAAACTGGACCCGGAAAGCGACAAGGGACTGTGGCTGGAGAGTGCGGAATATTTATTGTTTTCGGAACTTGGCGACCACATGCTGTTAAATTCCGACATGCAGAAAATCTTGTGTTCGAAAAATCCGCTTGAACGCATTTCCGCCTTCAATAAAATCGTTTTCCCGACACGCGCCACAATTGCAACCCATTTCCCTATCCGTGCCGACTCCCCTATAGCCTTCCTATACTATCCGCGGCACTGGCAACGACTTGTGAAAAAGAAACTACCGTCCTTACTGGCTAGCCTGATGGAACAACCCCGCGAAATCGAGAAACTGGCCAGCCATAAACAGACATTCAGCCGCTGGCTTGGAGCCGACACCGGCACCGGCAATAATACAGCTCAATAAGCGCCCTCCCCGGCTA
Source organism: uncultured Methylomonas sp. (assembly GCA_964529085.1). Lineage (GTDB taxonomy): Bacteria > Pseudomonadota > Gammaproteobacteria > Methylococcales > Methylomonadaceae > Methylomonas. Next base: position 11,012 of record CAZGUM010000105.1, on the reverse strand, counting down.
TTCCACCCAAAACCATCTTCCAAACGATTTTTATATTCAGGCTTAGCAAGCAATTCCGGACGCGATGAATATCGAAATCCGCCCGCCGAAAGTCTAGGGATCTAAATCCGCGGAAGATAGTTAAGATGAAAATAAGGGCGGGCCATTACTTATCGCTATTGCCGAAATCTGTCGACAATCCTTTGTTTGCACCCAGCCGCGCGCGAATCAGCAAGCATAAAAAACAGAAATTGGTGCGCGCATAACATTCAAATAACCGCGTGGGTTCCTGGATTAACCGAAACAGCCATTCGAAGCCATAACGCTGCATCCAACCCGGCGCACGCCGCAAGGCACCGGAAACGACGTCGAACGAACCGCCTACCCCCATCCCAACGGACACGTCCAAAGGTCCCCAATATTCTTGCAAAAAACGTTCTTTTTTCGGCGAACTAATGCCTATAAACAGAATTCCGGCTCCCGATTGCCGGATACCGCGTACAACATCCGCCTCTTGCGCTTCGGTGAAATAGCCGTCACGAACCCCGGCGATTTTCAAGCCGGGTACTCGGTCAACCAAGCGCTGAGCAGCAGCCCGCACTATTTCGGGCTTGGCCCCCAACAGATACACACTGCTGTTCATTGCGGCCGCCAAACCACACAAATCGACCATTAAATCGATACCCGCCCGCCTTTGTGGCGGAACCGCGCCCAAAGCCTTGAAACCAAGGCTGATGCCGGCGCCGTCCAAATGCACCAGTTCGGCTTCGCGCAAGGCCGCCATCAGTAACGGATCGCCGCGCGCCTCCACCAGCTTGGCAACGTTTAAGCCTTCGATACGCAAGCGCGTCTCGCCGCCCAAAGCCTTGGCCGCAAGCGCTAAAATTTCGCCGGAGTCGATCAAATCCAGAGGACAATCCAAAAAAGTCGCACGCTCCCACCCCATCATAGCGTGCCTTTCATTGAACGGGTTCCCGATACAGGGCGGCAACTCGATGGGCGGTACACTCCCAAGTGAAATTATCCCGGACAGTGCGTTCGACTGTTTCGGATAGCGGCGTGGCAGCTGCCTGTTTAATCCGCTCGGCCATGCGAAGCACATCTCCCAACGGAAACAACACGTCCAAACCCAGTAAATCGAGAACGGCGCGATTACCCGGAATATCGCTGGCAACCACCGGCAAGCCCATCAGCGTCATCTCGATCAACACTGTCGGCATGCCTTCGGCTGCGGAAGGCATGACAAAAACATCGGCGGCGGCGGCCAACCTCGCTACTTCCGCATCCTCGGCAAAACCGTAAAATTGCACACGCTCGCCAACATTAAGCTCATCGGCCAATGCGGCCAGCCGTTCCTGATCCGGACCGCGCCCGACAACGTGCAACACCGCTTCGGCAAGCGTGGTGCAGGTCAGGGCTCTGATGGCATCGTCAATACGCTTGACCGGGTCCAGGCGTCCCACGGATAACAACGCCGGGGCTCCGCGCAGTTGGCCGCTGCGAGGACGGCGGCGACCATCGACCTCGCTGCCGAGCACGCAATTGGGAATTATCGCCGGATGCGCCACGGGCAACCGCCGCGCCGTTAAATATTGCAGCCAGTATTCCGATAGCAGAATCACGGCATCGCTGTACCGCAACAGCCAGCGTTCGCCGGTGGTATCCCACAAGCGCTTGCCCAGTGCCTTGAGCACCCCGTCATCCTCATCGTAATAGCAATGCGGCGTGTAGATCAGCCGCCGCCCAAGTAAGACCGCCAGTAATGCCGCCAATACGGCATAGGGTTTACGCGCTCCGTGGACGTGGACGATATCGGCCCAGAGGACATGACGCCAAAACTCGCGCCATCCCGCCCGTTCGACCTGATAGGCTCCGCCGCCCGCACGGCAATCGACCACCTTAGCCGCCACCCGCACACTAATCCCGCGCGTTGCCAGTATTTCCGCCAATCCGGCGATATGCCTTGCCACGCCGCCGCCACCTTTATCCGGCTCGAAATCGTTGTACACGTGAAGAACATTACCAACCAATGACAATTCCCTTATTGTAGTTTTTTTGCAAATCGCTCATAGCGGCTCTGGATAAGTTTATCATTGCCCACTCGCTACGAACGACAGGCTGCTCGAGTATTAGAAATCCACCTTCGCCTGGTTCGCTGCTCAGGCAACGCTGAGCACAACCGCTGCAGGCGTTTCTGAGTCAAGACCACTCCAAGAGTATAACCATAAGATTATCGGTGGCTATCCGCGACAGGCGTTTGCGCATAGTCCGCCGAAAGCGGCCCGGGCACAAGGCCGGCAAGGCGCGCGGCGCGCACCAAGCCTCCGGCCATTATCCATGGCGCCGCCATGCCGGATAACGTCAGAATATGCTCGGAAGTCACAAATGTGGTGGCAAAACCCAGCAGTAAGCTGGCCAATGCCCGCGACAAGCCTTGCCCGACACGGCCTGCCGCCGCGAGCAAGCGAATACAATTAATATAAAACCACAGAAATACCAGTGCGCCCGGCAGCCCCAGCTGGAATGCAATCGAAAATATCGCGCCCTCTCCGCCACCGATTGCCGCTGCCTGACTTTGCGCGGCAATCGCCCCCTGCCGCCCGACGCCATCGCCAAACAGCCACACGCGGGAGAATTCCTTGAGATTTTTCAGCAAGGCATCCCGATGACCGACGGTCGAACTGTCGGCAACGATTAAACTGTCAGAGATCGTCCGATAAGACAACCATAAAGCGGCAACGCCCAGCAAGACCGCCACTGCCCAGCGAATCGCGGGCCGAGTCCGCAGCAAACCACTGTTTGCAGCCAGCACGCCGATTACGCCGATACTCTCCACGATAAAGGCACCGCGCGTACCGGACTGCCAAACGCCGAAACTCATCGCTCCCGCCAATAACACCGCTGCAAATCGCCGGCGGCGGACGAGCGCGGCCAGCGTCATTACCGCCACGGTAGCCAGAAACGTTCCCTGCGCTAAGGGTGCGGCCAATATCCCCGCAGCCCGCCGCTCCTTGTCCACGCCCTTGAAAAAATTCCAGGGCAACTTGGTTTCCGGGTCCAGACCAAGCTCGACGCCCTTCACTTCAGACATATATTCCGGCAACCGCATGGTGTCGAGCCAAAAATCGGTATGCTCGATATCCCACATACCGAAAACGGTACTAGCTAAACCCAGCAATATCCACATCGCCAGCACACTGCGTAATTCCTTGCCGAAGCGTAAACAATAATACCCGACCAGAAATAAAAGCATCGGCAACACCAAGGTACCTGCCGACGATATTGCAATCCGCATTGGAACGGACTTGAGCAAGCCCTCAATGAGGTAAATCGCGACAAAGGCGAAGTAAATGCATATGGGGCGCCGCAAGGACCTGGGGATGCGTACGGTCCAAAGACACAGCAGCGCTACGGCGATAATGGAAACATCCCGTAACACGCGCAGCATCCCGGCCAGCGGCAAACCGTCGCTGTACAGCCAAGCTGTCAGCATGTCCAGTATCGGAAACACCGAGGCCAAAACCAGCACGTAACAAAATCTTAGGGAAGTATGCGGTCGTGCAATCACTGTCCATACCCAATTTCACGAAATCCGCTTTTCAGAACCAAAACTCCATAGCGATGAATATCACCAAATACACAGGCCATTAACCAAAAAAATCAATCCGATGGGAAGCGAAGCACGCCAGCACGGTAAATTGGCCGAAACTACCACCTCCGGAGACGCGGACTCGCCCGGCGGTTACCCAGGCGTGGGCATTCAACTCGGCTCCCGAGGCATCATGGCTAACACCGAAAAACAAGGTATAAGGCACGCCATAAAGGCCGAGCAACACTCTCGCCGCGATAGCCTGCGGAAAACAGTTGGATTTCCATGGCGTATTTCTGGCCGCGGACTGGATTATCCTTGAAATAGCGTGTGCCATAACCTCTTCCCTGGCGTCGAGCACCGGCACCCACGCCACGGTTCCGTAAGGTGCCCCTAGATGCGCCGAAATTAGCCGAAAAGGAATAAGCAGGACCAGTAGTCGACATAATCCCAGCAAAAACCAAGCGGGCAGCAGCCAAGCTTTCTCGAATGGCCTCAGCCGCGAAAAACTATTTATTTTACGGGTGATTAAGGGTAAAAACATAAAATAGGAAGCGCGCGAAAACATGATGAACCCAATATTACGTCGGTCACTTCATGTGTATCGGTTGCATCGTCACTCTCATCGACGGTTAACTCGGTAATAGATAAACCACTGGGTAAGCTGTTGATACTATCAAAGCTCCGTCTAAAGATTCAGTTTTAAATTCATGCAATAAAGATTACCCGTAGAATCAGCTAATCGCCGTCAATCCTCTACAAGTTGCGTTGGGTTTTTGAGACATCCTTGTTACCTTCGCCGATACTTTTCCTGCCCGCGGCACAAAATCATCCCAAACAACATATCCCGAGCGCACGGGAGATTGGAGAAGGAGCAGTAAGTCCCATATAATTATGACAGCGGCGAATTTTGGTGTAAGCGGTGCTTGCGCCAAAATCTGGTTATTAAAAATCGCAGCCTAATCTATTCTTAACCTGTTAAATTTATTTAACTTTCATAGCCAATATCGAAAATATCCAATTATTCAAAGAATGCTTATCTCCCGGCTAACTCACCTATATCGAATATCGTGACGGCTATGACAATAACCGTTAATCCGGACACTAAATGACCGCCTTTCAGCCATCATCTACCTTCGAGAAGCCGGGTCCCTACCGACGCTTTGACAGTTTTATGGGAGAGGCCATGGTGGCCCGTCTGCTGGACTACGCCGCCGCGCGCGAGGGGGATTTCCAGCAAACCGGGGTCGGAAATGGGCAAGTATGCAAGATCAACTCCGAAATTCGTATTTCTCGCGTGCTGCGAGACTTCGGCGATCTAAAGAACGAATTGGAGACCCGCTTCACCGCCATCTTCGATTTTGCAGTCAAAGAACTGGGCATCTCTCGCATCGACTTGGCACGCCTGGAATTGGAGCTGGTCGCTCATGGCAACGGCGCTTTCTACGGCGAACACATCGATACCATGACCCAAAGGCCCGATGCCAAATCCGATCGCGCTTTAACCGGGGTTTATTACTTCCACCGCCAGCCCAAGGGCTTCGGCGGCGGCGAATTACGCATGCATGCGATCACCAGACCGGAAGCAGGAGGACGCTTCATCGATATTATCCCGGACAACGACACATTGCTGCTGTTTCCTTCCTGGGTTCCGCACGAGGTAAGACCGGTAACCAGCCCTTCGGGGAATTTCCTCGATAGCCGCTTCGCCATCAATTGTTGGTACCGCAACCGCCGGAAAATTGCGTAATGCCTGATGCCTCGTCTTTTCCCTTTGTCCGCAACAAATTCGTCGATACGGTGATCCGAGAACACGGCCAACGGCTTGAGGTTTCCTCTCACTCGCTTACCCGAGGATTCATCAAAACATCGCTCGTTCAAGACGAGGATACAGGCTTCGAAGCGGCAACCGCCCTGCTAGCCGGCAACGAAAGCATCCTGCCGCAATTGTCGCCCGACGAAGCGATGGCGCTGTGGAGAGCCGGACTCATCGTGCTGCCGAACGAACATACCCCGCCTTTCGTGCCCGAGAGCGTTTCCACTCCGCGAGAATTCTACGCCACCAATGGCTACACGCTGATCGAGGACTGCATCTCGCCGGCTATGACAGCCGCCTTGGTAGGTCATTACCGCGCCAAACTGGAAGCGGGGGCATTTTTGCGCGGCGATACGCAAGCCGACCGCTATAAGGCCCACAACGACCC
>CAZGUM010000105.1:3192-5140 GCA_964529085.1 uncultured Methylomonas sp. | reverse complement strand
GGATTGTCATCAGCGCCTTGGCGGCGGGATATTATTTCGCGGCTGCGAAATTCGCCACGGCCGGCCGCGTCTTCCGGCGAACGATACTTGCTGGGTAGTACTATTGCATTACGTCGATGCCGATTTCGGCGGATCGCTCGATTGACTAGTCCCGCCGCTCCGCCCGCTTCGGGACGAAACAGGCCGGAGCCGGGGGCATGGCTCGCCCGGCGTTGGCCATGGGCCGGCAAAATATACCGTCTAAGTACCATGGGCTTTGCATTTATCCCCGGACCACCCACCGGCGAGACAATGGACCGGGTACGGCGCGCGGCGCGGCGCGCCATGTTCGCGGAAAAACCCGCCTGGCAACGCTGGAGCTTGCGCGTATTGATGACATTAGCCTGGCCGGTCGGGGCAGTAACGGAGACGCTGTACTATCTGTCGGTGCTGCCGCCGGACGAAATACCAAGGCGTGCATTGGCTTGGGCGGACCGAGGTGGCGATATGTTAGCCTTAGCTTTTTCCCGTAACGTGCCGCCGCGAGAATACTACACCTATCGCCTGCACCAGCCAGACCGACGAGCCTGGATTACCGCCTGCCTTTACGCGCCTGAAAGTTATCCATTACTGTCGTGGCTCAACCGTCGCAATGGTGCCGACAATAATACCGTCCAGGACAAATCCCGCTTCGCCGACTTATGCCGCCGTCATGAGCTACCCTGCATTGCCACGCTGGCGGTATTCAGGGATGGCTCTCAGCTTTGGCCGGCAACCCCATTCATTCCAGCACTACCGCTGCTGTGGGTGAAGGACTTGAGCGGAAGCCGAGGCGCCGGTGCCGCGCGTTGGCGCTTGGATGCCGGGCATTACCATAACGACGACAAACAAATGACTTTTTCGCCCGAGGCCTTAGCGAGGCAATGGCTGCCGCGGGATTGCCTGGTTCAACCTTGCCTGGACAACCACCCCGCGCTAGCTGCGCTGTCGGACGGAACATTGGTGGATTTTCGCGTGGTGACCGGTATCCACCGCGACGGCTGGGTGGAAGTAGTCGCCACCCTGGGCCATCTACCATGTGGCGGACCGTCGGGACGCCGTTATATCGTCGGCGCAATTGACCGGAACAACCATTGCTTAATATCGCCGACGCTGAGCGGCTTTCAAATTATCAAAAATCATCCCGATACCGGGGCCGAGATCACCGCACAGCCTGTTCCATTCTGGCCGGCCGCATTAGAGCTGGTTGTTAACGCGCACAAGAAGGTGCCGGAGTTTTCCCGCTTCGTGTTCCTGGGTTGGGATGTGGCGATTACACCCGAGGGACCGCTGCTGATTGAAACCAATTCCGGATGGGGAGCCTTCAATCATCAACGCGGCATCGGCGCGCCGCTGGGGTGGACATGCTTTCCCGATATTGTGGCGGAATATCTGGATTTCCCAGAGCATGGAGATGCCGCATGCGATTGATCTGCGGTTTCCTGAAATTGGACGGAAGTCCCGCTGAAGAACGGCGCCTGGACGCCATGGCGACGGCAATGATCCAACCCGGTTTGCGTCCGCGCATCGCCAAATGCGTGGACGGCCCCATCGCGCTGGCTAGATTGGATTTCACGGCAAACCCCGACCAGTGCAAACCTGCAACCGGCCTGCCGCAAGGTCCAAGCGGCTTGATACTGGCTGCCGATATTCGACTGGATGCCCCGGACCATTGCGCTGACGATTTCGGCCTGCTTGCCTTGCTGGAACGGGGGAAAAGCGACAGCCTTGAGCGGCTGGACGGCGATTTCGCCTTTGCCGCCTGGGACCCAACGCATCGCACCTTGCTGCTAGCCCGTGACGGCATGGGCGTGCGGCCACTGTTCTTGGCCCACCAGTCCGGCAGCGCATTCGTCTTTGCCTCCCTGCCGCGTGGCCTGCATGCGTCCGGTCTGATTTCCAAGAAATTGGAACAGTCGTTCTTCGTCAA
>CAZGUM010000105.1:0-3092 GCA_964529085.1 uncultured Methylomonas sp. | reverse complement strand
TGGATTCCTGTGCCTTAGCCATTCTGGCGGCGCGGGCGCTGCGCCCGCTTGGACGTGATCTGCTGGCCTATTCCTTGCTCCCAACGCCTTTTAACGAACACGTATTTGGCGGCGCGGGCCAATTCATCGCCCCGGTATTGCGGCAAGAGCCGGACATGATGTGGTTTCCGATACAAGCCGAGGATCCCCTGGCCTGCGTTCTGCCGCAGATGGATGAAGACCAGCTTTTCCCCGCCGACCCAGGCTTTCCGGAAGTACGGATTATGGCCGATGCCGCTACGCTCGGCGCGCAAACCTTGATTTCGGGCTGGGGCGGCGACGAAGGAGCCAGCTACAATCACCATGGCGTATTGGCCGAGGCGCTGCTGGCGGGGCACTGGGGCTATTTGACAAGGGAGTTGCGAGCAATGGCAGCTCAGCGGCAAAAGTCGGTGGCGCGGACGGCATGGAGCGAGATAGTACCCTATCTATGGTCGGGACGGCTCCATGCGCGGGTCGGACGGTTAGCGGGACGGGAAGCGTTGCCATCGTTTTCAAAGTTGGCGGTCGGCATGCTGCAACCGCATATAGTGTTCGGACACAACCTGTCCGTTCCCGCCCTACCGCCCGATGCCCGCCGTATCCGCTTCAATCTATTGACCCGCCCCGGCTTGCTTCGAAGAATCGAACAATGGGCACTACTTAGCGCGCGTTACGGGATGAGTACCACCTTTCCCTTGCTGGATCGCCGGGTGGTGGAGTTTGCGTTGTCGCTACCCAGCGAACTTTTCCTGCGCGAAGGCTGGTCGCGGCGGGTGTTCCGCGATGCAATGTCCGGCGTGTTACCGAATGAATTGTGCTGGAAACAGTCCAAGCTCGATCTGATTGGCGTGATGCCGCTTTATGTGGTAAGTCAACGATCGTTATTATTGCAGCGTTTGGTGGAGTGGCGAGGCTCTCCCCAAATCTGCGAATTTTTCGATCTTGATGAGGTTGAAGCGAGATTACGCTCGCTGCCGCCGGCGGCCGATTTGGCAAAGCTACTGGATGTCGGTATCGGTAAATACGCTGATTTCAGTCAGGCCCACACCCTACTACGCACCTTGCAATTCATCGCTTTCCTGGAACAACACGGATAATGCTAGTTGTCGAGCAGGTCGCGTTCGCGCAAGGCAACCAAGAAGCTTTCCACTTCCCGCCGAGCGGTATCGGCATCCACTTCGTACTCGGCAGTCAACGCCGCCACCAGGCTATCGAGAGTGATCGGCTCGGCCAGCAGTTCCCAAATGCGCGTACCGACATCGTTCAGGTTGAAGTAGGTACCTTTTTGCACGCTCATCATCAGCAATTCGTCACCCACTTTCGCGGATAACGCCTCGTCGCTACGGCGCAAAGTACTGTTCAGCACAGGATAGGCCTCTGTCATGGTTCGTCCTTCTATTGTTTTGTTGTATACGGTCCCACCATGGTCATTTTTTACATAGGGGAGGAAGAGAGAATTCACAAATAGCCAAATTCCGCCATCACCTCGCCGTGAGCGGCGGCGATAGCGGCTGCTTGTTCGGCTGTTAGCGCATCGGCCCATTCGCCGACGCGGCCGGAGCGGAAAAACGGCGCCGTCGATATAGCTTGCCGTTCGCGGAAACCCTTTTCCGCCTCCTGTTGCTGCAATTCGGTGAAATCGGCAAATCTCACAGCTTGTTCCACGGTCTCTTGCGATGCCTCTATCTGCAAAAAGTCCAGAATACGGCTGAAAACCTCCGCAGTGTCGGCCCGCAAATCTTCGTAGCGGCAGACGTGAACCGGCACGTCGTGCTGGCGGGTCCAGCTCCGCACATGACTGCTCCAATCAAGCAGCGGTTGCGGCAATTGCGCGCGTTCCGTGCCCAACTTGCCGCCCATTCGCGTGTCGGCGGAAAGCAACCTCTCTATTGCAGTATCGATTGAAAAACCGCTGTGAAAAGATAAGGATATCGCTACATCGCGGGGATCTCGCACAAAATACAACGCGCGGGCCGCAGCCTTACCCGTTAAGGGGGTGCCGTCATGCAATCGAAGGTAAGCGTCATGCAGTTTGACGAATACGTCATTGTTTTCCGCCGCCGCTTGCTCGGCAATAAAGTCAGCGAGCAACGGACGCAACGGATACGTTTCCTCTTTGCTTAAAAGATTCGTATCGATTAGCGTCAGGTCTTCGACATGAAGGCGGTTGACGATACTGCGAGCATTCACCGCAATCCGGTTAATATCCACTGCCTGGTTTTTGCCGGATAGCAGGTTGGCCAGCAACAGGCGTACCCAGGTATTGCCCGACTTGGGATAAGAGGCCAACCAGACCACTCCCGCCATCAGGCCGGCGTCTCCATCAGTTTGGTCACGGCGGCCACGGTAGCGGGAAGCTGTTCGAGCCCTAGCGTCCGCTCCAGCAGAAACACCCGCGTTCCTCCCAACAAGGCGGCAATCTGACCGAACAGTTCGGCATCGCGCGCCATCCGCTGGGCTAGGACACCTCTGAAAACCTCTCCCCGCAACAGCGGTGCGGCATCCGTCAAATCCAACCGGGTTATTTTCGGCGGAGCCGGCGGCTCTATCGGCTCTCGTGTGCGCAGCAGCAACACTACCGCCAAAGGCATCGGCTGAGGCTCGCCACCCGCTTCATACCCGGATGGCGTGACGTGGAATTTTTGCAATCGCTCCCGGACCGGAGCACCTTGCAGTGGTCCTAGGCCGAGGTGATCGACGGCGTCGGCCCACAGCCGGTGCTGGCGGCCATCGGGCACAACCATCGGCACACCTGCTTCGTCAAACCTGACCGCCGCGATGTCGTCGCCGACGAAGGAGCCGCCGCTCCGGCACAGTGCTGCCGCCAAGGTGGATTTACCGGTCCCGGTCGGGCCGCACAAGCCGATGGCGCGTCCTTCCCATGCAACCGTGGCGGCGTGTAATGCCAGAACGCCGCGCTGGTGCAGGATGGCGGCAAAGCCGGTTGACAGGATGAAGGGTACAACATCTGACTCTGTAACGCCCGGCGCCGGCTGCACCGATATTTCGCGTCCATCGGCCACTAACATCCTGGCTATCCCTGGGAGATTCAGTAAAAAACGCTGTCCGGC
>CAZGUM010000104.1:0-13947 GCA_964529085.1 uncultured Methylomonas sp. | reverse complement strand
GGCTGGAATTCAAGCGGTTGAAAGCCCGATAACGGCAGTGCCTCTCCCTGCTTCTGTATGGATGATGACTAGCGCTCTGTTGGGTTTGCTCTACACAGGACGCCGTAAAGCTGTAGTTAATGCCTAATTGATTTAGGCATTGATTGAGCCGGGGGGAGCGGTTTCCGTTACTCCCGGCTTTTTTATGCGCGATGCAAATCCGCCCGGCTTTAACGCGCCAAGTTGGTGATTTTTTACCGATAACTGCGAAATTCGCTCGAATTCTGTCGGTAAAATTTACAAGTGTCGCGTCCTAAATTTGGTAACTTATTGAAATTATGATATTAACGAAGTTGGCAGGGTTTTTGTTAGATAGATGTCGAGCTAATGCGGGATTTTTGTTAAAACCGCTCCCCCTGCTCTGTATTCGATGTTTATACTATAAGACGACCAAAAGGATGGTCGTTTGTTAACGTTAACTTGTAAATTGGGCGAAATCAATGAAACCGATTTTATCTTTAAAAACATGGCTTGCTGTTTGTTTGTTCGCCGTTTCATCTACTTGCTTTGCCAGTATTTGGGCGCCGACGGATGGAGGCAGCAATTTTCTGTCATTAACCACTGCATCGTTCCCGTCACCGTCGACTGATGTTTTCGGTATTTTTGACGACAATGCTGATCTAAATAACGATTCACCTGTCGTAAAATTCAAGGGTGTTGGAGATGTGGTGTTTACACCTAACGGCTCTAACTTTAATGTTAGCGCTGGATCATTTAGTGGTCAACTTTCTGGGTCAAATTACTTTCAAATCGCTTGGCTTTCAGGGTCTGTTTGGAAGGCGGCAGTTAAAGTGACTGGCAGTGCCACAGGGTATGAGTTGGTTTTTGCCAACACTACGACACCTAGCAAAGCGGACTCTCATTTTTTGTACGCTTTTGACATTCGCCCTGTTGTTCCTTCCTCGGGTACTCCCGCAGCGGTACCGTTGCCAGCTTCCGTATGGATGATGACCAGTGCGTTGTTGGGGCTGTTGTACACGGGCCGTCGTAAAGCAGCGGTTAGTGTTTAAGTGTTAGATTGATTAAGCCGGGTGGTGATTTTCGCCACCCGGCTTTTTTTATGCCCGAAAGTTTATGGTGGGATATTGTAAAAGTCATTATAAATCAAAGCATTGTTGGATTTTTAGAGTGCGCTTAATCAACAAAGCTTCTGTCTTTGAAAGGACGCTAAATTAAACTCTTTCTTTTTATGGGGCAAATGCGTGATATGCCGTATTAGTGCGGGAAATCACCGGATGTTGTCGATTTTCGGCGATTTGTAAGGATTGGCTGCTATCAGGAGATGCGCTTGCCAAGGAATACATTTTGTACCGTCAAATTCAGTCTAAAAGCCCGGATTTCGCTGTCTATTCAAGTGCTAGCGCATTCTCGAGTGTGTCCTTAAATCACTGGAAAAGCTCTGTATTCAGTTATAGGGCGCTTGCCAGCTGGATTTGGTTATAGGCTTCGCGCCTCAGGTTGGTTCGGCAGTTATTGGCATCTGTTGTCAGAATCCCTAGCGAATATCCGATTACATTATGTGAATAAATGCTTGTCAGAAAGCAAAAATCCATTTTATTCAATCGCTTATCAGTCACATGCTGACATATCTTTCTCATTTTGCTGGGTTTTTTCGTTCAGATACATATGCCGTGTTGAATGCGTTTTTACGTGAAGGTATTGAAAAAGAAATGCTCAGAGATGAAAAATAACATAGTTTAATTATGTGTTTATCTAAGTTATTGATTTTTAATAAATATAAATAGGCATGATGTTTGCTTTTGTGTTGTTGCGATTGAAAGCGTAGTTGTCATTGCCGGGAAAAAGCCAAACCTGCCGTGAGGAGGATGCGGAAAATCAGGGGTCTTGCCTCAAAGAGCGCCTGATCGCCCCTAAGGGAATGATCTACTGAAAGTTCTAACATCATATGAGGCAAGTAAATGATAGGCATGCAAAAAAATAAATTGCGTAAATCCATCCTGGCAATATTGGGCGTGTCGGCTATGGCCGGCTATTCCAGTCAAGCCGCGGCGATCAGCCCCGCTACGCTACCGGTATTGACCGCAGGCAGTACGGATATTTTGCAATCGTTATCGGGTATCCCGGCCACCAACCTAGCGCCGAAAAGGGCTTGGTCCGACTACGGCACGAATTTCAATTATGGTTGGACGCACACCGCAGCATTCAGGATATTTCAAGTCGGCAATGCTGCGGATATAGCAAGCGGTGCGCGTTTTGACGTGACGGTGGATTTGCAGGCCAAAACAGGAGTTACCACGGGTGCTGCATTAAATCCGGTTGCGCCGATGAATTCACCTGCTTTCTCTATTTGGACCAGTGGGACGAATCCGCTAGTTACGGGTGCCGCCACCGGTAGCGGTTACGGTCATGAATGGAGTCAAGTACGCGGCGCTCATGATGGCGGCGTAGCGGGCTTTGATAGAGAAGCCGTCGATCCGAGTTTTGGGAGCAATGGCTGGCTAGGCTCGGGCGGTGGCGGAAACCTGGTCGACGGTCACGATGGCTGGATCGGTTATGCGAATGCTGGCTATTCGTTTACCAACGGCGACGGCGATAAAGTTCAGGGCCGATTGGCTGGGGCCAGCAATCCGACCAATATCGGTCAATATGGTGGCGGGGCCGGCGATCCGCTCAACGGTCAGGCTTTGACCAATGTCAACGGTTCTTCGCCATACGTTTACACTGGTTTTGCCACTTTGAGTGTGGGGAATGCCGCTTTGAGCTTGACAGGCTTAAAGGCGGGCTATTACTTGATCGGTTGGGCCGGCGCTTGCGCGGATGATAATGCAAATGGGCAAAATTGCAGTGCGGCCGCGCCACAAGCCTATAAGTTGACAATCAGCAATAATGGTTTGACGACCGTACCTGTCCCAGGAGCGGTCTGGCTGTTCGGTTCCGCTGTGCTTGGCATGGTGGGCTTCGGGCGCAGGAAAATCTGAGTCGCCTAATCCAGGGGCAAACATTAGGTTTGCCCCCTTTCTGCAAATTCGAACGCATCCCAAACGCCGAGCTTTCCGTTAGGGAGGCGGCACGGAGCGTTAGACTGGATATGTTAAACGGCGTCGAGAAATTCACGAGTTCGAAATGCTGCCTGCTTACCCCCCAAGAGGTAAATGATGAAATTGAAGTTCAAACTCTTAGTGCTACTGTGCGGATTGTTCCCGACGTTACCGGTATTTGCGCATGGCCCCGTGCCGGTATCGTTGCACAATGTGCCGGTACCGCCAGTTCCGGGTCTTTTGGATGGTGCCGATCCTATCGTGATCAATAAAACGGCTGCCATAGCGTTAGGTAAGGCTTTGTTTTGGGATGTGAATGTCGGTAGCGACGGTATGGCTTGCGGTTCCTGTCATTTTCATGCCGGCGCCGACGGCCGCATCAAAAACCAGATTAATCCCGGCGCAAAAAGCGCGCTTCCAAGTGGACAAACGTTCGACACCTTACGTTCCGGTAGCGGGGGGCCGAATCACGCGCTCAGCGCGGCCGATTTTCCCTTGCATCGTTTTACCGATCCCACGGATAAATTCAGCGCCATCGATTTTACAACCGACGATGTGGTTGCATCTTCGGGGACATTCAGCGGCCAATTCTTAAATGCCCCGCGGTTCACTGGCAACGACGACGAATGTAGCCGAAGCGCCGATTCGGTGTTTCACGTGAACGGCGTAGGTACGCGCCGGGTGGAACCTAGAAATGCGCCGACTGTGATAAATGCGGTTTTCAATCACCGGAATTTTTGGGACGGTCGCGCCAATAATATATTTAACGGCAGTAGCCCCTGGGGCGAGCGCGATCCTGGTGCCGGCGTTTGGGTTAAGGTCAATGCCCGAACTGTGTCCAAACAAAAACTGCATTTAGAAAATTCATCGCTGGCTTCGCTGGCGACCGGCCCTGGACTGAGCGACACCGAAATGAGTTGCAGGCAACGCAAGTGGCAGGATGTCGGGCGTAAATTGTTATTGCGTCAGCCTTTGCAAAATCAGAAAGTACATAACGAAGACAGCGTTTTGGGGCCGTTGAGTGCAAGTACCGTAGGCAGTTTAAAAAACGGTTTGAATACAACATACAAAAATCTGATTACCCAGGCGTTTAACCAGAAATATTGGGCATTTAGCGGTATAGGTCCGTTTGGCGCGCCTGCCGGCCAAACGCCTTACAACCAGATGGAAGCGAATTTTTCCATGTTTTTTGGTTTGGCTTTGCAGCTTTATCAGTCAACCTTGATCTCAGACCAATCGCCTTTCGATTTAAGCCCATTGGATGCGAATTTACGTCCGACGTGGACCAATGTGGTTGGTGCGACGCCTGCCGAGACTGCGGCAAAGCGGGCCCAATTAACGCGGGGCGGCAATCTGTTTTTCAATAACCACTGTAATCTCTGTCATACCGGGCCTAGCATGAGTCTGGCGGCCGTTGCCACTAATGCCGCCTTGTTGACGCCGACCGCCGGAGCCACATTCGGACCGCCCGCCACGCCGATAGCTTACGGCCCGAACGCCTTTGGGCCGGGATATGCCGCCAAGGCCGCGGGTATGACGCAATATGTGAACGTGGTGACCCGCGACTACAATGTGGATATTACGCCAGTATTGATGGATTTAGGATTTGTGAACACTGCCGTCGGCGATCCGAATGCGGATCCTGGTATAGGCGGCGTTGACGATTTTGGGAATCCGTTGTCGTTCAGCGCGCAATATATCGATTACTTGTTGGATAACGCCGCTGGCGTTCATGATGCCGCTGTTAAAAATGTGCGGTCCTGCGATTTCATTGCCAGTCTGGCCATACAAACGGATTCTCCGGAATTTTATTACTTCACAACGGCCGACGGCTTGATTGCCGATGGTAGTCGAGAAGGGACATTGCGTAATCAAAATTGCGCCGACCCGGCGACAGCCTTCATTCCTAGCGTGGCGGTCGCACGGGCCGGAGTGTCGGGGCCGAAAATGGCGTTTGCCACCAAGGCCGCGTTTAAGGTGCCTACCCTGCGCAATATCGAGTTGACCGGGCCTTACATGCACAACGGCAGCATGGCAACCTTGGAGCAGGTGCTGGAGTTTTATGCGCGGCAAGGCAACTTCTACAACGAAAATCTGCATTTTCAAGTTAGTGGTATTTCTTCGTCGGTGAATTCGCCAGCCAACCGCGCCGACCTTATTGCTTATTTAAAATCGTTTACCGACGAACGTGTGCGTTATCAAAAGGCGCCGTTCGATCACCCCGAGGTCCTGGTGCCGCATGGCCAGATTGGCGATGAGCAATTCGTCACGCCGGGCAATCCGTTACACGCAGATCTTGCAAAAGACGAAACGCTCGTGGTGCCGGCGGTTGGCGCGAACGGTACAGTTGATCCGGTGCTGCCTTTCGAGCGACTGTTGCAGTAGCGATTTCTAAGTTGCCGGTCCTCTCTTTACGGTGGATCAGCCCGAGGAAGAG
This sequence comes from uncultured Methylomonas sp., assembly GCA_964529085.1. Taxonomy (GTDB): domain Bacteria; phylum Pseudomonadota; class Gammaproteobacteria; order Methylococcales; family Methylomonadaceae; genus Methylomonas. The sequence goes on along the minus strand of CAZGUM010000104.1, from coordinate 8,472 downwards.
CGGCGATTTCAAACAAAACTGGGAGGATGGACTGCGCGGGATAAAGTTGACTTTGCCCGCGAGCGCCTCCAAATATCTAAAAGGATAGGTTTATGAATGTTTTTACCAAACAAACCAAGACGACTTTCTTGGCGTTGGGTTTCGGTCTGCTCGGGTCCGGGGGGGCACTTGCCAGCAGCACCTTTAACAGCTCGGCTGCCTTAACTTTTGTTATCGATGGTATCGAAAATCAGACTAATCCGGGTAGTTTGACGGGGCTGGAAATACTCGGAACCTTCGATCAAATTGACGCGCCCGGTTATGCCGGCGGCGATTATTCCCTGGTCGGTATTGTCGGCGACGGGCAGGTGAAGGCTAATAATCCGGCAATTGCTCAAGCCGGCGGATTTTCTAAAACCTTTACCGTTAGCGGCATCGTGTCGAACGGATCTATCGATTCTCATCATTTGGGCTGGTATGGTTTGACATTCCAAAACACAGGGACCGACGTCTATACGATCAGCGCGCATTTCGATTATGAGTTGCATGCCGGCATCGGCGGCGAGAACGGCTTTAGCAGCGTGACCGTCGATTATTTTAATGAAGATGGCCTGTTATTGTCGGGATACGATAGTGCGGATGCGGCGTTTATTGCGCCGAATGTGTTGAAATCCGGTACATCCGGCCTGTTTAACTTTAGCTTAGCGGCTGGCGCGTTCGAGGGTCTTTATGCCGATGTGGTTATCGATGCTCATTTACAAGCCTCGCCGGTTCCGTTGCCGGCAGCCGTTTGGTCGTTTTTGGCAGGGTTGTTGGGTATTTTAAAGATGAAAAAACGTGCAGCCGATGCATCAGGACTCGATCAAAAACTGGAGGCTAAATTCACTGCTAGTGCTAAAGGATGGTCGCAGTAAAATTTGTTCGAACCTAAGCCACGCGATCGGGCAGGGCTTTGCCGCTGAAAAACGCGGCCAGGTTTTCGAGCACCTTTTCGCCCATCGCCGTGCGCGTCGAAATTGTGGCGCTGCCTAGGTGGGGGAGTAGGGAGGCATTGTCCAGTGTCAAAAAGCCGGGATCTATATCCGGTTCGCCTTCGTAAACATCCAGACCGGCGCCGGCAATACGTTTTTCTTGCAAGGCTTTGATTAGGGCCTTGCTGTCCACTACATCGCCGCGCGCGGTATTAATTAAATGCGCAGTCGGTTTCATTAATTTTAAGCTCCGTTCGTTAATCAGATGTCGTGTCTCGTTGCCGCCCGGGCAATGCAAGGACACGTAATCGCAATTCGGTAACAGCTCTTCCAAAGTATTGCAGCGCACCGCCTTTAACTCGTCGACGATGGCTTGTTCCGCCGGGCTGGGTTTGAGGTACAGAATCTTCATGCCGAAGCCATGATGGGCTTTCCGCGCCATGGCTTGGGCGATGCGGCCGAAGCCGACTAATCCCAGGGTGGCGCCGGTGACGTCGCTGCTCATCATATGTGTCGGGCACCAGCCGGTCCAGGCGCCGGCGCGCACCAATCTGTCGCCCTCGGCGCCTCGGCGCGCGGACATCAGTAGTAAGGTCATCGCGATATCGGCGGTGCTTTGCGTCAATACGCCAGGGGTGTTGGTAACGATCAGGCCTTGCTGTTTGGCGGCGGCAATATCGATATGGTTATAACCCACGCCAAAATTACCCAGAATTTTGCAGCGCTTATTTGCGACATTCAGCACCTCGGCCGGCAGCGAATCGCAAACGCTGGGACATACCGCATCGTAATTTTGCAGCGCGGCTTTAAATTCATCGGCGCTGAAAGGGTGGTCGTCGGCATTCAGCGCGACATCGTAAAGCGCTTGCAATTTAGTTTCGACGCCCGCCGGCCAGCGGCGGCTAAGCAGGACTTTGGGTTTGCTCATCGGATTACCTATCGTAAAAACACTGTTCGCGTTTAAGCTTAAACTGGGCTCGTCAAGGATCGACGGCCGGATTGGAACGGGTGATCCCGCCGCTGCCGTGGTCACGGTCATAAGCCCTCAATCGGGCGGCGCGCAGGCTATTAATGCTGGCGATGTTTTGATCGTGCTGCTGTAAAGACCTTTGCCGTTGTAGCGTTAAGTGTTGGTCTTGCTGTTCTTGCAAGGCCATCGCCATGGCCGGTTTTTGATATTGCAGTTCGAGTTTGCGTTCGGCGAGGTTTTGTTCCTGATCGCGCGCTTCTATGTTCAGATGTTTTTCCAATAAATCCAGGTTGCGCGCCTGATTTTGCAATTGCTGCTGGCTTAGCAATTTGGTGTCGTCCAACTGTTGCTGGCTGAGTCGAAGCTCATTTTCCTGGCGTTTTGCTTCTTGCTCTTGTTGTTGCTGGGCGGCTATTTGCTGATTATCGTGCAGCAATTGTTCTTGTCGGCTTTTTATAGCCTCGGTGGCGGCAAGCAACTGGGCGGTCTGAATCTGCTCGCGTTCGGCTTGTTGTTTGCTTTGTTCGTTATTGTGATAAATCCACGACGCTATCGGAAACAGTAATAGGAGGGCAATAGCCGTTCTTTGCAACCAAGGAGCCGCGAAATTGCGGCGAGATTCAATTTCAACGGGCTGTATACGGCTGGCAGCCAGTTTACGATCATAGGCGATGCGCCGACTCGTATTGGATAGGATTACAAAGGCTTCGCGCGCCCGGTTCAGCGTATCGAGCGCGGAATCGTCTTCGCGATTTGCCCAATGTCGTTCCATATCCTTGAACGCGCGATGAATTTGCTGATCGTTGGCGGACTCGGGAATGTTTAACAGTTGATATAAGGTTTTTACCATGTTCGCATCTCCCAACGCTTATCGTCTAATGATCGGGAGATAGTCGGCGGATCCCCTGAAAATGCCGGCGCTGAATCAGCCGCCGGCATTGGGGACTATAAAGAATTGAAATTCGAAGCGCAAATACCCGGTAAAAAATTGTTAATCAGTCGCGATTGCCGGCTTCGCTCGGCGTCTCCGTATCATCGCCAGCGTACCCAGTATGCAACCTAATACAAACCAAGTGAGCGTGGCTAGCGGCATAGACGATAAACTCCTGTCACCAGCCGCAACGCCGATCTGCATGCTCGGGTGTTCGTCGGCCGCTTTTTCCAGTAGCAATTGATAGCCGATGTCGGGGATAAACGACCAAGCCCCGCTACTGATGGCGGGATAATTGATTACCGACCAATTCACCGATCGGTCGTAGTCAATCTCGTTGTAATTTTGCCGGTTCGATAAATGGTTGGGAGTGGCCATGGCCAGGCAATTCTCAATATCGCCGCCGCTATGCTTGCCGGTAGCATTGGAGGATTGCCAGCATAGTGCTTGTTTGAACAGGTCCGAACTCGGTGCCTGACTGGCGTTTAGCAAAGTTAGGCTATGGGTTTCGGTAGGATTCCGCTCATCGAGTTCCGCATGAGCAGGCTCGGCCAGTAATGCAAGTAGTAACAGGCTGTGTCTCATGATTTTCTTCCTCGCTATGGAATGAAAATATAACTCGAGATTATTTGCAGCAAATATAAGGCCGCTTCTAATAAAGCTATTTAATTTAGAGGGTTAGGATTTTTCTGGTCGTTTTTTGATGCTGAAAGACGGAGTTTTTGAGGTATTTTGGTGCAACAGACGAGTGTTTTTGGTGCTATTCGTGCAGATCGATAGGCCCGTCTTGCGATTTTAGGCGTGGCAAACGGAAACTGTATCGCATGTAGGAGGTGAGGGCGATCAAGCCAATTAGCGAAAGAATCGCGGTTAGATCTCATGATTGGGGCTGGCAAGCTTAAACTCGCCAGCCCCGTTACGCGGGCGTTATTTTGCTGTCGAGCGGTAGTATTCGATAGCCGCAGCCACGCCGCTGCCTGGTTTAATGTCGAAGCCGTTATCAAGCATAGCCATTTCCACGCCGGCAATTGCACCCAGTAAGGAAACGTCATTCATATCGCCGACATGACCGATGCGGAACACTTTGCCGGCCACTTCGCTTAGACCGGCGCCCAGCGAGATGTTGTATTTGTTGTAAGCGGTGCTAATGACGTGGCGGGCATCCTTGTCGGCGGGTACCACGATTGCGGTGACGGTATCGGAATCCCAACCTGTTTGCGCGCAGGTTTGCAAACCCCAGGCCGCAACCGCGCGGCGCACGCCTTCACCCAAGCGGTGGTGGCGGGCATAAACTTTTTCCATGCCTTCTTCCAGCAACAATTCCAGCGCTTTACGCAGGCCATACAGCATTGGGGTAGAGGGTGTATATGGGGTGTAGCCGTCTTTATTCGATGCAGCCATATCTTTCAACGAAAAGAAAGAACGCGGAAAATTGCTGTTATCGATAGCAGCCAGCGCTTTTTGGCTAAAGCCCAGAATCGCCAATCCGGCCGGCAACATAAAGCCTTTTTGCGATCCGGCGATGCTGGCGTCCACGCCCCATTCGTCTTGACGGAAATCCAGGCTACCGATGGAGCTGACGCCATCAACGAAGAGCAGGGCAGGATGGCTGGCCGCGTCCAGCGTTTTGCGCACACCTGGGATGTCGCTGGTTACACCGGTTGAAGTTTCATTATGTGTTGCCAGAATCGCTTTGATTTCGTGGTTTTTGTCTTCTTTCAGGCGCGCTTCCAGATGATCCAAAGGAATGCCCTTACCCCATTCGACTTGGTGGATTTCCACGTCAAAGCCCAGCTTTCTGGAGGCTTCCGCCCACAGGTGGCCGAACTGACCGAAACGGTAAATCAAAACCTTGTCGCCCTGGTTCAAACAGTTGGTCATCGCCACTTCCCAGCCAGCGGTACCGGTGGCGGGAAACACGAAGCATTGGCCGGTCTCGGTGCGGAACACTTTTTTCAGATCTTCCAGAATGGGGCTCAGCAGTTTGGGGAAAATCGGCGAGCGGTGATCTTCCATCGGCACATGCATCGCGCTCAGAATTTCATGAGGGGTATTGGTTGGCCCTGGAACAAAAAGGTGATTGCGACCTGCCATCTGGTTTCTCCTAGATCGGTGATATTGAATGAATCGGTGAAAATCGCGGGATGGTGCCACATTAGCCGGGATTCGGCAAGTCGTTTACCGGCTCGAACCGGCTGCGAAGCAGACAAGCGCAATTGACATTGCAGGCTCTGAAAGTAAAATGACGTGTTCTTTAATCCATGCTCGGCGCGGCTTCTTGGCCGGCCAACCAACCGAAGGAAACATAAATGAGTCACACACTTTACGAAGCCAATGCCCAACGCGTGCAACGTTGCGAATTGGCGGTACCGGGTTCCAGCCCGGAAATGTTCGAAAAAGCCCTGAAAAGCGGTGTGGACTTTGTATTTCTCGATCTGGAAGATGCAGTTGCTCCCGACGATAAACTGCAAGCGCGAAAAAACGTGATTCAGGCTATCAACGATCTGGACTGGAAAGGTAACGGTATCACCCTGTCGGTGCGCATCAACGGTCTGGATACCCAGTACATGGTGCGCGACGTGGTCGACCTGGTCGAACAGGCCGGCGCCAAAATCGACACGCTGTTGATTCCTAAAGTCGGCGTCTATGGTGACGTTTATATGGTGGACGCGATGTTGACCCAACTGGAAATGCAGGAAGGCCTGAAAAACAAAATCGGTATCGAATGCCTAATCGAAACCGCTCTGGGCATGGCCAACGTTGAAGACATCGCCAAGCAAGGCGCCATCGGCGGCCGGGTGGAAGCCTTGCATTTTGGCGTTGCCGATTATGCCGCCAGCAACCGGGCACGTACCGTCAACATCGGCGGTCTGAATCCCGATTACCCCGGCGACCAATGGCATGCGGCGATCAGCCGTATGACGGTGGCTTGCCGTGCTTATGGCCTGCGTCCTATCGACGGCCCATTCGGCGACATCAAAGACCCCGAAGGTTACAAAGCCGGCGCCCGCCGTGCCGCCGCATTGGGTTGCGAAGGCAAATGGGCGATTCATCCCTCGCAAATTGCTTTGGCCAACGAAGTATTCACCCCGCCGGCCGCCGAAGTCGAAAAAGCCAAACGCATCCTGGTTGCGTTGCAGGAAGCCGCCGCCCAAGGCAAAGGCGCTGCTGCGCTGGACGGTCGCTTGATCGATGCCGCTTCCGAACGGATGGCTAATAATATCGTCCGTGCCGCCGAGGCGATTGCCGCGAAAACCCGATAAAAATTATGTAGGTTGGGTTCACCCTACGGGCGTAAAAGCGTAGCGTAACCCAACATTTAATGCCTTCGTGTTGGGTTACGGCTGACGCCTAACCCAACCTACATTTCAAAAATCACGAGAGAGTCCATGGACATTCATGAGTACCAAGCAAAGCAGCTATTGGCCGACTACGGCGTAAAAATAGCCGATGGCGGTCTGGCCTACAGCCCGGAAGATGCGGTGCAACGCGCCCGCGAAATCGGCGGTCACGTCTGGGTGGTTAAGGCGCAGATCCATTCCGGGGCGCGTGGCAAGGCCGGCGGTATCAAGATTTGCAAAACCCACGACGAAGTCAGCGATGCTGCTGAGTCTTTACTGGGTAAAAAATTGGTGACCCACCAAACCGGTCCGGCCGGTAAGCAATGCTTGCGCCTCTATGTCGAGGCCGGTACCGATATTGCGAAGGAATTGTATTTCAGCCTGCTGATCGATCGCGCTCAGGAGCGTATCGTCATGGTCGGTTCCGCGCAAGGTGGTATGGAAATCGAAGATCTGGCGGAGAATAACCCGGATGCGATCAAAAAAATCTATATCGAACCTGCTGTAGGTCTACAGGACTTCCAGGCTCGGGAAATGGCGTTTGCCTTGGGCCTGCACGCCGATCTGATCCCGCAAGCGGTGAAACTGATTCAAGGTTGCTACCGTGCCATGCGCGAATTGGATGCCAATATGGTCGAAATCAATCCGCTAGTCATCACCGGCCACGATGAATTGATCGCACTGGACGCGAAAATGGGCTTCGACGATAACGCCTTGTTCCGCCGGCAAAAAATATCGGAGTTGCGCGACAAGTCGCAGGAAGATCCTCGGGAAATGGCGGCTGCTGACCGCGGCTTGAGTTACGTCGGACTGGACGGCGACATTGGGTGCATGATCAATGGCGCCGGTCTGGCGATGGCGACGATGGACATGATCAAACTGGCGGGCGGCGAGCCGGCCAATTTCCTGGACGTGGGCGGCGGCGCTTCCGCAGAACGTACCGAAAAAGCCTTTAGGATGGTATTGCAGGACAAAAACGTCAAAGCCATGCTGGTTAACATCTTTGCCGGTATCAACCGTTGCGACTGGATTGCAGAGGGTGTGGTGCATGCTGTGAAAAAAATCGATATGCAAGTGCCGCTGGTCGTGCGTTTGTCCGGTACCAATGTCGAGGAAGGTCGCAAAATCATTGAAGAGAGCGGTTTGCCTATCATCACGGCGGACACCTTGGCGGAAGCCGCCGAGAAAGCGGTACAAGCACGTAACGAAGTAGTCGCCGGTCGCTACCAGCCCCCCGCTTCACGCGACACTGTTACATCTCTGTAAGGCGCGCAAGGTAAAGGAATTCAAATGGCAATTTTTATCGATAAACAAACCCGCATCATCGTTCAAGGTTTCACCGGCAAGATAGGCAGCTTCCACGCCCAGGAAATGATCGACTACGGCTCTAATGTCGTTGGCGGTATTACGCCGGGCAAGGGCGGCCAAACCCACTTGGACCGTCCGGTATTCAATACCGTAAAGGAAGCCGTGGAACAAGCCGGCGCGGAAGCCAGCATTGTGTTCGTGCCGCCCGCTTATGCGGCCGACTCGATCATGGAAGCCGCCGAAGCCGGCATCAAATATTGCGTGTCGATTACCGACGGTATTCCGACCCAGGACATGATGAAAGTTAAAATCTTCCTGAGCAAATTCCCCAAGGAGAAACGCATGGTGCTGACCGGCCCCAACTGCGCCGGCACCATCAGTCCGGGTAAATCCATGCTGGGCATCATGCCGGGGCACATTTACATACCGGGCAATGTCGGTATCGTCGGCCGTTCCGGCACTTTGGGCTATGAAGCTGCCGATCAAATGAAAGCGCTGGGCATCGGCGTATCGACTTCGGTCGGTATCGGCGGCGACCCGATTAACGGCAGCTCGCACCGCGACATTCTGGAAAAGTTCGAACAAGATCCGGAAACCAAAGTCGTGGTGATGATAGGCGAGATCGGCGGCCCGCAAGAAGTGGAAGCCGGTATCTTCGCGAAAGAACACATGACTAAGCCGGTGGTGGCTTATATCGCCGGATTAACCGCACCCAAAGGCCGGCGCATGGGGCATGCCGGGGCGATTATTTCCTCGGTTGGCGAGTCTGCCGCGGAAAAAGTCGAAATGCTGAAAGACTTGGGCGTGATCATCTCGCCAACGCCGGCGGCGATGGGCGAAACAGTAGCGAAAGTATTGGCCAAACTGTAATTTATTCTCGCTGCAAAAAGCCCGCTTCGGCGGGCTTTTTTATGTGTGCCGATTTCAGGTTCTTTAGCTTGCCCGGCCAAGCTGGTAACATCAACGCTTTTG
>CAZGUM010000103.1:0-14035 GCA_964529085.1 uncultured Methylomonas sp. | reverse complement strand
GAGCGCGTCATCCGCCAGGATTGTTTATGTTATCTGATGGAGCGTTTGGCCCTGGAGCCCAAGGCTTAAACGCGGCAATTTGGGCTAAGCTATCGGAAGCGCCGGACGCCTTGTCATAAACAGCTTTCGTCCGCGGCGTTTCTAAGACGATGTTGCAAAGGAGAAGACCGATGTTGAAGTCCTTGGATGTTTTGCTGGGATTGTCCGTGGTGATGTTGATTGTCAGTATGGCGGTGACTTTGGTCAGCCAGGGGATACTGAATTTATTAGCCAGCCGCGGGCGTAATTTGCGCACTGGGCTGGCTGATTTGTTGGAATTGCTGGATGCCAGGCTTTCCAGAGCGGAGGCCGAGGCCATCGCCGCCTTAACTCTGATGCAGCGGACTATCGGCGGCCGCTGTCGTTGCCGATTGCCGGAATGGCTGCAGTTTTTTCAGTTCGGCGAAGTGATCCATCGCGAGGAATTCATCAAAAGCCTTTTGGATTTGGCGGCTTGCTACGATGTGTCAATAAAAATTGAATTCGAGCAAATCAAAGCCAGATTGGCTAATAAAACCTTTAACGTCGGCCAGGCCACGGAAGCGCTGGAAACCAAATTGCTGGAATATCCGCTGTTTTTTAAGCGCCTGGGCATTGAAACCTTGCTTGCCAAAATCAAGAAGGAAAAGGCCGAAGCCAAAAAACGGCAGTACCAGCAACTGGAGAAAATTGTCGCCAAACAAATCGATCTATTGGATAAGTTGAGATTAGTCCTGCAAGACAACGGTATCGCCGATGCCGGCAACACCTTGAAAAACGTGCGGATGCTGGCGCTGCAGTTTGAAAAGTCCAATCCGGAGTTGGCCCACGATGTGCGCGTGACGAATGCGCTATTGCAGGAAGCTTCCAGCCAGTTTTTGGCAAAAATCTGTTTGAATTTCGACCATTTGATAGACCGAGTCAGTGTCAGATTTATCGCCACTACCCGCGTGGTCAGCGTTATCAGCGCGGCTTTGGTGGCAGTTGCATTGCAATTGGACACGGTGAACTTGATCAACCGATTGTCCATGGACGAGAAAATGCGGTCGGCTTTTGTGGAGTTGGCGCCCAAGTTGGCGGACGAGGCGCAGGATAAGAAGCAACAGCCCGATCAAGCGGCAGCGAAAGAGGGTGCTCAATCCCAACCAACCGTCGATCCGGAAAAAGAAAAGTTTTATTTAAATTTTCTGGCGGAGCAGGGCTTGATCAGCTTGCCCAATGATTGGGAAAGCTGGCGTAAGCATTGGCGGTCGATGAGTTTGCCCGGTTTGGTTTTGTCGATTTTTTTACTCAGTCTGGGCGGGCCGTTTTGGTATAACGCGCTGGGTAAGCTATTGCAATTGCGTTCGGGTTTGGCGCGCAAGGACGAGGAGCAAAAAAATATCCGTCAAACCACGCAGAGCGTGACCGATCCGCAGAACCCGGATAATCCGCCGGCCGCCAACCCGCTGCAAGGCGAACGCGGCGATCTGAAAGCGCTGGGTTGAGGGGGCGGTATGGAAAAGCAGTGGATCGGCTGTATTCAGGGTAATTTTCGCAGCGGCCGCCCGGCCGGTTTCAAGCCGGAAATCATCGTCTTGCATTCAGCGGACGGCAGTCTGGCTGAGGCCGATATCCTTTACAACCGGCCGGACGCCTTGCAGTCGATGCATTACGCCATAGGTAACAACGGTAAGATTCACCAATATGTCGAGGAAGCCGACACCGCCTTTCACGCCGGTTTGGTGGTCAATCCCTCCGCCGATTTCATCAAGCAAAGACCCAACACCAATCCCAATTTTTTCTCGATTGGCGTCGCCTTGGAAGCGCCTATGCTCGGCCAGCCTAGCGCCGAACAAACGGCCACTTGTTCGAGATTGATCAGAGAAATTGCCGACCGCTGGGCTATAGACCTGGATGCGGCGCATGTATTGCCGCATAGTGCCATCCGCGCGTCGGTAAGCTGTCCGGGTCCGGTTGTGGATATTGCCGGCATAATCCGGGCGGCTTTGCCCGATTCGGCGGTCAATGGCTTGGCTGGCAAGCATATTGTGCTGCTGAGTCGGGCCAACCTGCGAATTCGCGCCTCTGTCGCAGCGCCCGTGGTAAGGGTATTGGATGCTGGCAGTAAGGTGGAGATCGTTAGCTTTACCGCCGGCGATAGCGTGTCCGGCAATGGCTATTGGTATCAGGATAAAGACGGCAATTTTGTCTGGGCGGGTGCGACCGATAGGCCGAATCCGCGGGCGCTGGCGCTGGCTAACGAAAGCGATGCCGATACCGACACGATGATAAGCCGTGTCCAAACTTCGGCAGCGTCCGGCGGCGGGTTGGCGATCAACCGTTCCCGTTTCCGTTTGCCCGCCGGGCAATTTTTTACCGAGAAGCCGAAAAAGGATCTGATTGTTTTGCATTTTACCGCCGGTTCGTCGGCCAAATCGGCATTCGATACCTGGGTGGGGGATGCCCAGCATATCGCCGCAGCTTATTTGGTCGATGTCGACGGTACGGTCTATGAAGTGTTCGACCCAACGCGGTGGGCTTATCATCTTGGGGTGAAAGGGTTCAACGGCCGGCTGGATCAACGCTCGATCGCGATAGAAATTGCCAATGTCGGTCTGCTGCGGCCGGCGACGGATAAGCCGGAGGTTTTGAATTGGTGGCCGCCGCGCCGGGGTCAAACCGAGCCTTTCGGCACGCAATACTGCGATAAAAGTCAAACCGATAAATATGTGCAAACCAGCTACCGCGGCGAACAGTACTTCGCCACGTTTCCGCCGCAGCAGGTACAAGCGATTCGCTTGTTACTGAACGATTTATGCGGGCGGTTTGCCATCCCGAAAACCTTGCCGCCCAAACCTAAACAATTCGAGCGCGATCTGGATTATTTCCAGGATTATTCCGGTATCGCCAGCCATGTGAATTTTCGCAGCGACAAATGGGATATAGGCCCGGCCTTCGATTGGGCGGCTTTGGGTATCGCCAATGCGCACAGCAGTTGATTGCCGCCAACCGGCTCAGCTCTCAGATTGAGTAACGGTGCTTGCTTATCGCAAGACCAAGGATTTAACCGATGTCGCGATCACAGTTCTTCCGGTTAGCCGACCGCAATATCCCTCCTGCTGTTAAGATAATTTAACGCAGAATTTATGGGGTAAAGCGCTATCCTTAATTTCTCGGCGGTCGAAATGGCTTCAGCTTCAAATTCAGCAAACTAGGAACCAATATGTCCGATAAACCTTTTTGTATTTTTGTAGTGGACGACGATGCTCTATTGCGGTTGGTGATCACCGATCAATTGCAAGGGCACGATTATCAAATTCACGAGTTTGCCGATGGTGCCGCCTGTTTGGCGGCGATGGATTTGGCGCCGAATTTGATTTTGCTGGATATCGAAATGCCGGGGCAAAGCGGTATCGAAGTGTGCCGGCAGATTCGCGAAGACGGCAACGACGATGTGCAGGTCATGTTCGTTTCCGCGCACGACGATCTGGAGATTTTATTGACGGCGTTCGATGCGGGCGGAAACGATTTCATTCCGAAAAATGCCAAAAAAGACGTGTTGCTGCGCAAGGTCGAGTTGGCTATCGAAGCCGAGCAACAGAAACGGCAATTGAAATCCCAATTGTCCTATGCCCAGAAAACCGCATTTACCGCCATGTCCAGTTTGGGAGAAACCGGTACGGTGTTGCAGTTTTTGCGAGCCTCATTCCAGTGTGCCACCTTTGAGGAGTTGGGGGCCTTGTTGATCGACAGCTTGCAGCAATACGGTCTTGACGGCTTGGTCAAATTGACCAACGGCGACGAGGAGTACGACTTTAGTTCCGAAACGGTGTGCACGCCGCTGGAAAAGTCGATTCTAAGCTACGTATCGAAATTGGGCCGTATCTATCAGGCCGGCGATCGCTTGGTGATCAATTTTTCGAATGTGGTGTTGTTGGTAACCGGCTTGGATGTCGAAGATCAGGATGCCATCGGCCGTTTGCGCGACCACCTGGCTATTCTTGCGGAAGGAGCCGGCGCTCGTGTGGAAGCGATGATCAGCGAGCAAATGCGTTTGCGGGAAGTCAACGCGCGCTTGGAAGGCGTGAAGGAGTTGACCGATTTATTGATCGAGATTGAAGAAAATCAGCACACCAATCATGCGCAGATGGTGAATTTGGCCGAACAGCACAAAATGAATATGGAGGCTGCGTTTATTCACCTTGGTTTGACTGACAATCAGGAGTTTTTGCTGCACGGTTATGTCGATGAATTAACTTCGCAGATGGATAACCTGTTCGAAACCGATAGCAGGTTGGCGTTACGCTTGAACCAAATTGTCGAAAAGCAAAAAGCCTTGCTGCTATCGGCGGCTGCAAGCTGCTAAGTAGCCGTCTATACCCATAATCCAACAATAAAGCCGAGGATTTACCGTGCAAGCTTTGTTTTCGCCCGCCGTGGCGCTGATGAACCGTTTAAGTTTCAGCAAGAAGTTTGTAGTGATAGGTTTTTTGTCGCTGTTGGCGGTATTGGTGGTGTTTTATAACCTGTATCAAAGCTTAAACCGGGTAATTGTCGAATCGGAGCTAGAATTGCGCGGATTGGAGCAAATCAAGCACATCACCCAGACCGTGCAGTTTGTGCAGCAACATCGGGGTCTGTCCGTGGCGGTGCTGCGCGGCTTAGACGGTTTACGCGACGAACGCGATCGGGCGGAAACCAAGGTCGGTGCGTCATTATCGGCTTTGCGGCAAACCTTGTTGGGCGATTCGGCTACCGCGGCGGCATTAGCCGAGATTAATAGCCAATGGGAGCAACTGCGGCAAAATTCGGCGATTTACGGTGCCGAAGAAAACTACCGCTTACACAGCCGTCTGGTGCAAAAGCTCTTGGAACTGGAGGAACTTGTCGGTGAAGAATCCTTGTTGGTTACTGACGCCAATCTGGATTCCTACCATTTGATTATGTTGGTAACGGAGCAAATGCCGACAGCGCTGGAAGGCATTGCGCAGTTGCGCGGTTACGGCGTGGGGATATTGGCCAAAAAGCAGATTAGCGAGCAGGAAAAGATCGATATTTTGGTCATAAAGGACAGAATCGAAACCAGCATCAGGGTTATTGAAGAGACCACCCACGATTTTCAACGCTACAAATCGGAGTTACACCCGATTTTGACCGTTACCAGGGAGAATATCGTCAATGCATCGAATCTAATTACGCAACATGTCATAGCCGAAATCCTTCAGCAAAAGTTCAATATTAATCCCGAATATTTTTTCTCGACAGTTACCTTGGCGCTCAATGCGGCTTATTCGGAAATTTACGATAGTTTTATCCCGGCTACCGAAGAGTTGATCGAGGCCAGAATTAAGACCGCAAAAACCACGCTGGCGCTGAGCGTCGGTATTCCGGGTTTTTTATTTTTACTGATAATTTATTTCGCGATTGGCGCCCACCTGGCCGTCAGCCGTTGCATCGCCAGTCTTGCGAAAACCGCGCAAGCGTTTGCCGGCGGCGATTTCCGGCAAAGAATGCAACTGACGGTGCGCGACGAGATCGGTCAGATTGCCGAGAGTTTTAACGAAATGGCGGACGGTTTTTCGGTACTGCTGGAGGCACGGCGCGACGATGAAATCCGGATTCGCAGTATCATCGATACCGCTTTAGATGCCGTGGTGCAAATGGATGCCGACGGGCGCGTCCAAGGTTGGAATCGGCAGGCCGAACAGGTTTTCGGTTGGCCGGCCGCCGAGGCCGTGGGATCTTTGTTGCACGAATTAATCGTGCCTGCGCGTTACCGCGAAGCTCATCTGCAAGGCCTGCGGTATTTTCTGGACACCGGCCACGGGCAGGTGTTGAATCGGCGTATCGAAGTGTTGGCCTTGCGTCGCGATGGGAGCGAGTTTCCGATTGAGTTGGCCATCACCCCGAATAAATTGGGAAACAGCATCGAATTCAGTGCCTTTATTCGGGATATTTCCGCGCAAAAACGGGCCATGCAAACCTTGCAATCCAGCGAGCAACGGCACCGGGCTTTATTCGAATCCTCGCGGGATGCTTTGATGACCCTCACTGCCGAGCGCGGGTTTATATCGGGTAATTCCGCCGCATTAAGTCTGTTCGCCTGCCGGGACGAACAAGAGTTTCTGGCCCAAACCCCGACTACCTTATCGCCGGAACGGCAAGCCGACGGCCGTCCATCCGCCGACGTGGCTAAGGAAAAGCTCGAATTGGCGATTGCCGAAGGTTCAACGACGTTCGAATGGGTACATAGGCGGTTAAACGGCGAGACTTTCCACGCCGAAGTACAACTCAGCCGGGTCGAGATTGAAAACGAAATTGTGCTGCAGGCTACGGTGCGCGATGTCAGCGAAAATAAACGCGCCAAGGCGGCATTAGTCACCAGCGAGGCTAGAACCAGGGCGGTACTGCGCACTATGTCCGATGCGGTGGTATTGATTGATAACAAGGGAATTATGTTACTGGTTAACGATGCGATCGGCGATTTGTTTGGTTACGAAGAAGACGAGTTATTGGGGCAAAACGTGAAGATGCTGATGCCGGAACCTTATCACTCCGAGCACGACGGCTATTTGAGCCGGCATTTGGATAATAGTAAGGAGAGAGTGATTATCGGCCGCCGGATAGAGGTGGTGGGCAAACGCAAGGACGGAGTGTTGGTGCCGATAGAGCTGGGCGTTAATGAATTGATGGACGACTTTGGCAGTACTTATATCGGCGTGATGCGCGATATCAGCCAGCGTAAGGCGATAGAGCAGGCTCGCGAGGCCGCGCGGCTGGAGGCGGAGCATCTGGCGCATATGAAAAGCGAGTTTTTGGCCAATATGAGCCACGAAATTCGTACGCCGTTGAATGCGATTATCGGCCTGGCCAAAATTAGCGTGCGCGATAATTTTGGACGGTCTATGCAAGAAAACGGCACGCGGATTTACGATGCCGGCATGCATTTATTAAGTCTGGTCAACGATATTCTGGATTTCTCCAAGATCGAGGCCGGCAAGATGACCTTGGATGAACATCCGTTTCGGCTTGATGCGTTGATCGACGATGCGATTAGTCTGGTGGATATGCGCGCCAAGGAAAAGCAACTCGATCTGGTCATATATCGTCCCCAGGAATTGCCGGTATGGGTGTATGGCGATCCCTTGCGTTTGCGGCAGATTTTGGTCAATCTGCTGTCCAATGCCGTGAAATTTACCGAACAAGGCTATGTCAGCCTGGACGTTTTACGTCAGGGCGACATGACCGAAATCAGCGTTACCGATAGCGGGATAGGCATGACCGCCGAGCAGGTCAGTCGCTTGTTTACCGCTTTCGAGCAAGCCGATAGTTCCACCACCCGCAAGTTCGGCGGCAGTGGCCTGGGCCTGGCAATCAGCCGCGACCTCGCCAATCTGATGGGCGGCAATATCGTTGTAAAAAGCAGATTGGGCGCCGGTAGCAAATTTACGCTGAACTTGCCGTTGCCGGCCACCGATGCCGACGTCGAGCATTCGACCGATTATCAACAAGATGGCGGGCGTTTGCGCGGATTCAGGATATTGGCCGCCGAAGACGTGGCTTTGAATCGTTTGGTGTTGGAGGATTTATTAGTCCACGAAGGCGCACAGGTAACGTTCGCGGAAAACGGCCAGCAGGCGCTGGAGCGTTTGGAAGAAGCGGGTTATGCCGGCTTCGATGCGGTATTGATGGATATTCAGATGCCGGTGATGGACGGCTATCAGGCGGCCAAGCGGATCATAGAGATTGCGCCGGATTTGCCGATTATCGGTCTAACCGCCCATGCGATGCCGGAAGAACGTCAGCGCTGTCTGGAAATGGGCATGCGGGAACGGGTTACCAAACCGATCGATGCCAACGCGTTGGTTGCGGCATTGCGCAGATACGTCTCGATAGACACGCCGCCGGAAAGCAGCGATTTGCAGCATCAAACCTCGGCGGACCAAGGCTCGGTAACGGCGGATAACGCCATTGCGGCGACAGAGCTTGATGCCGACGGATTGATCGATTGGCCGGCAATGCTGCAGCGCTTTGACGGGCGTCAAGCCTTTATCGATAAACTGATTCGCAATGCGCTGGATGGCGCGCAACAGGCAAATTTGGATAAGCTGCGCCAAGCCGCATCGCAACGGGATTATGAGACGATTAAATTCGTCGCGCATAATCTGAAAGGCTTTGCCGGTATTTTCGAGGTTAAACAGATGCTGACAATTGCCCAGCAGGCCGAAGCCGCCGCCAAGGCTCGACGCGAGGATGCCGTGTCCTTGGCGGAAGATTTGGCCGATAATCTGCAGGCTTTATTGGCCGAGCTACAGCGCAAAAGAACTGTAGAAACTTAGCCAAGGCGCGCGGCGGATTTAAAGTCTGCCGTGTTTCTGTTGCGCATAGCGCACACTGCTTGGCGGCTCGGCCGCGACCGGTAAGGAATGTTCGAAATATTCGCCTTGCACCAAATCGAATCCGGTCTGTCTGGCAAGCGCGGCGCTTCGTTTGTCGTCGACATCCAGCATAATGCTGCGGCCCGCTATCGAATCGACCAAACCGTTAAGCTGTTGTAATTTTTCCGGCAGTTTGTTGTCGCGAATGCGCTCCAGGTGTTGCGCCGACAAGCCGACAAAATCCGGCGCGGCTCTGGAAATCAGTTCGACAGCGGTCTTTTCCAGCGTGTGATAGTCGAACTTCAACGCCAGCCGGTAGTCGCGCCGCTGATAGTTCTGCAAACCCTTCAGCAGCGCTTGGTAGTAACGGGAATAAACGTTATTCACGGTCATGCTGATAGCCACATTCCGTGTTTCCAGGCCGCATTTGACAATAACCTCTTCAAAATAAGCGCCGTGATCTTCTTTAACGCCGAGGATATGGCGAGGATCCACATCCAGAAACAGCACTTCGTCGCGATGGGCTTGTGGCAGATAATTCAGCATGTGCACGGCTCGCGACAAACGATCGAAATTTATGATCGATTCCGGCTGGCCGACCGGCGCCGGCGACAGGGCTAGCAGATTTTCCAGTTCACCGTTTTGGATGGTTTGCGCCGAATGGGTGGCCACGCTCAGCTGCGCCATGTGACCGATAGAATGCGCGCTGCGTAAGGTCTCGCGCACGGGTTTCAACACGCTGCCTATGCATATGGGGCCAAACAGCGCGTGTACGCTGCCATCGCGCAATATGAAAGGCCTAAAGCCGCTGTTGTGCTCTTGCTCCAGTCTATCGTTAAAATATTCTACCAATTGTTGTAAAGGCATTTGCTTGACTCCTGAATAACGCGTGCGGGAAACCGCGAGGGCTGCGGGTTAGCCGTCGAACGGTTTCGCAATATGAGGCGGGATTTTGCAGCGGGTTTGTGTGCTGAAAAAAATGGCGGGTCTTGCAACCCGCCATCAAAACGTCCCTGTTGCTAGGAGGAGGTTACCCATCACTAACAATCGTTGACATAATCCCATTGTCGACTAGGCATGTTAGTGAGCGGATCCTCTAAAATAAAACGATATAATGTGATTTTTATATCGAAAGAATAGATTACGTCTGTTAGACCGAATTAGAGTATAGGTTAGTAATCGAAATTTTTTTGGATCCGCAAGTTTTTTTTGGAGCTATACGATGAATCTTAACCAGCTGGAATTGCTGCGAACTTTGCAAGAAACCGATTTCAACCTGAGTAAGGCGGCGGAAAAAATGCATGTAGTGCAATCGGCGGTCAGCCGGCAACTCCAATTGTTTGAAACGGAACTGGGCTCGCCGCTGTTTATCAGGCAGGGGAAAAAGCTCACCGGTCTGACGCCGCTGGGGGATAAGATCATGGAAGAAGTCGATCTGATCAATCAGGCCAAAAAAAATATTCAACTGATAGCCGACGATTTTCTGGATACCAGCAGCGGCACCTTGCGCATCGCCACGACGCACACCCAAGCCAAATATTTATTGCCGGAGCCGATTGCCAAGTTTCGGCGTAAATATCCCGACATCAAAATTTACATGGTGCAATCGTCGCCGGATACCCTGATTAATTTGCTGCACCGGCATCAAGCCGACATCGCCATCTGCACCGAGAAGCTGGACGAAGATGAAAAACTGGTCGTTAGACCTTGCTATCACTGGCACCATATTGCCGTGATGCCGCCAGGACATCCCTTGGCCGAAGGCGAAATCAGCCTGCAACGTCTGTCTGCGCAGCCTATTTTGACCTACACGCCCGGATTTACCGGACGCACGACGATAGAAAAAGCCTTTCATAACCTGCATCTGCCGCTGGATATCACGCTGGCCGCCGCCGATTCCGACGTGATCAAAACCTATGTGCGGCTGGGGATGGGGGTGGGCATTATTGCCGGTACCTCTTACGAGGCCAGTAAGGATTCCGATCTGATCGCCAGGGATTTGACCGGCCTGATACCCGGCTCCACGACGAAAATAGCCTACCTGAAGCAATTGTATGTACCGAATTACTGCCGCTATTTTATCGACGAACTGTTGGCGGAGGCCGCGCGGAAAACGTCCGAATAGCTTGGGCTCGGCGATTGGTCCAGCATATTGCGTTAAGCAAAGCAGGATGCCGAGTATAAAATAAGCGGTATTTTGGCATGATTGCGATGTGTCTTTTAACACAGATTATTAAAATTAAGGCTGACGGGTCGCGTTTATCAAGCACTCAGGCGGCTGATTCAACTTAAAATTCTGCTTACGGCTTTAATTTTGCTTTGGACTTTGCGTTCTATACGTCCGGACAAAAACCGTCAACCAGCACTTTATGTCATCTCAAGTCAATGAAACGCTGCATGCGCTATACGCCAGTTGTCACGGAGAACTGGAGGCCGTGCTTTTTTCGCGCGTGCGCTGCCGGGAAACCGCCGCCGACATCTGTCAGGAAGCCTTCGTGCGCTTGTGCCGGAGCGACGACCTGGGGAATGTCGGTAATCTGAAAGCCTATCTATTTCGCACCGCACAGAACCTGTTGTTCGATCATTATCGGAGTCAGACGGTACGCAATGCCGCGATGGTGCAATGGCCGGGAGATGCTCCGCCGGAAATTGAAGACACGCGTTGTGCGGAAACCGTTGCGCTCGGGGAGCAGGAACTGGACAGCTTGATCGACAGTTTGGCAACCTTGTCGCCGTTATGTCAGCGCATCTTCTACCTAAACCGCTTCGAAGGCTTGAAACAGCGGGAAATTGCCGAAACGCTGAACATTTCCGTCCGCACGGTGGAAGAAAACATCAAACGGGCGCTATTGCATTGCGCCAAGACCCTGCAACCCTAGCGCTAGCGTTGGTTTCGGCTGCCGGCCTGTTCTATGATATGTCACCCTCACTGTTCATGCAGGATCTGAAAATGTCCACCGAACCAAAGCCGGACGATGCCGAACGTCTGCTGGAACGCGCTTGCGGTTGGCTGAGCCGGATGCATTCCGGCGACTTTTCGTTGGCGGAACAGCGGCAACTTGAGGACTGGCGCGCTGCCGATCCGGCTCATGATCGGGCCTGGCAACAAGCGCGAAAGGTATGGCGGGGCATGGAAGGTCTGCGCGGCCGGGCGATACCCGGCTCGGAGCCATTGCTTCACGAGCGTTATCGCAAACCGCAATCGCGGCCAATCCGTGAAACGCCGTATCGCCCTCCCAGGTGGGCGTTGGCTATCGCCTGTAGTGCGGTGCTGGCAGTGACTTTAGCGGTGTTGTTTCCGCCGCCGGCATGGCGGGCCGACTATCTGACCGGCAAGGGCGAGCAACGCAGCCTGTTTTTGGCCGACGGCTCGCGGGTTACGCTAAACACCGCGACCGCGCTGGCGGTCCACTTCGACGATAGCGTGCGCCGGGTAGAGTTGTTGGCGGGCGAAGCGTTTTTTGAAGTGGCTAAAAATGCGCAACGGCCTTTCGTGGTGAACGCGGGCGGTAGCGAAGTTTGGGCGATTGGCACGGCTTTCGACGTTCAACGCCAGTCCGCGCAAACTCGGGTCGAACTGCTTGAAGGCATCGTCGAAATCCGGAATGCACAGCAGCACCGCGAACGGCTGACCGCCGGACAATCCGCGTCGATTGATGCCGACAATATTGCCTTACAAACTGTAAACCCGCCGCAAAGCATGGCGCTATGGCGCGAGGGTTATCTGCAATTCGATGGCGTACCGTTACGCGAAGCCGTCGCCCAAATCAATCAATACCGGCCCGGCAGGGTGCTGCTGCTGAATCCGGCGTTGGCCGACAAGCGGATCAGCGGCCTGTTTCGGCTGGATGCGCTGGATCAAGCCATTGCCAGTTTAAAAGCCGCTGTGCCGGAATTGGAAATTACCAATATCACCCCTTATTTGGTGGTGGTGCGTTAGGCGCTGTTACTTCCCCTTTGCAAAGAGGGAGAAACTCGTAATTAATTCAGCGCGCAGTATAAAAACCTTCTCCTGCTGGATAGGGTGAGGAGAATCAAAACGAAGTATTTTGCCTATCGAATTCTCCTCACTCCAGCCCTCTATCAGGAGAGGGCGTAAACTCCATCCTGTCGAACGGGTACTGAATAGTTACGAAAAGTCTCTGCATAACACCATCGAATCGGCCTTAACTACACGGCAAGCACGCCCCCCCATTAACATCGCCGGCGCAATTCGGCATTGCTAATTTCTGCCGATGAAATAATTCGATCACCGCCTGATGTGGGTTTTTAAAAAGTTTCCGTCTTAACTAACACCAGCCCGAATGCTGCCGTGTAATCAGACCGAAACCAGGAGAATCCATGTCCAACGCAAAGCATTGCAAACCTTTCTCAGCCGGCAAGGGCCGGCGCCATGCCGCCAAAGCTGCCTTGCTCGCGGCGTTGATCTCGCAAACCGCCCTTGGCGATGCCGCCGGCAACAAACACCATTTCGACATCCCCGCCCAATCGCTGAATCAAGCCTTACTGATGTTCGGCAGGCAAAGCCAGCAACAATTGATGTATGGCTCCGACATCGCCGACAACCTGCGCAGCCGCGCCCTGCAAGGCGACTACACCGCAGACGAAGCGATCCGGATTTTATTGGGCGATGCGCCGGTGCAAGCCGTGATGACCGGTGAAGGGGCTATCACCCTGCAACCGCGAGCGGCGGAACTGCACAACAATATTGGGTCCCAGACCATGCCGGCTGTGCAGGTGGTTGGCAAGGCGGTTTATGATGCCACTGATCCTTACAATCCGGATTACAGTTTGCCGAACGCAATGACGGCGACTAAGACGGATACGCCGATTATGGAAACGCCGTTTTCGGTGCAGGTGGTGCCGAAGCAGGTGATGAAAGATCAACAAGTCGTGCGTATTGATAAGGCCTTGCAAAATGTTAGCGGTGTATTTGCGACGGCTCAAGACGGTCATCAGCAAACCCCGTTCGTGATTCGCGGATTTAGAACCTACGACTACTATCGAGACGGCGTTAGAACCAATCCGTCTTGGTTGACAGACGGCTTTCGCGAAACCGCGAATTTAGAACGCATCGAAGTGTTGAAAGGACCTGCATCGATTTTATACGGTCGCATCGAACCGGGCGGCATGGTGAATGTGGTGACCAAGCAGCCATTAGCCACGCCTTTCTATTCGCTGCAACAGCAATTCGGTTCTTACGATTTTTACCGGACGACAGTTGATGCAACGGGACCGGTTACGCAAGACAAGAGTTGGTTATATCGGATGAACTTCGCCTATGAAGATGCGAATTCGTTTCGGGATTTTGTAAAAAATGATCGCGTGTTTTTCGCCCCGAAACTGCAATGGAAGATTAGTGATCAGACCCAGGCAACTTTCGAATTAGAGTATAAACACAGTAATGACACTTACGACAATGGGATTCCCATCGTCAATGGACAAATTCCAAACCTACCGATCAGCCGGAATTTGAGCGAGCCCGGATCGGGACAACAGGAGTCGGACGCCATTTGGCTGGGCTTCAACTGGTCGCATGCGTTCAATGACAATTGGACCCTGAGCCAAAACTTCAATGCCTATAACTATGCAGCCCCAATGCGGACGCCATTCGTGACATTTTGGGGAGGCTTGATCGATCCATGCACGGCGTCGTC
>CAZGUM010000102.1:0-14043 GCA_964529085.1 uncultured Methylomonas sp. | reverse complement strand
CCAAAAATGCGGTAAAGCCGCCTTCGTTCAACTGCATCGCCGATTGATGTTTGCCTGCTTTGTGCTGCTCCGAGGATGCGGCCGCTTTAGTTGCCTTGGGTTTATTGACATAAACCTCCATAGCCAATTTTTTCGGCGATTCGACTTTAGGCTGTTCCGGCACTTCGGATGTTTTAGATAGCGCCTGGGACATTTTTGTGGTGTCGGCGTTTGCTTTGGGGGTCTGCGCAACCGCCTTGATTTTGTCTAGCACCGCCAACGTTTGTTCGACGTTGACCGGCTTTTTAATGAAATAAGTATTGTCCAATTGCAGGTTTTGCAAAGACAGCAAAATTATCGGTCGATTCGGCGCTGCTGTTTTTCTGGCATCCAGAATATCCCTGGCTTTTGGATGATCCGCATCGATCATATCGATATTGGCGTCGACCTCATCGACCACGACGGCTACCCCGCGACAAGGCCCCTTCAGATACATTTCCATGGTTTTACAGGTACGGCTGTCCATGCCGTGAAGAGCGATTCGAAACGGTGTCTTAGTCGCTTTGTTCATGATAGCCGGCCTTCAAAAAAGTGTGCCAATACCAACCATTCATTTACTAACGCAATTCCAGCATCGCTGAATCGTTGCCGTTGGCCTTGAAAGCGCTCCCGGCTTTCGGTGGATTTGTAAAGCTCCAATAAGGCCAGCTGTAAATCCGCACGATCGGGATACAGGTCGATTCCGGTTTCCAACACATCCATGGCCTGCTCTAGCTGGCTGTACTCGATAAAGTCGTTGGCTAACGCCAGATAATCGTGTTGGGTTTCCGTTTGCCGTTTAGACCTGACCAGTTCGCGGCTACCCAGAATACCGCTGCTAAACAGCGAATAACGATTACCTAGCTGCTCATATTCCGTCACTTTTTGCAATGTCTGGAATTGCCCGCTATTTAGCCGCGAACGGCTAGCTTGTAGCATACGGCGACTTAATAACGCACCTTTGCCCGCCAGAACAATCACCAAATCTAATAGAGCCGCATAGAGTTGCTCCGGCAAACGCCGTTCATAACAAAAATAAATACGGCGCAAATGCGCCTGTAGATCTTTGGGATTTCTACTGACTTTGAAAACTAATGCCGCTAACACCTGGCCGGAGTTACCGTCGGGACTACCAAATAAGACTAATTCCCGGTCGCGCCAAAAACCGGAATCTTGCGGAATCTCATCGACGTTTTGTCCGGCTAACAGCCGGGAAAAGTATTGGGGCATGCCACCCTCCGAATCAGACGATGTTCGAAGGGTAGCAGTTAAATAACTAATTTCCGGAATTTAGTAGGGTATTTTGTCTTGCGTCACAAATTGCCTGACGAACCGCTTCCGGAGCCGTACCGCCGATATGATTGCGAGCCGCGACAGAGCCTTCCAATTTCAGAATATCGAATACGTCGGCGGTAATCGTGCCGGAAAAGCACTGCAGCTCCGCCAGTGCCAATTCCGACAAGTCTCGATCGGTTTGCAACCCCAGTCGCACCGCTTGCCCGACCACCTCGTGGGCATCGCGAAATGGCATGCCTTTACGTACCAAATAATCCGCGAGATCGGTGGCAGTAGCAAACCCTCGTTTCGCGGCCTTATACATATTTTCCCGTTTGGCCTGAATCCGCGGCATCATGTCGGCAAACGCCCGCAGGCAATTTATTAGCGTGTCGGCGGTATCGAACAGCGGTTCTTTGTCTTCCTGGTTATCCTTGTTGTACGCCAGGGGCTGACTTTTCATCAGCATCAATAACGAGACCAAATGACCGGTAACCCGGCCGGATTTGCCTCGCACCAGTTCCGGTACATCCGGGTTTTTCTTTTGCGGCATGATCGACGAACCGGTGCAAAACGCATCCGGAATATCGATAAAATTGAATTGCGCGCTGGCCCACAACACCAGTTCTTCGGAAAAACGCGACAGGTGCATCATGATCAGACTGCCGGCGGCGGCGAATTCGATGGCAAAATCGCGATCGCTAACCGAATCCAGCGAATTATTTGACGGCCGCGAAAACCCTAGCAATTCGGAGGTCATAAAACGGTCGATAGGGTAACTGGTGCCGGCTAAGGCCGCAGCACCCAAGGGCATCACATTCAGGCGCTTACTGCAATCTTGCAAACGTTCTTTGTCGCGCGTCAACATTTCGAACCAGGCCATCAGATGATGGCCGAATGTCACCGGCTGCGCCACTTGCAGATGGGTAAAGCCCGGCATGATGGTATCGGCTTCGCGTTCCGCCAAGTCCAGCAAGGCGATTTGCAAACGTTGCAGTTGCGCCAAAATCGTTTCGATTTCACTGCGCAAGTACAGCCGAATATCGGTCGCCACTTGGTCGTTGCGCGAACGCCCGGTATGCAGCTTTTTGCCGGCAATCCCGATCAGATCGGTCAGACGCGCTTCGATATTCATGTGCACATCTTCCTGCTTGATCGACCAAACAAACTCGCCGCGTTCGATCTCACCGCCGATTTGCGCCAGTCCGCGTTGAATATCGGCCAGTTCTTGTTCGGTTAATATACCGATTTTGCACAGCATGGCTGCATGCGCCAGCGAGCCTTGAATATCCTGGTGCGCCATCCGTTGATCGAAACCGACGGAAGCAGTGAATTCCTCGACAAAAGCATCGGTGGCTTCGGCAAAACGGGCGCTGGAGAGTTTTTCGGTGTTAACGGTAGTCATAAGCAATCAATCGGGGCAGAAAAAATAACAGGCAATTATACCGTTGCTGACGCGGTTCACCTCGGGAATTGCACATTTACCATCAAACCGCCCAACTCTGCGCAGCGTCCGATAGTCAGCGTGCCATGGTAAAATTCGGCAATGTCTCGGACGATGGCCAAACCCAGACCATGCCCCTGCACCGCCTCATCCAGACGCAGACCTCGCTGACTGAGTTGCTGCATGTCAAACTCCGAACAACCGGGGCCGTCGTCTGAAACACTTATAATCATGCCATACCGGCTCTCGACGGTAAGCACGACATGCCGATCCGCCCATTTGCAAGCGTTATCAAGTAAATTACCGGTCAACTCCAGCATGTCTTCCCGATCAAAATGGATTAATTGATCCGGCGCATTCACCTGAATCGTTAAATTTTTCTCGACGTAGATATTGTGCAGCAGCATAGCCAGGGCAGTCAGTTCTAGGCGCGGATTAAACACCGTTGCGGTTTGACTGTTACCGGAGATACGCGCGCGTTTTAACTCCCGATCTATGCGCTGATGGATGGTTTGAGTTTGCTGCTGCAACTGTTTACGCAGTTCCGGATGATCGTTTAACAGCGGACTTTCGGCCAGGCGAAACAACATCGCCAACGGCGTCTTCAAAGCATGCGCCAAATTTCCGATCGCCGTACGAGACTGATGCAAGCGACGTTCGACCAGTACCAACAAACGATTGACCTCCTTGACCAAGGGCTTGATTTCGGCTGGCACTCGGGCCTGAATCTGCTGTTGCCGGCCATTGGCGATCTCGGCCAATTCATCGCGTGCGGCCTTCAACGGATTGAGAGAGCGGCGCACATCGGCACTTTGCAGCGCAATTGCCGCCAGCAATACCAAAACTGTCAACACCAGGTACGCCAGCCGTATACCGTCTATGTCACGGCCAATATCGGTCAGGTCTTCAGCGATGCTGATACTGATTGGCCTGCCAAAACGCTCAAAACCGCGGCTCAAAACCAGTAACGGCTGATGGCGTGGACCGTCCTGAAAGTGAAATTGTTGACTGGTACCAACCGACATGGCGGGGAACGGCAATGGCTGATCTTGCAACGATGTCGAATAATAGGTACGACCGTCGATATGGATCACAAAATAGTGTCCGGAAAAGGACTGTCCGTAAACAGTGCCCGCATGCGAGCTATCGAAAATCGGCTGACCGTCGCCATCAAGCGTTAAGGTATCCAGCACCGAGTCACCATCGTGCTGTAATCGAGTCATCATCTGTTTTTCCGCGACTGCGCGAATCACCCAGTCAGCTGCCAGCCAATGCCCGATAAACACTAAGCTCAGAATGATGACCAGGCCGCGGTTAAGCCGCCGCCGCAACGACATCATGTCTTTTCGCCGAAGACATAGCCTTGGCCGCGCCGGGTGGCAATAAGATCCTTACCCAATTTGCGCCTCAAGCGATTGATATACACTTCGATGACATTGCTGGCTGGGTCGTAATCACACTCGTAAACGTGTTCCAGCAAATGGGTTTTGGTCAGTAGCTTTCCGGAATTCAACATGAAATAACGCAACAAACGAAACTCGATGGCCGTTAATTCTGCCTGCCGCTCGCCATCCACGCAGACCGTTTGGGTGTCCTCATCCAGTGTCACGCCACTAGCGGATAACTGCGGCTGCGTCCTGCCGTGCAGGCGTTTTAATAATGCCTGGATCCGCGCCATTAATTCTTCGATGTGAAAAGGCTTACCCAAATAATCATCGGCACCGGCTTTAAATCCATCGACTTTCTCGTGCCAGGCATCCCTGGCTGTGAGCACGATGACCGGGACATGATTCCCGGATTGCCGCCAGCATCGCAACACTTCCAAGCCCGACATCTTCGGCAAACCCAGATCAAGGATCACCATATCGTAGGTTTCCGTCATGCCCATAAACTCGCCGCTGACGCCATCGAGTGCCGCATCCACGGCAAATCCGGCCCTTTCCAGATCGGCTTTTAATGATCTGGACAAGCCGGCATCATCTTCCACTAGTAATAAGCGCATATTGTTTTGTTTTAAGTCAGCCCCGCCAATCTTCCGGCATTCTAATTCTTATTTTTCAAAGGGTGAATTTTAAGATTGGTTTCAAACGTGACGGGCGTCAGCCAAAGGCTGTTGGGGGTGAACCCACTACAAGCCTATCCCCTTTATAGATTCTTGTAGCCGAAGTTTCTCCAACCTTTAGTTAAACTCTCGGTTTACAGCTCATCAACGCGTGTCCAAAACCCCATTCGTAATCCGTGATTTTAATCACAGTTTAATCTTGGTTTCATCTTCATGTGCTGCAATGCAGTCGTTTTTCCTAGGCAATTCGATTTGTACTTTACAGCCCCTGAAACAATGGATCACAACATGCGAAAACTCATAATTCCGGCACTTCTTCTACTTGGTACCAATGACATAAGCGCCTCGACCGCTTACGGCTCGCTGGGCAATTTCGACGCGGTAAACGATACCGGCGAAACCTGCCATGGTTTTGAAATTGAAATTGACGATGTCCATAGCACCGCTATTGGAGGCACTTACTCGTGGAATCATTATGGCGTGCCAAAAATTCGCGAAGATAATAGCGATCCGGCTCACCCGAAAGTATTTGTGCGTTATGAGGCAACAAACCCGAGCGGCACCACTACGGGCTTTACCAACCCGGCGAATCCTGGCTCCATCTCGCCCACCAACGGTCACTTGTGCACCAATCCCGCGGTCAATCAAGGCTGCGAGCATTTCGGCGTAGGCATTTACGCGCCGGCCTCGGCCATTAAATACAACTGGTTAATAAAAAATCCGGCAGGTCAAATCGTTACCGGACCGGCCGTGTCTGTCGGCACACCTACTTACGCCTATCAACCGCCGGTATTCGTGCGCCCACCGGTCATCCAACCCAATCCGGTTCCAAATTTACCGCCTATCGTAATTGAGCCGGCAGTCGTACAATTTCCTGCCCAGGTAGTGGCGGCAATTCCGGCACCCGTCGTGCCGATCCCCGCTGCCAAGCAATTTGGCGAGCCGAGTTGGGTTAAAGTCATTAAAACCAAGACGCATAAAAAACGGGTTCTAGCACTGGAAGAACTGGTCGGTGACGACAAGGACAATGACGGCCATGCAGACTGGAGTAACGGCGAACCCGATGAAGTTGAATCGGAATGGTATCTTTTACAAACCAATAATCAGGGCAAAAGCAATAAATCCAATTTAGCAGGCAAAGCTGACGATATGAGCGACGGCAGAGACGTCGTCACCCGCCGTTATGAGTTTTATGAATACGTCGCCCCTGCCGCCTCGATAGACGGCGAAAACGGTGAAGCAATGTGCGATGCCGTGGGACCGGATAATATCAGCGGAGTAGATGTCGTCACCGTCACGGATATCAACGGCAACGACACGGAATTCGATTGCTCCGGCGTGGCCATCGTCGGCGCCTACCGTGGCGCGCAAATGGGCGAGTTTAATGCAGTAGCGCCCTTATCGTTAATCAACGACATTCAAAGCGGGAATGTCGGCGAGGCGTTTCCGAATAGAGCCGTGGTATTTGGCGGCAACACCCCTTACGTGACAAACACTAGCGGTGCTCTACCGAACGGTTTGGCCCTTGACTCTGCAACCGGCGTACTGTCCGGCACACCCGCCAGAGTGGGCGTATTCAGTTTTTTTGTTGAGTCCACCGATACCGACGGTAGCATCGTCAACAAAAACTACACCGTTAAAGTGACTGGTCCAGGCGATGTGGACGCCGACAATGATATCGACTCTGCCGATTTAGCGGTTATCAAAGCGAAATACGGCCAAAATGCAGCAGCAAAAGATCCCGCCGATGTAAATCGCGATTTGAAAATCAATATCCTGGATTATCGAAAAGCAGCATCGCTTTGCACCAAACCGCAATGCGGCTTGTAATCTGTCCGACACTTGTATGATCTAAATAATGCCGAACCCAACCGGACTCGGCTTACTGATATAGGGAACCCAAAAATGAACAAACATATGCTTATTAAATTCATGGCACTAGCTTTCGTCGGGAGTTTTCAAATTGCTGACGCGGCTATTCCCAACCTGAGCGTGAAATTGCCAGGTAACACTTCGGTTTACACTTCATCGGTCGGTGCTGTTTTTAATGCCGATATTTACATCGATTCCGTTGACGATTTTGCACTGTTCGATTTTAACCTCAGCTTTAACAGTGCCAAGCTGGAAGCTCTATCGTTAACGAGTGCTAGCGTTTTTGGCGCAGCAGACACCGAGACATTTTTCAACGCTATTACGCCGGGCAAGGTACATTTTGCGGAAACCATTTCCGGCACATCCGCGCTAGCCAGCGGTATCAATATCGCGGCGCCCACTTTGTTGGGAACAATTCAATTCAAAGCGCTAAGTAGCTGTATAAATAATTTTATTAACTTCACCAACCCCATCATCGCCACCTGGGATAGCACCTCTTTGGCCGGCAGCGCGTTACCCGCCAATGTCACCATCAGTCCAGCTGCAGCGGTGCCCTTACCTGCTTCGGTGTTTTTATTCTTGCCGGGCTTATTCGCGGTGTTCGCCGGTAGAAAGCATAAAACGCGACCGCTAATCTCTTAGCATGATCTGAAGCTCATTAACAAAATCATTTAAAAAACACAGACCTTCGGCGGAGTGTTTAGATCTTGTTCACTATTCGCCTCCGATAAGCTAAAAATCGGGGCGAATATATCCGTGAAAAGGCGAAAACATACCTCAAAGCGGCGTGATTCGAATTACAAAAATAGCCAATACTGTCGCTTCGAGGAAAATCAAATATTCAAGTTCTTCAGCAGCATTTGTTCGGCTAGTTGCTTGCCAGCCTCGACCAATGGATGAATGACAAAACTGGCGCCTTGGCGTTTTAGTTTTTGCTCGTCTTCTACTTGATAGCAAATGGTACCGATTACCCCGGCGAAACCGTGTTTGCGCAGTTGTTTGATGGCGTTCATTCGGTTGTCGTAAGACGGTAAAGTCAAAATGATACCCTTGACTCGCTCCAGCGGTAGTCTGCCCCAAATTTCACTCTCTACCACATCGGCGTAGACCACTCTACGTCCCGAGGCCAACACGCTTTCTAAAACGGTTGGGTCCGAATCCAGCCCCACCACCCGCTGATCCTGGTTGCAGAGCGATTGATAGGCTGATACGCCGGTTCTGCCCATGCCCACAACCAGCCACTCGGCAACACCGAACGAATCCGGCAAGCGATCAGGATGCAGCGATTGTTTTTCAAATTTAATCAGAGCAGGCTCCAACCAGGAAAATAAGCGATGAGAAAATCGATTGAGCGGAGCCGCCAACGCTAAAGAGCCGGCAACTGCAAGGCTGATGATGGATTGCCATTCCGGCGGCAGTAAATGGGCCTGAACGACTGCGCCCGTGGTAATCAATGCAAACTCGGAATACGTCATTAATGCCAAAGACGCAACAAATGCTGTTCTGGCGCGCAATCGTGCCAGCAGAAATAAAAAGAAAAACAGCATGCCCTGCACAGGCAACAACGCTAACAAGATTAAGGCTAAATAGATTTGTTCCTCGTTCGGTAGATCCGTTAAGCCAATTTGCAGAAAAAACGCGACGAGAAAAAGCTCTTTCAGGCTCCATAATTTATTGCTTAGCTCATCAATCTTGGCGTGATTTGCCAAGGTGACGCCGGCGAGTAAGGCGCCGATATCGGCCGCGACGCCGACACTCTCGGCCATCGCTCCCCCGGCCAGCGCGAACGAAACTCCCAGTAACAGCTTCAATTCCGATGTTTGACTGGCTGATAACAGACGATGCGCAAGAGGCCGCACCAGCGGTAAGAGTATGACCAACAATGCCCAGGGTGACGGGTGCTTACCCTCCGCAAAGGCTAATAACGCAATGGCAACCACATCTTGCAAAATCAAGATGCTTAACACGCCTCGACCGTGTAAAGACGATAACTCTCCACTATCTTCCAATACTTTGATCGCGAAAATCGTACTTGAAAACGCCAAGCTGATACCGAGCACCAAGCCGCCGGTAACGTGCTTGTCTATCCATAGGAAAAACAACGCGGATGCCAGCGCCATAACCAATACATGCGATCCGCCGACACTCAGCACTTCACGGCGAATCAGCGAACTGGGTTTCAGCTTTAAACCTACCGAAAACAACAGTAATTCGATACCGATATCCGCCAGGTGACTTAAATTCTGTAGCGGGGAGACATGTAGAAAATGCAAAAAATAGCCGGCGACCAAGTAACCCACCAACGGCGGCAACATGAGTCGAGTAGCCAATAAGCCACTGACGAACGCAGTACTAATCCAAATTAATTCCATAACATCCAAGGCAGTGTTTATCGGGATATTAGCATAGCCTCACAGGCGGCAGCGCTCCGCATTCGGCTTTTAAGGCGGGTTAAATAATTTAAAGCAAGCAGCTGTATTGTCCTGGCAACTTGGCTGGCGGCAAGATTTCATAAAACGCCAATACAGTCTAGTAACCTAGATCTTACGCGCCAGAGCCGGATTAGCCTTACTTGGCAAGCAGAGACAAATAAAAATGCCAAATTAATTGAACAACGATTAATTAATGTTTATAGTACACCCCGGCAAATCACAATCTGTCTGCTAATATGCGCGCACGGGAGGAATACTATGTTAAAAATTGTTCTACGCTGGCTGTTGACGCTGGTCTATCGAGTGAAAGTCCACGGACTGGAAAATTACGCCAAAGCCGGCAATCGCGTGTTGATCGTCGCCAATCACACCTCATTTCTCGATCCATTGTTGTTGGGGGTGTTTTTGCCGGACGACATCACCTTTGCGATCAATACCCAAATCTCTGAACGCTGGTGGCTGAAACCATTTTTGCGTTTATCCAAGGTGTTTCCGATGGACCCGACGCATCCGCTATCTTTAAAGGCGTTGATCCATCATTTGCAAAACGACACCAAAACCGTGATTTTTCCGGAAGGCCGCATCACCGTAACCGGTTCGTTGATGAAAATCTACGACGGTACCGGTATGGTTGCGGACAAATCCGGCGCAACCTTGCTGCCGGTTCGCATCGAAGGCGCCGAATACAGCCGGTTTTCCAAATTGGGTGGCACAGTCCGTCAACAATGGTTTCCGCGAATTACCATTCACATCCAGCCGCCGACCTTGATCGAGACTCATGGTGACGTGACCGGTAAAGCCCGCCGTAAACATAGCGGCCATATTCTGGCCGACATCATGACCGAAATGATGTTTGCCACCAGCCATTACCAACAAACCATCTTCGCGGCCTTGCTGGAAGCCCGCGCACTCCACGGCGGGCGTTACACCGTGGCGGAAGATCTGGAGCGCAAGCCTATAAGTTACGATGCGCTTATCACTCGCAGCATCATCGTAGGCAAACTGATCAAAGCCATCACCCAAACCGGCGAGAATGTCGGCGTCTTGCTACCGAACAGTTGTAAGACGCTGAATGTGGTGCTGGGTTTGCAGATTTATCAACGAGTGCCGGCGATGTTGAATTATTCGATAGGCGCCGCCGGCATGGCTGCGGCCTGCCGCACCGGACAAATCAATATTGTGCTAACTTCTCGCAAATTTATTGATTTAGCAAAACTGGGAGACGAAGCCACGATCCTGGCACAACACGTCAAACTAATTTACTTGGAAGACTTGGCGACATCACTAACAGGTTTCGACAAATTGTCCGGCTTGTTACAAGCTAAAACCGCAAAATTTTGGTACAAAAGCCACGACTACGATGCCGATGACGCGGCAGTGGTATTGTTTACCTCGGGTTCGGAAGGTTTGCCCAAAGGCGTGGTGCTGTCGCACGCCAATATCCTGGCTAATCACAAACAAATCAGGGCACGCATCGATTTCGGACCGGGAGACGTGGTGCTGAATTTTCTGCCGATGTTCCATTCCTTTGGCTTCACAGTCGGCACGATGATGCCGATTTTGAACGGCATGACCAGTTTTTTCTACCCGTCGCCGCTCCATTATGCGGTAATCCCGGAAATGGCTTACGAGGTTGGCGCGACCATTATGTTTGGCACCAATACCTTTTTAGCGGCGTATGCCAAAAAAGCCCATCCTTACGATTTTTTCTCCTTGCGTTACGTAGTAGCCGGTGCGGAAAAACTGCAGGAAACCACCCGAAGCACTTGGCTGGATAAATTCGGCATTCGTATTCTGGAAGGCTACGGCGCTACCGAAACCTCGCCGGTAACCTCAGTAAACACGCCGATGGATTACAAAGCCGGCAGCGTTGGCCGTTTCATGCCGGATATGCTGCACAAGCTGGAGCCGGTACCGGGTATCGAAAATGCTGGTAAATTACACGTCGCCGGCCCCAACATCATGAAAGGCTATCTGCTGCCGGATAATCCCGGCGTGTTGGTGCCGCCCTGCTCCGCTGTTTATGGTGAAGGCTGGTATGACACCGGCGATATCGTGCATGTCGACGAGGAAGGATTCATTCATATTCAAGGCCGCAGCAAGCGTTTCGCAAAAATCGGCGGAGAAATGGTGTCGCTGACCGCCGTCGAACAATTGGCCATCCATGCCTGGCCGGAAGCGCAACATATCGTCGTCAGTCTGCCGGATCCGAAAAAAGGCGAACAACTGGTACTGTTAACCACCCGACGCGACGCGAATGCCAAGCAATTGGCCGAAGCCGCCCCAGGCGTGGCCAGTATTAATCTGCCGAAGAAAGTGTTTGTGCTGGATAAATTACCGTTGCTGGCCACCGGAAAAACCGATTATCCAGGTGCAACTGCGTTAGCGGCTCTATTGCTGGAAGGCGGCAAGGTCACGCCGGATTAAACCGGATATTCAACGGTAAACGACACGGTGTAAGCAATCTGTGCATTCGCGTCGTCGCTTAATCTTCCAATCAACTATCATCCCAAACCATGAGCAAACACCTCTACCCTCTGCTTATCGCGCAAGTCCTGTCGGCATTTGCCGACAATGCCATTTTGTTCACGGTAATCGCAATGGTGATGCAGGATGCGCATCCCGTTAGCTGGTACGTACCGGCCTTACAAAGCGTATTTTTGGTGGCTTTTGTGGTCTTGGCACCCTGGGTTGGTGGATTTGCGGATAGTCACGCAAAATCGAGGGTATTGATTGTCGCCAATCTGATCAAAGCCGGCGGCGCCGGCTTGTTGTTGGTAAAAGTGGAACCTTTGCTGGCCTATAGCCTGGTCGGGGTTGGTGCGGCGCTATACAGCCCGGCCAAATATGGCATTTTACCGGAACTTGCCGGTCATAACGGCCTGGTTAAGGCCAATAGTTGGATCGAAGGTTCAACGATATTGGCAATATTGACCGGCATGGTGGTCGGTGCCAAGTTGGCGGACTACTCTATCAGTTGGGCCTTGATTGCAACGATCATGCTGTTTTTGATTTCAGCGGCAACCACTTTGTTCTTACCGATGGGTTTACGTAAAGTGCCGCCATCCGGGTCGAAAATCTTGTTATTTTACCAAGAAGTCAAAACATTTCTGGCCATGCCGCGCTCGCGGTTTGCGGTGCTAGGTGCCTCCCTGTTCTGGGCCGCGGCGGCCTGTGTGCGGGTCATTATCATCGCTTGGGCGCCTTTGGTATTAATGACGCATAACGCCAGCGATATCGCCAATCTGACGCTATTTCTGGCTATTGGCATCATCGCCGGTTCGGTACTGGTTCCGCGCCTGATTCCGCTGGAACATCTGCGGCGTGCACGGCTTCCTGCTTATTTGATGGGCATGTGCATCATCGCCCTGAGTTTCACCGAAGCAGTGTGGCCAGCGCGTTTTGTATTGTTTTTAATGGGCATGGCCGGCGGCATGTTTATCGTTCCCATCAATGCCGCGTTGCAGGAGATCGGCCAACACAGCATAGGCAGCGGTGGCGCGGTGGCGATGCAGAATTTTTTCCAGAATGTAGCGATGCTGTTATCGGTCGGCGGCTACACCCTGGCTACGGCCGAACAGGTAACACCAATTGCCGCGCTGATCGGCCTAGGGTTATTGCTGCTGGCCGCTACTTTCCTGGTGGTATGGCATTTGCCTGAAGTGGAGCGGCCTTCCAACCTTGAATAAATGTATTGACCAATAAGTCCACGCTTTGTTTGGACGATGCAACATCGCTGCCCTGCGGTTTGGCGGTCAAAGATAGAATGCAGATACCGTGTACCCCACTCCACAGCGTTCTGGCCGCCAATCGATTTTGTTCGGCCGAGCTGCCAGGTGTTAACTGTTTGAACAATACTTCGACGATAGCAAACAGTTGTTCGATTTTTTGCTGATACCATTCCGGCGGCGGTTCTTCGCGCTGTACATCGAAAATCATCCGCCAGCGGTTGAAATGCAGGGCTGCAAAGTTCAAATAAGTCTCCGCCAAAGCCAGGATGTGATGCTCGACGCTGCTGGCTGGTACATAATCACTTAACTGCTTGGCCAACTCATCCAAGGTACGCGCTTTCACATGTGTTGCCAAATCGTTCATGTTGGCAAACACCATGTAAATACTGCCCACTGTGTAGCCAATCTCCATCGCGATTTTGCGCACCGTCAACGCGTTAAAGCCATCCTCTACGACTATGGTTTCCGCCGCCACCAATACCATTTCCTTGATCTGTTCCTGACTATGTTCGCTTCTTCTGGCCATATGCTCTCTGCGACAAGCACTAAAAACGGCTACCATACACGACCTTGCTTCAGGAATCGATAGTCAAACATGCACAACGAACTTCTCGATGTTGTCGACACCGACGATGTTGTTACCGCCCAACAACCAAGAGCCGAAATCCACGCCAATGGCCTGCGGCATCGGGCCGTGCATATTATGGTTTTCAACGATCGAGAGCAGTTGTTTCTGCAAAAGCGCTCAATGAAAAAAGACCTGAATAAGGGCTTGTGGGACACCTCGGCTGCCGGCCATGTCGACGCCGGTGAAAGCTATGCCAGTTGCGCTCCGCGCGAACTACAAGAAGAACTGGGTATATCTGTCGATAATCTGGAGCCATTATTCAAATTGGAACCTTGCCCAGAACTAGGTATGGAATTCATTCAGGTCTACCGCTGCCGACATAACGGCCCGTTTAATCTGGCGGCCGAGGAAATCGACGAAGGCTGCTGGCTGGAACTGGCTATCGTGGACAAACGCGTAGCCGGTAACGATCCGACTTTAACGCTTACGTTCAAGATAATCTGGTATCAGTTCCGGAATTCCACAAACTAAATAGATGCTTGAGCCATGAAGGTAGCTAAAGTTACCTGATGAAAACCACAAAGAAGTGGCGGAGCGGACGGGGCTCGAACCCGCGACCCCCGGCGTGACAGGCCGGTATT
>CAZGUM010000101.1:0-14334 GCA_964529085.1 uncultured Methylomonas sp. | reverse complement strand
TTGCATCCGGCGCATTATCTGCTCAAGCCGCTGGAGGACAGCAAAATCGACGAAGCTTTGGATTGGATACGTCAAAAGCAAGCGCCGTCTGTTACGCCGGTTTATCCTCAGCCTAAACGTATCATGATCAAACATCGCATCGACTCCAGTTTTGATGCGCACGAGTGGCATACCGAATGCGTCGACCCTGGAGAAATCGTGTTTATTGCCAAGAATAAATCGGTGAATA
The DNA here is from genome assembly GCA_964529085.1 of uncultured Methylomonas sp. Classification (GTDB taxonomy): domain Bacteria; phylum Pseudomonadota; class Gammaproteobacteria; order Methylococcales; family Methylomonadaceae; genus Methylomonas. Next base: position 14,105 of record CAZGUM010000101.1, on the reverse strand, counting down.
ACCTGAAAATCCAGTTAGCCAACGGCAATGTGTTGGAACGGGTCAACGGCACGATCAAGGACTGGGAAAACAAATATACCGGCTTGGGATTTGTGCAAATTCACAGAAGTCATCTGATCAATCTAACCCACTTAAAAAGTCTGAAACCGCGCGGCAACGAAGGGGAGGATTACAAGGTGGCGCTGAAAAATTGTCCGAGTGAATTGGCGGTTGGACCGGAATATTTGGAGTTATTTCGGGAGAAACTGCATAAAGGCGTGCTTTAGGGGCGACGGCGTCATCGAAACTGGTTGCCTAGAACAAGAGCTTGCAGCTAGGTTTTGCGACGCAGTCAAGATTATCCATGGTTTCATCCGTTACAATAGCTTGCATTTACCGTGAACCCCGACCACCGAACTCAATGAACGATTCGATTATTTATGCGCTGGATTTTGACGGCGTGATTTGTGACAGCGCGATTGAAACCGCCATCACCGGCTGGAAAGCCGGCTCGACGATTTGGAGCGATATGCCGACGGATGTGCCGCAGGCTATCATCGAGCAGTTTCGTGAAGTGAGGCCGATTATCGAGACCGGTTACGAAGCGATTTTGATCATTCGTCTGATGCACATGGGCAAGAGTACTGCCGCCATCTATGCCAACTATGCCGCCAAGGTACAAAAGATGCTGGATGAGATCCATTTGAGCGTGGATGATTTGAAAAAACTGTTCGGCGAAACCCGGGACAATTGGATTGCCGCTGACAGTGCAGATTGGATAGCCAATAATCCGCTGTATCGTGGTGTTGCCGAAAAATTGCGCCGACTGGGGCAACAGCATGTTTGGTACGTAATCACCACCAAGCAAGAACGTTTCGTGAAAAAAATCCTGGAAGCCAATGACATAGAGCTGCCCGACGCGCGGATTTTCGGTTTGGACCGTAATATGAGCAAACCCGAAGTGTTGAAAGGGTTGAAAGCCCAGTATCCCGGTCAGTCGATTTATTTCCTGGAAGACCGTTTGCCGTCCTTGCGTAATGTGCAAAAACACCCGGAATTAGCCGATGTGAAGCTGTTGTTTGCGCTGTGGGGCTACAATCTCGCCGAAGATCATGCGCTGGCCGCGCGGGAAGCAATTGTGTTACAGAAATTGGATGACTTTCTTGACGGCGGAGCGGCATTGGGGTAGCGGGAGCTGCGTGCGATAGACCAACGCGTCATTATGCTTGATGCGAGGGCTATTCAAAGAGCAACTCCTATCGCCGTGACAACGCAGGCAAGAGCCGAAGCCATCGCACTTAATCTCGGCGGCAATACTGCCGCGCCATTTATCAATAATGCCTTAATTCCGGCTGCGATGGCGTCTGCCGGCACCGGTCGGCTAAACCGGTATGAGCTTTCGTGCTAAATCCTACAAATCTTAAAAATCGTCATTCGGCAATTGTCGTATTTACGACATTGTCGGATGAAGGCGCCGCCAAAACCGTCGTTTCCACGAATTATTCCCGATCTGAAATTAAGTCAAAATCCTTGTCAACCATGGTCTTGCTAAGGTTTTAATCATGCTGGCAAGTGTTTTGCTTGGAAGCTGTTAAATACCTTTCATTCATTACCATTCATTGGGGATTTAAGCAGATGCTACTTGAAAAATATGACAGCCAAGGGCTTTTATGGATTACAACCTTAGTCGGCAAAACCAGTAAAGCCGGGCTTTCCGCGTTTCGCGGCGACTTGGTATTGGTCGAAGGCGAATTGCGCGAAGGGTCGACCAATATCCGCGACCGGAAAACTCCGGAGATGGTGATTAATCAATCGGCGATATTGGCCGATGCCGACAAGATTTTGTTCATCAACGGCCTGTTTTTTCAATTGGAAGATTTACCGGTATTCGTCGAAAAATATAAAGAGGCCTTGACCCCGGAAACCACCACCCTGTTTTACGTGCAAAACATCGCTAAGCCGATGCAAATCGTTTTAGATGGCGTGGTATTCAATTTATTGCCTCATCAGGAAGGTATGATCTGGAACTTGATGTTGGAAGAGCTTTATATCGAAAAATCCGATTTAAAAGGCCAATCCGGCGAAGACAAGGTGATTACCGCTTATGAAGCGGCCAAGGCCTATAAAATCAAAGCCGAGCCTATCAGTCTGGAGACTGCTCTGTCGCAAACGATCGAAGTTAAAAAAGATTTAGCCGGTGGCCCGGTTTAGGTTTGGCGTCTTGAGCCTTGCGAGGATGTTAGTGCCATGAAAAATTTCAAAACCATCTCCACGGCCGATTCCGAACAGCTGATTGCCGAGCAGCAGCCGATGATTCTGGATTGCCGCGATCTTAAGGATTACCGGGCCGGGCATATCGAAAATGCCATGCATGTCCACGAGCAATTGCGCGATTCGCTGTTGAAAAAAGCCGACAAGGCCAAACCCTTGCTGATTTACTGCTATTACGGCCATGCCAGCGAGCATTTGGCGGAGATGTTCGGCGACTTCGGCTTTCAACAGGTCTACAGCTTGGCCGGCGGCTATGCCGACTGGAAAGAACAGCACAAACTTTAAAGGTGACGCTATGGAACAATTATCACGAGATCTGGCTTTGCGTATCGCACTGGCTTCGCGGATTTTGCCGGGAGTAGACGTACCGAAGTTGATCGGTGTGCTGCACGAAAAAGTCGGCTCGCCGTTGGATGACGAGAAACTGAAATCGATTACCGTTACCAACCTGAAGACCGGCATCGGTAGTCTGGATGGCGAGGAAGACGGCGAAGATATCGGCATCGGTCTGGAAAACATCAAGTTGGCGGTCAGGTATTTGTGGGGCGAGGAAGACGAAGATGAAGGATTGCCGGAAATCATGCCTTACAAGGAGGGCGATATTCCGGAATCGATTCGGGTGGCGATTGCTTCCAATAGCGGTCAGCTATTGAATGGGCACTTTGGTTCTTGCATTCGGTTTTTGGTCTATCAGTTGTCGAGAAACGATATGCGCTTGATCGATATTCGCTCTACTGTGGAAGCCGATAGCGCCGATGACAGAAATCTGTTCAGGGCTAATATGATCAAGGATTGCCATGTATTGTTCGTGCAATCGATCGGCGGACCGGCGGCGGCCAAGGTGATTCGCGCCGATATTTATCCGATCAAGGAACCGGATGTGATCGACGCGGTGGAAAAGCTCACCGAGTTTCAGAAAGTGTTTGATGCCGCGCCGCCTTGGATGGCAAAAGCCCTGGGTAAAAGTGCCGAGGAGCGGAAGCGGTTTGCTCATCAGGAATAAACTCTCGTAAAGTAATCGCTTATCCTCTCGATTGAGAGGGTAAGCTCAAAGGCTGTTCTAGAAAGCTCCGTTTTTCGGTTAGCCATGTGGGCTGAGAGCTGATAAAAAAATTATTGCTTCTCCATGGTCTTGATAAACGCATCCGCCTCGTTAATCGATTTTTCCATCTCCACTACCAATGCCGATACGTCGGATTTAACCGATTCCAGCTGGCCTTTTAGCGATGCTATGGCCTGGGCGTTCAGGTTATGTTTCAGATACAGCACCTGATCGCGAAACACGCTGAGCACCGGCTCGATTTTGGTTTCGGCTTTGCGCATCGCAGTGATCAATTGCTGGTAGTGAGCTTTAGTGGCAGTTAACTTTTGCTGACTGTTCCGTCTTAGCGAGGCATTACTGTACTGGCCAAGTTCGGTTTCCCATTCGCTAAATAGCGCACTCGAAACGTCTTCGATATCGGCGATGCGTTTGTTGACTTCCCCGGCCTTTTTCACGCTGGCTTCGTATTCGCCGTTAAGTTTGTTGTAGGTCGCTTCCAAATCGCCGCCTTTGAAATCGGTCATCACGGTGAATTGTTCCAGCGCAGATTTAAATTGTTGCTTGGTTTCCTCTTGTGTGTCGCGGGCTTTTTCCACGCGATGCACCATCACTTCGCGTTTGGGAATGCCGATTTTCTCCAGGCCGCTGTAATAGGCGCTGGAACAGGCTGTTAGGCCAAGCACCGTCAATAAAAACAACATAAAACGCGAATTGAATTTCATAAAAGCTCCTTGGATTGATGTTCGTATTATAAGTTTGAGTAGGTGTGGTTCAACTCAAATAGGTTGGCGGGTAGACCGAGTGTAAACATTCGATTGTGAATAAATTCACATATTCGACTTCGAATTTTATTGTGCGATAACCGGTAATAGTCAAAAGCCATATTAAATCAGGGCTGTAGAGGATATCTATGATTTTTAAAGTTAAATAATGCGATTTCTATTCAAAATTTATCTATTGCCTATGGCGAAGAATCGGGTTTTAGGTTTTACTTAAGTCGTGTTTTAGAGCAAGGTCTTAAAAAAATTTCCGGGATGCTTTTTAATTAAAAACATTATCGACGGATTTAATTATTATTTTCTACATTAGGTGGCAAAAATGAACGAATTAAAAAAAGATGTGTTTATCGGTTCTGTATCATTTTTAGGTATAGTCGCATTCGTTTCAGGGCAGTTTATATTGTCGACAATGATGTTTGGCGTGGCGGCAATATGGAGTACGATTTTATTAAATAATCGTGTGCAAACGGTTAAGAGTTGAAGGCTTTCTCCTATTGGCGGAGACTTACAAACGATCTTCCATCAGTCGTTTGTTTTTATACTCCCGTAGCTTTCGGTTATGGGAGTTTTTTTGATCAATGTATTTACACTAGCATGGCCGCCAATCTATAGTTTCCGTAAAAAATCCAGTTTCTCTTTTATTTTTATTTCCAAGCCCCGTTCCACCGGAAAGTAATAACGTCGGTTTTTCAAAGTATCCGGAAAATAAGTTTCACCGGCGGCATAAGCATTTTTTTCGTCATGCGCATAGCGATATTCCGCGCCGTGTCCTAATTCCTTCATTAATTTGGTTGGTGCGTTGCGCAAATGGATGGGTACTTCCAGTGAACCGCTATTGCGGGCGTCGGCCATCGCGGCTTTATAAGCGACGTATACCGCGTTGCTTTTCGGTGCGCAGGCCAAATAAACGACGGCTTGCGCCAGCGATAATTCGCCTTCCGGGCTGCCTAAGCGTTCGTACGCGTTCGTGGCGTTTAACGCTAATTCCAGGCCGCGAGGATCTGCATTGCCTATATCTTCCGATGCCATACGAATCACTCGACGGGCGATATATAAAGGGTCGCAGCCGCCGTCCAGCATTCTGGCAAACCAATAAAGCGCGGCATCGGGGTCGGTGCCGCGTACCGATTTGTGCAAAGCCGAGATTTGATCGTAAAAAATATCGCCCCCCTTATCGAAGCGGTTGGCATGGCCTTGCAGCACTTCGTCCAGCACTTCCCGGTTGACGATTTCCCGGCCATCAATATTTTCCGCCAGATCGGCGGCAATTTGCAGGATGTTTAAACAGCGGCGAGCGTCGCCATCAGCCGCTTTGGCGATCATAGCCAATACTTCGGTTTCGATCTGTAAATTACGGCTACCCAGTCCGCGATCTTGGTCGGTCAACGCATTCAGTAGCAAAGCTTGTAAGTCCTCGATCTCGATGCTGCGCATCACGTAAACCCTTAAACGTGACAGTAAAGCGTTATTCAATTCAAAAGACGGGTTTTCCGTGGTGGCGCCGAATAAAATAATTACGCCGCTTTCGATGGGCGCCAACAAAGAGTCCTGCTGGCTTTTAGAAAAGCGGTGAATCTCGTCGATAAACACCACGGTATTCAGGTTGCGGCTGAGTTTAACTTCTTCCGCCTCGGCCACTGCCGCCCGGATTTCCTTGACGCCGGCCATTACCGCCGACAATTCGATGAAATGGCAGTGTGCGCTGGCGGCGATGATTTTGGCTAGCGTGGTTTTACCGACGCCGGGCGGTCCCCAGAACACCAATGAATGCGGCATGCCTTGTTCTATGGCGACACGTAGCGATTTACCCTTGCCAAGCAGGTGTTGTTGGCCGATGAAATCGTCCAGCGTAGTTGGCCGCATCCTGGTCGCAAGCGGTGCATAGGCGGTGGTATCGAAGGCTGTGGTGTTATTCATTTGTTGAGGCTCGGTAAAACAAATAGGCAATGGCGGCATTTTTCATTAGAATTGCCGGCCATTTTATTGATTCTGATGCCGGATTGACATGGATTTAAAATTCTTAGATTTCGAACAGCCGATTGCCGAACTGCAAGCGAAGATAGAAGAGCTGCGCAAGGTGGAACTGGATAATAATTTCGACATTTCCGAAACTTTGAAGCAGCTCGAGCAGAAATGCGAAAGTTTGACGGAAAGCATTTTCGCGGATTTGTCCGACTGGCAAATCTCGCAATTATCCCGGCATCCCGGTCGTCCGTATACCCTGGATTACATCGATCTGATATTCACGGAATTCCATGAACTGCACGGCGACCGCTCCTACGCCGACGATCCGGCGATAGTTTGTGGCATGGCGCGTTTGGAAGGTCAGCCGGTTGTCGTGATCGGGCATCAGAAGGGCCGCGATACCAAGGAAAAAATTTATCGCAATTTCGGTATGCCGCGTCCGGAGGGATATCGCAAAGCCTTGCGGGTGATGAAATTAGCCGAGCGATTCAAGCTTCCTATCATTTGTCTGATTGATACACCGGGCGCCTATCCGGGGATAGGCGCCGAAGAGCGCGGCCAAAGCGAGGCGATCGCCCGCAATCTGTTTGAAATGTCGAAATTGCGCACACCGGTGATTTGCACGGTTATCGGCGAGGGCGGTTCCGGCGGCGCATTGGCGATTGGCGTCGGCGATAGATTGCTGATGCTGGAATACAGCACTTATGCGGTTATTTCGCCGGAAGGTTGCGCGTCGATATTATGGAAAAGTGCCGACAAGGCCCAATTGGCGGCGGAAGCGATGGGTATTACCTCGGATCGGGTGCGCGAACAAGGTTTTCTGGACGAAGTGATTCGCGAGCCGGTGGGTGGCGGTCATCGCAATTTCGATAAAATTGCCGCTAATCTAAAAGACGCCTTGTCCAGGCATTTGACCGATCTGAATCAGCAGGCGGAAAATATGGATTTGCTGCTGGAAAGACGCTATCAACGTATCATGCGTTTTGGTTCGTACATCGAAGAGCCGGTTAAATAAAGTCGCTAAGCGCTTGAGTGGATTGTTCAAAAAGGCCGAGTCGAATCGGCCTTTTTTTGTGAGTAAAACATGCCCGATCTTAATTCGCAGATCATTGCTCCGTTAGTGCCGCTCTCGTGCCGAAAAGTATTCGTCGCTTACAGCGGCGGCTTGGATTCGCATGTGCTGTTGCACATGTGTGCCGCATTGCCGATGCTGGTCGGCAAAATCGTTGCTGTCTATGTTGATCATGGTTTGCAAGCCGCGTCTGCGGCATGGGGCGAGCATTGTCGGCGGCAAGCGGCAGAGTTGGGGGTGGCTTTTCAGTTGCTGCGGGTCGATGCGAAAGCGGGCGGGGGCGAAAGTCCGGAAGCCGCTGCACGCGAAGCGCGTTACCGGGCGTTTCGGGAATTACTGGATATCGACGATATTATCCTGGTTGCTCAGCATCGCGAAGATCAGATGGAAACCTTGCTTTTGCAATTGATCAGAGGCGCGGGGGTAGCCGGCTTGGCCGGTATGCCGGTTGTCAGTGCTTTCGGAAAGGGGCAAATATTGCGGCCCTTATTGGATGTGGCCAAGGACGAGATACGGGATTATGCGCAAAGGCATGGGTTGCTCTGGGTGGAAGACCCCAGTAATCAAAGTAGCGATTTTGATCGCAATTTCTTGCGTAACGAAATCCTGCCATTGTTGAAACAGCGCTGGCCGTCGCTGGACAAAACCGTGGCGCGTTCGGCCAAGCTATGCGGCGATGCGGCGCAGATGATAGGAGATTGGGCCGAGCAGACTTTGCAGACGGTTTTTGATCCGGCCGATGGCAGTATCGATATCGCCGCTATACCGGCTATCTCCGCGGTGCAGATGAATTGCCTTTTGCGGCAATGGTTGAGCAGGATGGGTCTGAAGCCGCCTAGTCGGGCTGTGTTGCAAACGCTAGTCGATCAGTTGGTCGGCGGGCGGCTGGATGCGATGCCGCAAATTAATATTCAAGGTCATTCCATCCGGAAATATAGGCAAAAATTGTATTGCCTCTCCGCCGAACGATTGCAAAAGGAAACTCAGTCCACGACCTGGAAGCAGCAGCATGCGCAGGTAACGTTACGCAATGGCTATGTATTGTGTAGAGCGAATGCCTTGGTCGGGCTATCTAAAAACTTGTGGCATAACGCAGAAGTGACGGTGGCGCCTCGGCAAGGCGGTGAAAGCTTGAAATTGCCGGGCCGAGTCGGCCATCATTGCCTAAAAAAGCTCTATCAGGATGCGGGGGTTCCGCCTTGGGAAAGAGATGTCCGGCCACTGATTTATCTGAATGGCCGTTTGGCCGCGGTAGCCGGCTTATGGGTCGCGGAATGGGCTTGGCTTGACGCGGTCGACGGCTGCTACCAATTGGATTGGCGTGTACCCGAAAGCATGTGATGATAAGTAACAAAATGCGTTAGGAGGTGTCATGTTGATGTTCCCAGAGATACTTCAGGCCATTATTGTTGGCATGATGATCGCGATTCCGGCGATTCTGATTTACAAAAAAGCCGGTTTGAATCCGGCGTGGGCTGCGCTGGTGTTTTTGCCGGTCTTTGGTTTGTTGATCGTGTTTTTGCAACTGGCCTTCCAAGCTTGGCCGAATGCTAAAAAGGGGCGTTAATCATGGAATTGTTTTTTGTGCTACTGCCGGCATTCGTCCTGTTTTGCTTATGGTTGAGCTACCGTATTTTAGAAAAGGCCGGATTTGATGGGCGGTGGGCGCTGGTTTTATTGGTGCCGGTGCTGAACATCATTATGATCTGGGTATTTGCCTTTAGCGCTTGGCCCAATCTGCAGCGCGGCGTAGAGCAAGATTTATAAGCGGCGTTTTGCATATGGCGGAAAAAACGCTCGGTAAATTTCCGGCTATTTTCATTCCGGTGCTGTTATTTATTCTGTTCGATACCGTGGCACTGGGTTTGAATTTCTGGATTTCCGCAAAGCTGGAAAAGAGTGCGGTGGCGATTAATTTATCCGGCCGCCAACGCATGTTGTCACAACGCATGACCAAATCCTTGCTGATGCTGCAAGTCGCGCAAACCGAGGGTCAAAAACTTAGCGCCTTTACCGAGTTTTCTAATGCTGTTGACTTGTTCGATAAAACTTTAACTGGTTTTCTACAGGGCGGCATGACCTTTAGCGGTGACGGTAAGCCGGTTTATCTGCCTGCTACCGAAGCGCCCGATACGCAAATGATTACCGGCTCGGCGGTTCAACTTTGGACTTTGATCCACAAACAGTTATCGCCGGTGGAGATTGGCGGTGCCGGTGTCGGCGCCGAGGTTTTGCGGCCGGCATTGGATGCTTTGTTGATGCACAATACGCAATTGTTGGGCTTGATGAACGATCTGACCACCGCGTTGGAGCTGAATGCTACCAGGGAAGTGTATTTTCTGCGCACCTTGCAAGTCAGTTTGCTATTGCTGGCGCTGTTGAATTTTGCCTTAGTCTGCAAGCGCTTGCTGGCGCAGGTCAGACAATCGCAGGGCAACGTCCAGGCCTTGCGCAATATCATCGATTCCATCGAGACGGGTATTGTACTGTACGACGGCGACGAACGTGTGCGTTCGGCCAATAAGGCCGCCAATCAGCTATTCGGCTACAACGATCAGGCCTTGGTGGGAAAACCCTTAAGGCAACTGATATTTGCGGACAATACCCGAGTGTTGGGACTGCGGTGCGATAGCTCTACCTTTGTCGCGAAAATCAACACGCAAACTTTGTTCGAATTTAACGATCAGATCAGTTTATGCACGATTACCGATGTCAGCGAACAGGAACGCAAGGAAAAGCGGTTAATGTATCTGGCGTTTCACGATCAGCTCACCGGTTTGCCCAATCGCGGCCTGCTGGTGGAGCGTTTGCATCAAGATTTATTGCGCGCCAAGCGCGATTCCACGTTTTTGGCGGTGTTGTTTTTGGATTTGGATGGTTTTAAAGTCGTCAATGATGAAATGGGGCACGACGCCGGCGACGAATTGTTGAAAGCGGTTGCCAAGCGTTTCGAACAATGTTGTCGTGAGGTCGATACTGTGGCGCGTTTAGGTGGGGACGAATTCGTGTTTGTCCTGACGTCGTTGCACACGGTTCTGGCGGCCAAGCAAGTGGCGCAAAATGTGTTAAAGGCTGTCAATCAAGCATTTTTGATTCATGGGCAGGCGGTGAAAATCGGTGCCAGTATCGGTATCGCCATGTATCCGACCGATCATTCCGAAGTCGAGTTATTGATTAAGTGCGCGGATGATGCCATGTATTTGGCTAAGCAACGCGGCAAAAATCAGTTGGTGTTTACCGGGGAATGCCACTGATAATTTGCGGTTGCCGAGGGCCTGGAGATGCTGGCGGCAGCAATTAAAAAGGCAAATCCGCCATAAAACTGTTAGAATTTGCGCCTTTTTCGACCCCCCTTGCTATTTGCTAAACAGGGCGCAAAACCTTCATGACAAAATTCATATTCATCACCGGCGGAGTGGTTTCATCCTTGGGAAAAGGGATAGCCGCTTCCTCTCTCGCGGCGATTCTTGAAGATCGTGGCTTGAAAGTCACTCTCACCAAACTCGATCCATATATCAACGTCGATCCCGGCACCATGAGTCCGTTTCAGCACGGCGAGGTGTTCGTTACCGAAGACGGTGCGGAAACCGATCTTGATTTAGGCCATTACGAGCGGTTTTTAAAAACCACGATGGCCAAGAAAAACAACTTCACCACCGGCCAGGTTTACGAGCAAGTATTGCGCAACGAGCGCAAGGGCGAGTACCTGGGCGCTACGGTGCAGGTGATTCCGCATATTACCGACGAAATCAAACGCCGCGTCTACGCTAGCGCGGAAGGTACCGATGTGGCTTTGATCGAAGTCGGCGGCACCGTCGGTGACATCGAATCCTTGCCATTTCTGGAATCCATCCGGCAAATGGGTGTGGAATTAGGCCGGGATCGGGCGGTATTTATCCACCTGACTTTGGTACCGTACATCAAGTCGGCCGGCGAGATTAAAACCAAGCCGACGCAGCATTCGGTAAAAGAACTGCGCACCATCGGTATCCAGCCGGATATTCTGATTTGCCGTTCCGAGCAACCGATCCCGGCCAGCGAGCGCAAAAAAATCGCCTTGTTCACCAACGTCAACGAAAAAGCGGTCATTTCCGCGATTGACGCCGACACTATTTATCGCATCCCGCTATTGTTGCGCGAACAAGGCCTGGACGACATCGTCGTGGCTCAATTGCGTCTCGACGTGCCACCGGCTGATTTGTCGGCTTGGGAGAAAGTGGTCGATGGTCTGACTCATCCGACCGATGAAGTCAACATTGCTATCGTCGGTAAATATGTCGATCACACCGATGCCTACAAATCGTTGAACGAGGCTTTGATTCACGCCGGTATCCACACCCGCCACAAGGTGCAGATCACCTATATCGATTCGGAAACCATCGAAGCCGAAGGCACCGCAAAACTGAAGGATGTTGACGCGATTCTGGTACCGGGCGGTTTTGGCGAGCGTGGCGTGGAAGGCAAAATTTCAACAGTGCGCTTTGCCCGCGAAAACAAGGTGCCATATTTAGGTATTTGCTTGGGCATGCAGTCTGCGGTGATCGAGTTTGCCCGCGACGTGGTAGGTCTGGAAGGTGCGCATAGCACCGAATTTTTGCCGAATAGCCCGCATCCTATTATCGGATTGATTACCGAGTGGATGGATGAGGCCGGTCAATTGAATAAGCGCGACGAAGATTCCGATATCGGTGGCACCATGCGTTTAGGCGCGCAGAAGTGCCGCTTAAAGTCCGACTCGTTGGCATTCGAGTTGTATCAGAAAGATGTCATCACCGAGCGCCATCGTCACCGTTACGAATTTAATAATCAGTATTTGAAACAGTTGGAAGCTGCCGGCATGCGCTTCTCGGGTAAATCGCTGGATGGTCGTTTGGTGGAGATTATCGAGCTGCCGGAACATCCCTGGTTTCTGGCCTGTCAATTTCACCCGGAATTTACCTCAACACCGCGTAATGGCCATCCGCTGTTCTCCGGCTTTGTTGAAGCGGCTGCCAAACATAAAAAACAAGGTTAAACATGCAATTATGTAATTTCGAAGTCGGCCTGGATAAGCCGTTTTTCCTGATCGCCGGCACCTGTGTGATTGAAAGCGAACAAATGACGCTGGATACCGCCGGTAAATTGAAAGAAATAGCCGACGAGTTGAATATTCCGTTTATTTATAAATCCTCGTTCGACAAGGCCAACCGTTCGTCATTGGGCAGTTTTCGCGGCCCTGGCCTCGAAAAAGGTTTGCAGATCCTGGAAAAAGTGAAGCAGCAATTGCACGTCCCGGTTTTGACGGACGTTCATGAAGATACACCGCTGGCGGAAGTCGCAGAAGTGGTCGATGTGCTGCAAACTCCAGCGTTCTTGTGCCGCCAGACCAATTTCATTCAAAGCGTCGCGGCTTTGGGCAAGCCGGTCAATATCAAAAAAGGCCAATTTTTAGCGCCGTGGGATATGGCCAACGTGGCTGCCAAAGCCAAAGCCACCGGCAATCAGCAAATCATGGTTTGCGAGCGCGGTGTGTCGTTTGGCTATAATAATTTGGTTTCAGATATGCGCTCACTCGCCGTGATGCGCGACACCGGTTGCCCGGTAGTATTCGATGCCACTCATTCCGTGCAGTTACCGGGCGGGCAAGGCAATGTCTCCGGCGGGCAGCGCGAGCACGTGCCAGTTCTGGCGCGCGCCGCAGTCGCAGTGGGCATTGCGGGGCTTTTCATGGAATCGCATCCCAAACCCGAAGAAGCGTTGAGCGACGGCCCCAATTCCTGGCCCTTGCACCGCATGAAAGAATTATTGGAAATGTTAGTAACGATAGACCGGGCTGTTAAATCCACCAGCCTGATTGAAACCACACTATAGGGCAAAATAATGGCAAGAATAGTAGACGTAAAGGCAAGAGAAGTTCTGGACTCGCGCGGCAACCCCACCGTTGAAGCGGAAGTGTATTTGGCATCCGGTATCATCGGCAGCGCGATGGTGCCATCCGGCGCCTCCACCGGCGAACGCGAAGCGATCGAATTGCGCGATGGCGACAAATCTCGCTATTTGGGCAAAGGTGTATTGAACGCGGTTAACTTCGTTAATACCGAAATTCGTGAAGCCGTCGTGGGTATGGATGCCAACAACCAAGCAGCGCTGGACGAAAAAATGATTGCTCTGGACGGCACCCCAAGCAAAAGCCGCATTGGCGCCAATGCTATCCTAGGCGTTTCCATGGCTGCCGCGCGCGCTGCTGCTCAAGAAGCCGGCGTACCGTTGTACAAATTCCTGAACAAATCCGGCGAATTTATTCTGCCTGTACCGATGATGAACATCATCAATGGCGGTTCCCACGCTGACAATAGCGTTGACTTGCAAGAATTCATGATTCTGCCTGTCGGCGCACCGACTTTCCGCGAAGCGATCCGTTACGGTGCCGAAGTATTCCACAACCTGGCTAAAGTATTGAAAAGCCGTGGTTTGGCCACCACTGTGGGCGACGAAGGCGGTTTCGCGCCTAATCTGTCGTCTAACGAAGAAGCCATCGAAGTAATCCTGGAAGCGATCGAAAAAGCCGGTTACAAAGCAGGCGTTGACATCTATTTGGGTATGGATGCTGCTGCTTCCGAATATTTCGACGACGGTAAATATGTGTTGTCTGCGGAAAATCGCAGCTTCAATTCTACAGAGATGGTCGATTTCCTGGCCGCGTGGGTTGATAAATACCCCATCATCTCGATCGAAGACGGTCTGGACGAAAACGACTGGGACGGCTGGAAATATCAAACCGAAAAATTAGGCGACAAAATCCAATTGGTCGGCGACGATTTGTTCGTAACTAACCCTGCTATCCTGAAAGAAGGTATCGAGAAAGGCATTGCCAACTCCATCCTGATCAAGGTTAACCAAATCGGCACTTTGACCGAAACCCTGGCTGCTATCGATATGGCGTCTGCTGCGGGTTACAGCGCGGTGGTTTCTCACCGTTCCGGTGAAACCGAAGACACCACTATCGCCGACTTGGTTG
>CAZGUM010000100.1:0-14376 GCA_964529085.1 uncultured Methylomonas sp. | reverse complement strand
TTATCCTGAGTTCACAAAAACACTTGCCCGTAAACTATATAGATACAATCTGCAAGTATACAAACGGAGAATTTTACATGCCAGATTACGGTTTCAAGGTCGTCTTCGCTGACCACAGAATCTTGACCGGAGCGGGCTTTGCTGCAGTCGCAAATCTGCCTTTCATCTTCGACTCTGAACCAGGCTACGCCAGGCTCCCTAATCAATTCCTGATCGACCGTGGTCTGGGCTATTGGGACCCCAAGGGACGTGGGCAGAAAAGAAATCCCATCCCACCGAGCCGCGTCAGCATGCGCAACTTCGCGCGATGGCTCGCCAACGCCTTGGAATGGGCCGAGACGCGAGCCGTCAATCTGATGGCGACCGACTACAGTAATGTCCTCATTGGGCGCTATCAAAACGAAATGCTGAAAGGCCTCTGGTCGGCAGACAACCGCCCGCTAGCCCCTGAGACGGTCAATGCTCGGGTTCAGATCGCCCTAGAGTTCCAAATGTGGGCGGCGGACAAGGGACTACGCGAGCCTTTCACCATCCCAACGATCACGACCACCTATATTGCTGGATCGCACGACAACAGCAAATCCAATGAGGTTAAGTCTGTCCAGTCCAGAAAGGGCAAGGTCAAAGTTAATAAGCGCACCCTGTCGTTTCCCTCGCAGGAGGAGATCGAGGCATGGAGGAAGCGCGTGCATGAGCGCCCGATCTTTGGAACAACCGAGGGACTGATCGTGGATCTGATTCTCAACACTGCCATACGTCGCGAAGAAGCGGCGTGCTGGCGGGTGGATACTCTGCCACTTAACCCTAAGGAATGGAGGATCGTCAATCCCGACCAGCCCGAAGAGGTTCAGAGCGTGCTCATCGAACTCAAGTACGGCACCAAGGGCAAGGAGTACGGGGTCGACGAGCACGGCGATAAGATCGGGCCGCAAGGCACTATCCATGTTCCGCTCTGGATCGCGCATCGCATCAATGACTATCGAAACAAGGAACGCGTCCTCTCCCTGAAACCGTTATTGAAGAAGGGAAGCACGGTCGATGCGCAACGCCGCATCCTGCAGCAGGCCGTACATCTGTTTATCCATCCTGAGACCGGCCAGCGCTACTCTGGTGATCAGATATACACTTTCTGGACCCATGTTAAAGGTCCGGCGCATTGGAGTCCCCACATGGGGCGCGATTGGTGGGCGTGCCGCTATCTGGAAGAGCGCATGAAGCAGCATGCCGATTTGATTCAGCAAGTCATCAAGACTTCAATCGTTAGTCACGAGCATCCTATGGTGATGGCTCTGCGGGACACAGCCCAGACAGTCATCCAACTGGAAATCCGTCCGCAATTGCGCCATCACAGTGCCCGAACGACAGAAATTTACCTACAATGGCTCTTCTCGAAGCTGCACGTTCCGCTGACCATGTCTCTGCAATGGGTTGCGCTGAATGAAACAGGAGATACTGAATGAGCATCAATAAAAGAAACAAGGATCACCTGAAAGAACATGCCGGCGCCACTCTGGTCACTCCCATCCTTGTGCCCAAAAGCGATGATCCCCTGCGCTTCTGGACCAGCCATCCCACAAAAAGCACCCTCGTCGATCTGCATCCGTTTGCTGATGGGGAATTTCAAAATCCGCATCCAACGGGAGCGGGAACTTGGGCTGGCCCTTTTACCGGCCGCCCCCAACTGATCACCGAGCTAGCGCCTGCGATCGATGGACGCTGCGCGTTGATTAGTTCCACTTCAGTCAAAAACTACACTGCGGCTCTTCGCGCCTGGTGGAGGCTCTTCGACAGCCTCGAAAATGACTCGGTCCTAGATGACCAGTCGATCACACGGGTGACATCAGTGGCTGACCTCAACGAACTTCACGAGGCTGCGGCTCATCAGAGTGGAATGAAAGGATACATATTCAAGAATTTCCTTTCCATCGTCATCGACGCGCGAAGGCTGCTGCGTCTGCCGATGTTGCTTTGGTCGCCCCCCAAGGATACTGATCCCGTGCGATGCCTGATCCCGGAGGACCAGGCACGCGAACTCAAGATCGCAATCAAGCAGGACTGGGAGCGAGTCAGGCATACCTGGGCGCGGAATGACGCGATTCGCGCTGAGGCGGCGAGGCGCGCTACTGGCGAGAATCCGTGCAATTTTGGCGTGGAGGGGGAGCGCCTACTATTGAACTGGCAGCACTTCCAGCGAATTCAGTTGGAGACCGGCAACTTCGTGCCAACTGGTGATCAGATCTTGGATGGGGATCGCAGCCAGAAATTCAAAGACCGAGGTTTTGAACGCAACCTGATGCGGGCGATTTTGTTTCCCACAGCTGAGGAGGCCGAGATCGCATTCCATTTGGCACTGATGAACAGTGGTTGGAATCCCAGCACAATGGTAAATCTCGACGGAGGCGCGCTAGACCTGATCTTCGATCACCCCAAGGACGATAAGCAGCTTGTCCTATCGGCCAGCGAGAGGGAAGATCAGGAGGTCACCATACAGGCTGAAAAGCCTCGAGCTCGCGGTAAAACGCAGTTCTGCACCGGCCTGAGAAAGCATTCTTCCTCTGCACCGATGATCGTCGCAGCCTACCTGGAGCGTGTGAAGCCGCTTAGGAATCTCCTGAAGCGAGACTATGAGGCGGCCCGCAATGAACTTGCTTGCATGCAGTCTGGTGGTGAGGAACAGAAAGTCATAAATGCGAAACTAAAACGCGTTCAGGAACTCCGGCAAGGCAGTTGTAGCGTGTGGCTATACATTGATCGCGTTGGGGCGATCAACTGGCTTGATGACCAGAGGTTAACTAGATTCGTATGTAGCGGATCACCAAATTCCGTTCCCTACCTCGGACTGGTGATAGAGCGCCTCAACGCCAAACGAAGACTATTGGGGAAGCCGGAGATCCCCCCCTTGCAGCCTTCAGACCTCCGCGACATCTATGCTCGGTGGGTCTATCTTCGGACGGGAGGCAATATAATTTCTGTGATGTTCGCGCTGGGGCACTCTTCCCTCAGCAGTACAAGCCGTTACCTAGATAATAACATTTTCAGCGCAGAAAACGACGAGCATGCACAGCGTTTTATGTCCCATCTGTTCGCCGAACTAGATCTTGGGAGAATAGATCTGACTATTCTCGCGCAGCTCGTGCGCAATGGTACGCTGACGCCGGACATGGTGACGCGACTTACTGAATACCGCGAACTCATGCGTAGCCGGGTCGGCGTGAGCTGCGCCGACCCTAGACATCCTCCTGCTTATGTCGTACCGGGGCACGTGGAAGGACGTCTCTGCGGAACCCAGCGCTGTCTCAAGCATTGCCCCAATGCTAGGTTCTTGCCAGAGTCTTTGGACGGCATCGCTATGCGCGTGGAAGAGTTGTTGGCAATGTCTGATTATCTGCCGCGCGAGACATGGCTGAGGGGTGGTTTTCTGGAGGAGCTGCAAGAAGGGGAAGCCCTTCTCGACAGTCTTTATTTGGCCGAAAGGGTGGCCGAGGCACGAGAAAAATGGCGAATGCGCATCTTATTAAACGAGCACCTTGTTCCCGGTTTAGGTTCTATCGCAGCACTTGAGGAAACA
Source organism: uncultured Methylomonas sp. (assembly GCA_964529085.1). GTDB lineage: Bacteria > Pseudomonadota > Gammaproteobacteria > Methylococcales > Methylomonadaceae > Methylomonas. The sequence goes on along the minus strand of CAZGUM010000100.1, from coordinate 10,808 downwards.
ACATGAACGCGCCGGAAACTCAAACTAGGTACGGCGCTGTTGATCCTGTCGAAGAAGGGCGTTTCGCTGTCCTACAACGGTTCCGGATCGAAGATATTCAACATCTCGGGCCACAGGATTTGCTCTTCGCCCAGAGACTCTCTGGGCATGGCGACTTATGGGGCCGGTGGCAGACTCCAAAATCTCTTGCTCCAAACATTTTGTCATCAGCTCAAAGGGACATCGACTTGGCCCGTCGCCTGCGAAACTTCCTCGCGAAGGAGGAGCCTGCAGTAGTGTCCTTGGAACCTCTGGTGGATATGGGAGTACTGGTGCTCACCCGTCTCGCACTGCTCATGCGCCTTGTTCCTTCAGGGGGGACGGGGCTCGGCAAGGCTGTTCGTCTCAAACCAAGCACTATTACAACGACTCTCTATTCGCATTGGCCGCAAATTATCGCTCGGGCAATTCGACGCAAAGCGGATCATCCTGCCGCAATTGGCTTGTTACAATGTCTAACTGAGGCGGATTTGCTAACATTCAATAGTAACAAATCCGCAAGGTTTACAAGGAGCGAACTGTCTCGCTTGAACACGCTGGTTGCGCGGGGTGTCTGGTCTGATGCACCGCTCCTGCCGGATGTGCGGCGGATGACCGCGCCCTCGCAAAATAACGTCGCCCGCCCGTCCCAGAAGATGCCGGTGTCGTTTTTACCTTTCCCCGAGGACTGGCTTGCCGAGATCGGTCCGAGGGTGCTGTGGGTTGTGCAGGATATGGGCCCCAACTTAACGCGCCTCCTTGAAACGCTACGGCCGGACCTGGAATCTATCAACTGGGAGCCAATAAATGCAAAAAAACGTATTTCGCAACTTATCCAATCGCATCTGGAGTGTAACCAATGGCTAGACCGCGCGGGCTCCCTCCTTTTGCCGCCATTCCCGCTGACAACCTCGTTTGGTGGTTTTAGCACAGATACTCACGAGTGGCCGCCAAGAACCTGGGAGCATATCGTCATCTTGTGCGCCACTCTCCAGGCTTCTCACCTCTTCATTACCTTACTCGCCAGCGCTGGGCGGATCGGGGAAATTGCGAATCTTGCGCGTGATTGTGTGGTGGTCGGTCGGAACGGCAAGGACTATCTGAAGGGCTTTACCTATAAACTTTCCGGCAATCTCTTCGGCGATGTTCGGCAGTGGCCTGCTCCGGAGATCCTTAGCCAATGTCTCGGTCAGCAGGCGCGGCTTGCTGCGGCGATGGGCTGGTTGCCTAGGAAGCCGGGGGACGCACTGCCCCGAACCTCACGATTTGGCAACGCCATGTGGGTTAGTATTGGTATTGGCGGCCTTGTTGGCGAAGAGGCCCAGTTTGGTTTTAACGATGCACTCACCGCCTTAGCCAAACGCCTGAACGTAAATCCCAAGCCCGGCGGGAGTAACTTCCACGCACACCGGTTTCGAAAGACGATTGGTCGACTGGCTGGCATCGCTCTCTTCAACTCGCCATTAGTTCTTAAGCGTCTGTTTGGTCACAAAAGCATCGAGATGACATTGCATTATATTCTCTGCGACCACGGTGTGCGTGAGGAAGCCGAGAAGGTATTGCGCGAGCTGCGCATCATGCACTGCGCAGAAGCGCTTGAAGAAATCCACCAGGCCCTGCGCGACGGCCTCCCGCTCCCGGGAAATGGTGGCCCCGGTGCTGCGCGACTGGTGACAACCGTCCGCAACGAGGAAGACCACCTGAAGCAATCCGGGCGCATTTGGGACGATGGTTCAGCTTATGATCTAGCCTATCTCCTCACCGCTCAGGGTCAAGGCTGGCGTCTAATCCAGGAAAACATCGTTTGCTCCAAGGCACCGGGCGAGGACGGTCTGTGCCAGAAAAAACGCTCCAAGGGGGAGCCCAACACAGCCAACTGCCAGCATGAGTGTGACAATCGCATCGTGCTCATGCGGCGGCGCCGGGACAGCGAGCAGATCATTGAGCAGTACCTGGATATTGCCCGCCAAGCTCGTGACGACGGTCAATTGCTGGTGCTGGCCGGCGCAGTGAGCAACGTGCGGGAAGAACTGGAAAACTTCGCAGACCTGAAAGAGAAGTACCTGGCCAATCTCGATGTTCAATCCCTGTTCGCGCTGTGCGAGGAGACTGAAGTGGAGGGGGCTGCATGAGCGAACGTCACAAGGTAGCCGCTCTTAGGCGCGGCGCAGACAGGACCGCGACGACCTTGCTGCGGGTGGAGGAGGCGATTCGTGCGATCTCAGATGAAATGCAGGTCAACGGCGGCATCTATCCCCGGAACGGGGGGGCTGTGTCGATGGCCGAGATCGCACGCCGTGCAGGGATCAACGAGGCGACCTTCTACAAAAGGGATAACATCGCGCTCAAGGAGCGCGCTTCACTTTGGCTGGAAACGCTCAAGAAGAAGGAGACGGTTGGGCGCATGCGTGTGCGCAAGACTCACCAGCAGCGCGCCGAGAGTTGGAAAGAAAAGCACGACGCCTTACAGAACCGGCACATTGTCACCGAACTTCAGTTGCAGCAACTCCAGGCCGAGTACGAGAAGTTGCGTCATGACTACGATGCCCTCCTGGAGCATATGCGAGGTGGTGCGCGAAGCAATGTCGCCCCTATCCCGAAAGGAAAGCTCTAATGCCCCGCCCCTCCATTATCCCTGGAATCAAGGCACGGATTGAGGAATGGCTAGACCTAAAGGAGTCGCAGTATCTCTCCCAATGCGGAATTGCACGCTCATTGAAATTACCAAAAGCAGGAGCAGAAAATTAGTAAAATGATGGTCGACGGACCGACAAAAACCGACCCGCGTTAAACACGCTCCTTTTTCCGGAAATCGGCGTTATGTAAAATTCCGTAAGCCATTGAAATAAAATGACACGTCCAGCCGCGTGGAAAAAGTTGGACGCTCATTTTGATCAAAAATTGGGAAAAATTTCTACGCCGGTTAACAGATAAAGACCATTGGACTTCGTTCCAACCTCATTTTGCAAATAGCCGTTATTTAAAATATGCTGAAGATAAAAATGTATCCCGCTAAAAACGGTGATGCATTCTTGATTACAGGGAATTCCTCCAAACCGACGGCAATCCTCATAGATGGCGGATATGCAAGTACGTTCCAAAAATGGATTTCTCCAGATCTTAAACACCTTGCGTATCTTGGCTACTCCTTAGATTTGGTAGTCGCGACACACATTGATGCTGATCATGTTGCTGGGTTACTTGAATTTTTTAAAGTTAATGGTAATTCGCAAGCGCCAAAGCTAATTCAAGTTGAAAATGTTTGGCATAACAGCCTACGGAGTCTTGGTTCCCCGACCGAGACAATTGGTAATTTGACAGTTGATGATAAGGATTTACTTTCCGAGATTCGAAGGCGAGGTTATCCAATGCCTACTGGAATCGAAGTGGAACCAGTTGAAATCAGTGCAAGGCAGGGAAGCTCTTTGGCAGCCATACTACTCGGTGGAGAATACTTTTGGAATGCCGGAAACGGTACGCAAAGCATTAATTCGGAAGAGGCGCCTACATCAAAACTCCCACAAGACATACAGATACGTGTAATAGGGCCATCAGCAGCCCGATTGGAAGAACTACGTCGGCTTTGGTTTGCTGAGCTACGTGGCCTGGGGTTCACTGGAAAAATCGGAGTGAACGATGTTTTCGACGACGCGTTCGAGTTTCTTTGTGCATATGAAGCTCTTCGCGCGGCTGTTCAAGCTCAACCAACTACAATTAGTGCTTCCACAAATCTCAGTCTACGTGACGTTTATCTTCCCGATAACTCAGTGACTAATGGCAGTTCAATCGCATTAGTTATTGAACTTGGCACCTCGCGACTACTTTTTCTAGGTGATTCTTGGGCTGAAGACATAGAAGCAGGTCTTCGATCTATACCAGATGCCACATTTCCGATAATATTCGATGCTATCAAGATTTCACATCATGGCAGCCTCCACAATACGAGTCCAGCTCTTCTAGAGCTGATCGATTCCCCGGTTTTCTTAATTTCTTCCAGCGGTGATCGTCATAATCACCCGGACTTTGAAGTTTTGAGAGCAATAGTTGACCGGCCTTCAACCTTTAGGCGGCATCTGTACTTTAATTACACCACGACAGCATCTCAGCAAATGCGCCATTACACGGCTGTATCCGGAGCGGAATTCTCAATTTACGAAGACGCTACTGATTGGATTGAAATCGAAATGAGGGAAGGATGATCGACAGTATCATTAAGGCGGCAACTTGTCGCGTTATATGCGGGGAAAAGTCAGGAACCGGTTATTTGATCACTGATTCCTATGTTTTAACTGCTCGCCATTGCATCATTCCTGCAATAGAGTCTGGCGGAACGATAGAACTCACATTTTTTGGAGCCAAAGGTGATACCAGTCTTCAGGCTACTATCAAGGCGCATTCTGAGGAACTGGATGCCTGCATTTTATTGATACCCCAGCCACTGGGACGTCAACCAATTCCTCTAAATTCAATAATGATCCGAGAGGGTGATGATTGGCGATCATTTGGCTATCCGGCTGGAAAGACCATTATCGGTCATCGCATCACCGGAACCATTTCGCATTTGCTTGAAAATCCAAAACTAAAAATGGACGTCGACCTTACAGTTGATCCAAGCGTTGCCCTGAGTGATTACGGTGGACTTTCAGGCGCCGCTCTGGTAAGTGGAAATGCTTGCAGAGGCATGATCACACTAAAACTAAACAACTCACTTGGCGCTATCAGTATTCAGCAATTAGAAGGATTCCTTACGGAACATGGGATCCAAGTTCCAAAATCGAATACTGACGAAGCTACCTCCGATGGACAGCGTAACCAGTGGGCTGACCGGAGCGCATTCCAGAAAACGTTCGAGCAGACGATACTCAACAATCCTGGGGATTACATCTTCCTTGAGGGAGCTCACGGTATCGGGAAAACGACTTTTTGTAGCGATTTCCAAACCGAAGATCAGGCACTTTTTTCTCTTGGATCATACAGCTTTACATCACAGGGTCGTGGTCCAGGAGCTCTTTATCACACCCAACCTGAAGTTTTTTTCGACTGGCTATCGACAACAGTATCTACCTTGATAACTGGAAAGCCTTCACGTAAGGATGAACGGAATTACGTAACCTTGGTTCGCGAAACTCCGGTTTTGTTGGAAGCTTTTTCCAACTATTGCGCGTCTACACATCGGCATGGCATTTTGTTTCTCGATGGTCTAAACGAAGCCCAAGCTGCCGATTCTAATGCCATGATGAAACTTCTTGGCCTTTTCCCTTTGCAATTGCCGCAGAATATTACAATCATTTTGACTGCGCCAAATTATCAAGCTCTTGCCAATTCACTTAGCGGTCGAGTGAAGCGTCAAAATCTAATATCGCTACCATATTTAAGCGATGAAGCAAGTTCGAACTACTGCTGGCAAGAGCTTTTGGAACATAGGGCAAATGCGACATTAGTGGCGTATATTGTTGAAAAAGCTAAAGGGCACCCTCTTTATCTTCGTTACTTGATTGAGTATGCGAACGGTAGTTCTGTGGAAGATGACTTAAGTGACTTTCCCATCCTATCTAGTGCGATTGAAGAGTATTACGAGTCGCTATGGGCGAGTTTGCTGACTGATGAGAATGCAGTTAACCTGCTCGCTATCATTACTCGCCTGCGCTGGGGAATTAAGACAAGTTATCTGCCGAAGATTCTTACAGCAACGGAACAGACGTCATTTACAACAACTATTAGCCGGATTCGACATCTGTTGTTGTGTCAAGATAAAACAACAATTTACCACCCGTCGTTTTCAGAGTTTATAATTTTAAAGACAGCCAGCCTTGAAACGATAATTCAAGGTCGATTGGCAGATTTTTGTTTTAGGGAATCTTATCTAGATTATTGCGTTTTTAATCTTGTTTTCCATTTGCTTCGCTCTGACGATTCACATCGCTCACGCGCAGTAGTTGTTTGTGATCAAAATTGGGTTGATAAATGCGTAGCACTTGGTGCTGAACCCGACTCACTTCTTTTTGACATAGAGGAAACGGTAGCAACTGCTACAAGATTAGGACCCGTAGCCGAAGTAATACGACTCCTATTGCTCTCCCAACGTATCAGCTTTCGTTATAACGTTCTATTTGCTCAATCAGCACAGTTGGTCACCGAAGCATTGATTTGTCTTAAACGTCCAAGGGAAGCTTTGAAGCATGTAATTAGATTTAATAATCTGATCGTTGATCCAAATGAAGCTTTACAAATTGCATTGAACTTGATTCAACATGAATATTCAGACGAAGCTCTTGAGCTTTTAAAAATATTACAACAGAAGATATTTGAGTCTTACCACGTAACCAATGGAATTACGCTGGATAATTTCATTCATATTTGCAGGCTGCACCTTCAGACATTACATTTCATGCGTCTTGCTGATGGATACGGGAGGATGCGTCAAGTCATCAAAATATTAGATTATGCAAAACATGTGCTTGGGCATGCTTTAAATGAAGATTTATTAGAAGTTGCAGACAACTATCTTGCCCAATTACACAGTGTAGGCAGTGGTTATTTTTTATGCTTTCGTGATACTTATGCGAGTTTGGCTAAGTTAAAAGAGCTTGACCTGGACGTTCCGATACTCAACTTGATATTGCCCCTAATATGGACATTGTTCGAATGTGAAACAGCTCTCGACATATACAATTTACCGAAGAGAATTCAATCGTTGCCACAGGTGTTTTCAGATATTGAAGAACTTGTAACTGTTGGAGCAAACTTCGATGAGAAACTCATTCCAGCGGTTTTAGACTCGCTTATTCAATTAGGTGCTCCCTCGGAAATCGTGCAACTTATTGCTAACAAGGATGAAAATTTTGTAACGATACCGCAGTCTATAGAGATTAGATCTAAAAATCGGGTTGATGTTGATTTTTCTAGTATTCACCGAAATGCAGAAAAATGGCGCACAAAAGCGTTTATCGATAGCGAGTTTGATTGCCCAATAGTTGGTGTATTCGAAGAAGCCGGGTGGCAATCAGCACTCAATCAATGTATTTGCGCCCTTTTCTGGTGTGAAGGTAAAGCGCGTCGCAGTTTGGCGGATGGGAATGAAAGTTTGCGACAGAAAACGCTGGAGTTTTTGAAAACAAGAGTCCTGCAATCTTTGGAATTTTCTCTGGCTCAACGTGTGAAATGGCTGGATAGCTATGCCATTCCTGAGAATGTATTTCCGTTAGTTTACGAGCGAATCGCACTATTGTTGATGGATTGTTATCCAGACGAACTACCAACATTTCTAGAAGATTTATTAGTGAGAGCCGGTGATCAGTTAGGCTTATATACAGAAGGCTTTCGTGAAGTCATATTTATAGTATTAAAAAGACTGGCAACAAATGAGATAGAAACAAACATTTTCGACGAAGTATTTGGATTACTTAATTGTTGGAAAGAACACGTCATTCATGGTGTAGAAAACCGGCATGAGCTTGTTCCTGAATTACTGAAGATGATCCCGTTATTCGTTAAAGTCGGGGCTAATGAAGAAGCGGATAACCTCTACAGATACATGCTTGGTGTTTCCATGGGGCCAAGTTGGTACAAAGAAGACCAACTTGGGCTGATGGAAAGTACTCTGAGCAAAATGCCACTATCGGATGATGTACATGTTGCTTTACCTTTAATGGCGGGATATTTGGAGCGTGCCTCTGGAGAGATGACATTTCAACGATTTGTCCGATACGAGAAAATGGCTCTGATTGGAGAATTATTCCGTCGAAATTATATCGAGAGTGGTTGCGGTTATTTCAAGCGTCAGACCTGTGGAACGACCACTGAATTACTATTAGAAATGCAGCTCAGTACCATCGATAAACCGAGTCCTATGGTTGGGATGAGGTACCCTGGTGCAGCATTGGATGAGCAGCATGCAATTTTAGAAATCGTGCGAAATACTGAAAATGCCGACTGGCGGCTATGTTGGTCGCTACTCGAAATATATCAGTGTGGAGACGAACGACACTTTGACGATTTTGCAAGTGAATACGCGAAACTAATTAACCGAGCTGGTAATGATGTAACTGCAATTTCTGAAATGGTCCATAGAGTAGAGTTTGTAGTTGGAGCCGAAATAGCCCCTAAACAACGAACTCGATTTCTAATGTCATTCCGTAAGGTACTTAACAAAGAGCATTACCAAGCGTTCTCAAAAATCATCACTAAAGATGATAAGTGGGATATGGATCATGACGTAAAAATGCAAGTCGAAGACTCAGCGAACAGAGCATCAACCGTCGAATACAACGATTCAGATATCGACGATAAATTGTATTTCCCCGGTACTTTTGGAAAACAATCCGCAACAAGAGAAGCAAACGCTGCATTACTAGCCGCAGAAAAGCAACTGAAACTCAGAAATCTGGATGCAGCCAAGACGCAGGCTGTTAAAGTGCTACAGATTCTGCAGGATGGTGGTTGGTCAATATGGGGCGGAAGATTGGGAAACACGCATCGTGCTGCGGAGGAGTTACTGCGGCAACATATAGAGAACCCAGTTGAGCTGATCCGTGCTTATGCTCCACTGATTGCAGCTGAGCGATATGATTCAAAATGGAGTATTGCGGAACATTTGATCGAGAAAGTAACGGACTTGCTTGATGAGAATGATAGAAGTCAAGTATTGCAATATGTAATCGATCATGTTCATTTGATGGTGGGTGATGCCACAAATGAGATAGCGATGTTCGATTTTCTCAGCGAAAAAGCCGAATGCGATATTTCAGTAGAACTGTTCAGATTTGTTATTTGGCTTCTTGATCATCCCAAATCACTACGACGTGATAAAGCAGCAGGAATGATCGCCTGGCTCGTTGACATGAATCCCTCTCCTTATCTAGGTCTGGCAACCAAAGAAGCTTTTTCAATGGCGACAGGATTTAGTCCCGATATTCTTTGCGGTGTCCTTGATTCAATGTCAATAAAGCAGCCGCTGCAACTGTGGGATCAAGTCAACAACTTTCTCGATTTGGAGGGCATTTTACGGAACTGTAAACATGTTAGCCGCTTGGCTGTGCTTCACCGTATTGCAGATAGAGCCGGCAAAGCGGGTTCAAGTACGGGACTCGAAGCGGCCTCGCGCGTTGTTGGGTTATTTCGTACTGGAAATATCGAATTTGCAGACTCTGATGATTACGTCAACCTTCCTAGTTGGGCTAGTTGTATAAAAAGTGAATGGAAACTTCTCGAACGTTTTGAATTGGCTACTAAAGAAATTGTCAGTTGCCTTGAAGATAAGATGAGTGAAATTTGCTTACCATTGAACATTCAGGAAAATTGGAAACTTGAAAATTCGATTTCTATCGCCTTTCGTGAAACAGAAAATCGTCACTTGAATAGGTGGGAATCCAAGGTTCGTTTTGCGTTGAACACAGCGCTATTTCCGTATGCATCACAGCGTGATTTTATGAAAACTGAATCTGTACTGAGGGTTTTCAATCCCTCTATTCCCGAACTTTCATTAATTCCTGATTTTGCTTCACCGGCGAATGCAGTTATTAAAGCGATTAGCTCTGGAAAAGATTACGTCAACGTAATCGGTGACGATGAATATTTTTTTCTTGCCTATAACGAAATGGCGGAGATTGGTAAGGTTGGCAAGATGGCTCATCTTGAAGTATTAGCTGTGGTTGTTCCATCTCTTTCATTTAAAGGGAACTTCTCTTTACCTCCCTTAAAAAAATTTTTTAAATCTAATGAGATTCCAAATTTCAATTCTGGAAGTACATATCATGAAACTTGTTGGCATTTAGAACCTGATTTCGTATTCTTTGGATCATTCACTGCAGGATTCCCCCTTCCGATTTTTAAAGATTTGATCAAAGCCAAAGAAACTGATTTTTACCGCGTAAATTGGAGAAATGGAAGATCAGATGATTTTCGCTTCTTCGCGCGGCCGGTCCAGGAAGGTTGTTTACTAGCGGTAAAACGAAATGCCGTCAAACCACCAAATGGTAAAAAATTAGCTTGGATAATTCGAATGAACGGGGAAACTATTACTGTAGTCGATTCCCTAAACAATCAATTGATTTAGGAGTTCCTAGGCAATGATGCAAAGCATGAACACACCTATGACGCGTGCAGAGTTTGAGCGTCGTTTCCATCTTTTAAAGGAGCAGATGAACCAAGAAAAAATCCATTTCAGTGCAAGTGCGGCTCTTGGAACTGCCGGACTCCTAAAAGTACGACTATTGCCGAACGGACGTATAGATTTTCTCAGTGTGAATGAATCTGTGCGTTGTCTTGTTAATACAAGCGCTCAATTTGATGGCGAAACCATGGAAGAAATGATAAACAACTTAGAAACCAAAGATTCACAGAACACTACAACAGAGTACATAGGGAATCCCACGGACTCTGGAGAGCAACAGAACTGAATGGCTGTTTTCGCTAAGGAGGCAGCACACCATTACTCAACTCGACTGTCTGATGTTGGCCGGGGTGAGGAAGTGATAATGTCAATTTGCTAGACGAATACCGCACATTGGGCTGAGTCACTGGTTACCTGAACTATTGACATTGGATAGTCAGACCGGCTGGTATCAGCGCTGAATCTGTCTTGCTTTTACGCTGATTTTGTCTTGCGAATTCATCAATGCATGTCTTCTTGGCCGCGTGGCGACAAGGTTATCGTCTAATTTGGGCAAGTACCGTACCTGCCGGAAAATGCTACAATAATTTTATGGCAAGTGTTTTGAGCACTTGATGAACACTAAAGCCTTAGTCAATGCTGTTTTGGGATACTTGGCAAGTGTTGCGCTTCGTATAAA
>CAZGUM010000099.1:0-14448 GCA_964529085.1 uncultured Methylomonas sp. | reverse complement strand
GGATCGCGGGTGCCGATGACATGATTAACCATGGCGTCGCCGGCGATACGGTTACCCAGATTTTTGGTGCCGTAAAAGCCGGCGCAATCGATGGGCACCACCGGCACGCCCCAACGTTCGGCGGCGGATTTACAAGTGGCGTTAATGTCGTCGCCCACCAAGGCCGGCACGCAGGTGTTGTAGATAAACACCGCCGGCGGATTGTAGGTTTCGATCGCTTGTTTGATGGCATGGAACAGACGCTTTTCACTGCGACCCATTACCACGTCTTGTTCGGTTAAATCGGTGGTCATACCGATTCGATATAATTCCGAGCCGGAGGAACGCGTGCCGCGGTTGTCCCAAGAACTACCGGCGCAGGCTATGGGGCCATGGACGATATGCGCCACATCGGCGATCGGCAATAACGCTATCTGTGCACCGTCGAAAGCACAACCGCCCGCCGCCGAGCCGGGTTTGGGTTTGGCGCAGCCGGATTTTTCCTTCTTGTTATGCTCGCAAGCCGGTTCGTCCAGCAGTTCCGCAATGTCTTTGGTCGATTTCATGGCATCACACCTCGCTTTTTGTTAATGACAAAGCAACCGGTGTGCCATTTGATAAGACACTGATTTTTATCTGATTTTATTGAATTTAAATTGTAGCAAACACGACAAAAGCCGTTTGACGGGGAATGATGACGACAATTGCCGGCAATTTCGAGCTATGCATAAGTCCCCAAGCCACCATCTTGTCCCCAATGGTGGGATGCGATCACATCCAAGCCCCGGCAACAATCGCAAAGCCACCAAGGCGCTGCGCTATCGACATGGCCTGAGCTTACGCATCAAATTCGGTTCTGCGCACCAAAGTCCGTCGTGGGAGAAAGCATATCCGGCTTCATCATTATCCCCCTGTTAACGCAATGTAGAAATGCATTCGAATCACCGACAAGATCGGTTCCAAAAAAAAATAGACTCATCTTCACTTGTAGATAATCTGATATGGATCAATACTTCTGGCACCAGGACGCCGAATAGTTGCCTCATTCTACCCACCTTGTCCGAATAGGAACTTATATGAATTGGATAGCTGATCTTTCATTACGCTGGAAACTGACCGGCCCTCTCATGGTGTTGTCGGCCGTGATATTAAGTATTGCCGGCACCGCGTTATTCAGCCAAGCGCAAATCCGGCAGACCACCGAAGACATGGGCACAACCTACCTCCCGGGTATCGAGAATCTATTGGAAGCAGACCGAGACCTCTATCAGGTTCAGGTAGCCGAACGGACCTTGTTGCTGAGTAACAAGGATTCATCACCACAGTTCGCGAGTAAACAAATCGCACAGATCGAAGAAAATCTGCAACAGTCGGCTGAACGTATTCAAAAGTTTATCGACATCGCCAAACGCAATGACGTCATGGCGGCCAATATCGGCGGGCAAGTAAGCAAATATCGCGATTCCCGCTCGCGCTGGGAAACCCTCAGCCGAGAAATCGTGTCCCGGCAAGCATCCGGCAACCCGGACGACAAAGCCCAGGCTCTTGCCCTCAGTTTCGGCGCGGCGGCGGATCAATTCGCCGAAATGCGCGGCGTGATTAACGAACTCACCGAGTTCACCGAAAAGCAGGCGCATCTTGCCGAAGAAACCGCTTCCAAGGTTAGCCGGCAAAGTCAATTCGCGAATGCAGGTATTGCTTTGGCCGGCTTGTTTATCGCTTTAGTCGTCATTTTGTCAGCCCCGCGTAGCGTGATCGCACCGATTAACGCACTTATCAAACATCTGGAGGATATAGCCAAAGGCGGCGGCGACTTGTCCTTGCGTTTGCCGGTGGCCAGTAAAGACGAAATTGGCCGCATGGCCACCGCTTTCAACCGCTTCGTGGCCGAATTACAGGATTTGGTCAAAAGTATCGTCGAGACCAGCGTTTCTCTGGCCAGCGCCGCGGAACGCCAGCGTCAAGCGGCGGAAGGCGGCCGCTCGTGCATTATTGAGCAACGTCAGGAAATCGAACACGTGGCCACGGCGATGAACGAAATGACCGCCACGGTACACGAAGTGGCGCGAAGCGCGGTCAACGCCGCCGACAGCGCCCGCAACGCCGACAGCGATGCGGCTGTCGGAAAAACCGTCGTTAACGAAACGGTCGCATCCATCAGCGACTTGGCGAAGGCCGTGCAAAACGCCGCGGCCGTGGTGCAAGACCTGGAAAAAGAAAGCGCCAACGTGGGTTCGGTACTCGAGGTGATCAAAGCCGTTGCCGATCAAACCAATCTACTCGCACTCAATGCGGCAATCGAGGCTGCGCGTGCCGGCGAGCAAGGCCGCGGTTTTGCCGTGGTTGCCGACGAGGTTCGAACACTGGCTTCCCGTACCCAGGGCTCGGCGCAGGAAATTCAATCGATGATAGAAGCCCTGCAAAGCCAAGCCAACCGCGCTGTACACGTCATGAACGAGGGACGCAACAAAGCCGAGAGCAGCGTGACCCGGGCAATGTCCGCCGGCGATACGCTGAATAAAATAACGCAAGCGGTAGGCTTGATTAACGCAATGAATGCGCAAATTGCCACCGCCGCCGAGGAACAAAGCTGCGTCAGCGACGAGATCAACCGCAAGACCGTAAAAATCAACGACTTGGCGGGAGTAACCGCCGCCAGAGGCGATGAAGTTGCCGCATTGGCCGGTCAAATCGATCAGCTTGCGCATACCTTGGCGGGCCGTGTCGGACGTTTTAAGATTTGATTGAGATTATCGGCATCGACCGCGAAAATACGGGCTGAAGCAGGAACGGCTCAGCCCGAGCAAGCGCTTGATAAATGGTGCCTAAAACGCGCAGCCCGATTTAACGCCGAGCTTTTTCAAAATAATCGCCAGCGGACAAAAGCCGCTGAAAGACGCTTGCAGTAAATTGGCGCCGACGAACGCGGTAAACCATAGCCAATTCGGCGAATGCCAGTGCGCCAAGGCCAGACTGATCAGGACAAACGAGCCTGCAAACGCCATTACCATACGATCGATAGACATAAAGCCCCCTATTTCAAACGGACCACACCCATCAGTTTCAGCATCATCCGCTCGTAGAACGGTTCGCTGATGCCTTTTCTGACTTTACGCATAAAGTATTTTTCAAAGCCAATTTTCGCCAGATGCACCCATTTACCATGGTTGGACCAGGTGGTATTACGGGGCGGGATTTGCGGCACGGCCAAAAATGCCACGCCGGTATCGCCCAAGTCCGCCAGGCACAGCGCGCTTAAACTGGGAATATCGGACGGCTGTTTACCGGCCAATTCGTCGCGAATATTGTGCGCGGTAGCGGTCACCATGGATTCGATCATATACCCGGTTTTCGGCGTGCCGGTAGGCACCGGGGTTTTTTCCACCGGCGGTAGCGCCACGCAAACACCGACAGAATAAATGTTTTTGTAGGTCGGATTACGCTGATATTGATCCACCAACACAAAGCCGCGCGGATTGGTCAATCCCTCCGCTCCACTATGCCGCACCGCATCGACACCGGTAAAAGCCGGCAGCATCATCGAATGCTTGAACGGTACTTCGTGTTTTTTCTTTTCGTTGCCGTCTTCATCGACTTCGGTAACATACATCATGCCGGCTTCGATACGGTCCACCTTGGCATTGGTAATCCATTTGATGGTTTTGTCGCGGAGCGCGCTTTCCAGCAAACCTTTGGTATCGCCGACGCCGCCCAAACCCAAGTGGCCGATATAAGGTTCCGAGGTGACGAAGGTCATCGGCACTTTGTCGCGGATTTTGCGCTTACGTAGTTCGGTTTCCAGAATCATCAGATATTCGTAGGCCGGACCGAAACAAGACGCCCCCTGCACCGCACCTACCACAATCGGGCCGGGATCGGTCATAAATCGATCCCAATCCTCGGCAGCCACCGCGGCATGATCGACATGGCAGACAGACGAAGTATGGCCGCCGTGCGGCCCCAATCCAGGTACTTCGTCAAAAGCCAGACGCGGGCCGGTGGCGATGATCAGATAGTCGTATTCGACGGAACTGCCATCGGCCAGATCGACTTTATTGTTGCCCGGATCGACCTTGGTTGCGGCTTTCTGGATAAAGTTGATGCCTTTTTTTGCCATTACCGGCGCCAGTTCGATTTTCAAATCTTCCGGTTTACGCCATTTCGGTGGCACCCACGGGTTCGATGGCACAAAGTGGAACGTCGGCGAATCGGAAATCACTACCACTTCATGCGCCTTGCCGACAATTTCTTTCATTTCATAGGCCATCGGCACACCGCCGATACCCGCGCCTAACACTAAGATTCTAGCCATGACATTCTCCTCGATGCTGTTTAGATGAACGCTATTGAAGTATTTTTTATGATTATTTTGCTGTTATTTGCTTCAAAATCGCGCGCATCAAGAATATTAGAATTATCTAACATAATCAACTGAAATATTCTCGGCCGTTGATTGCTTTTGATGTCGCGGGAGACTGAGTACAATGCCGGTCATCACTTGCCTCCGCGGACAAACACCATGACCGATCAACACGACACCGAACAAGCCTGGCGCGAGAAACTGACTCCCGAGCAATTTCATGTCTGCCGGGAAAAAGGCACCGAGCCGCCGTTTACCGGCAAATATACCGATTGCGACGAAGCAGGTATTTATCGTTGCGTCTGCTGCGGACATGCTCTGTTTACTTCCGAACATAAATTTCATTCGGGTTGCGGGTGGCCCAGTTTTTGGAATCCGCTTGCCGCCGACAGCTTGAATCAACAACTGGATACCAGCCACGGCATGCGCAGGGTCGAAGTGACCTGCCAATCCTGCGGCGCGCATCTGGGACACGTGTTCGAAGACGGACCGCAACCGACCGGCCTGCGTTACTGTATCAATTCGGTCGCTTTGACGCTGGACAAGCAATCATGACAATTCAAACACAAGTGCAGGATTTGCTGGACTTTATCGACGCCAGCCCCAGCCCTTGGCATGCCGTTGCGACGATAGAGCAACGTTTGCAGGCGCAACAGTTCCAACGCATTCAGGAAAATGATTCATGGTCGTTGGCGGCGGGCGGCCGTTACTATGTGATCCGCGACGCTTCGTCCATCGCGGCATTCGTCATCGGCAAGCGCGATTTGGCGGAAACCGGCTTTAAAATACTCGGCGCGCATACCGATTCTCCCGGCTTGCGCGTGAAACCGCAGCCACTGATCGACTCCGACAAACTGCTGCGTCTGGCCGTGGAAGTCTACGGCGGTCCGATTTTGGCGACGTTTACCGACCGCGACCTTAGCCTGGCCGGCCGGCTCGCCTACCTGGATAGCGATGGCAATATCGCCAGTCGGCTGCTACGTTTCGACCAAGCGCTGCTTCGGCTGCCGAATCTGGCCATCCATATGAATCGCGGCGTCAATGAAGACGGCTTGAAGTTAAAAAAACAAAGCGAGTTACCGTTGCTGTTCTCGGCAAGCGCGGAACAACAACTGCCCGCCGACCGCTTCAGGCAATTTCTGGAAAGAAGCAGCGGCATCGCCGCCGACCGAATTTTAGGTTGGGAACTGAATGTTTACGACACACAGAAGGGCACGTTGTGGGGCGACGAGCAACTGTTTTACGCCGATAGCCAGTTGGACAATCTGGCGTCTTGCCATGCAGGTTTGAGCGCCCTGTTGGATAAGGACGGCTTAAATAGTGGCAATACGCTGGTCTGCGCGTTTTTCGATCATGAAGAAATCGGCAGCGAAAGCTGCAAAGGCGCAGCCGGTAGCTTCCTCCCGGACGTATTGGAACGGATTGCGAACTCGCTTGGCAATAAACCGGACGATTATCGACGCGCGCTAGCCAATAGCTTTATGATCAGCGCGGATATGGCGCACGCGTATCAACCCAACTTTCCCGGCGCTTACGAGTCCGGCCACAAAGTCATCGTCAATCACGGGCCGGTCATCAAGCTGAATGTTAACCACCGTTACGCTTCCGAATGCATTTCCGAAGCCATGTTTATGCAGATATGTCGGCAAGCCGAGGTGCCGTTTCAAAAATACGCGCATCACGGCGATCTGCCTTGCGGCAGCACCATAGGCCCGATAAGCTCGGCGAAATTGGGCATCCGTAGCGTCGATGTCGGCTCGCCAATGTGGGCCATGCACAGCCTGCGCGAAAGTGCCGGCGTACTGGATCACGCCTATATGATTCGGGCGCTGCGGGGATTTTTCGGCAACCGATAATTTTTCAACTATCCTTGCCTGATGATTCTATCCGGTAGGGAATAACCTTGGTTTCCGTCTTTTCCACTGATGACGCATTCTTGTTGCGCCGCGCTGTCGCGCTAATTAAGTGGGTATTACTATGTTGCTGCGTCGGTCAGCAGTCGCAAGCCGACGAACTGAACCTGGAATACAAGATCAAGGCGGCTTATCTATACAACTTTACCAAATTCATCACTTGGCCGGAAAAAACCAGTCCGACTTTTAATATCTGCATTATAGGCAACGATCCCTTCGGCGGTTTACTCGGTCCATTGGAGAGTAAAACCGTTCAGGATAAGCCAATTCGTTTGTTTAAATTCGATACCCCGAAGCAGGCGAAAGACTGCGATATCGTTTACTTCGACAACCCCGATCAACGCGCCGATCTGGCCCTGCCCGGCGTGTTGCTGGTCGGTTCGTTGAAAAAGTCATTGACGGTCAGCAGCGAACCGTTTTTTGCCGAATCCGGCGGCATGATCGGTTTTGCGCTGGACGACGGCAAAGTCAAACTCCACATTAACCTGAAGGCTCTAAAACAAAGCGGTTTTAGCGTCAGCGCCAAGCTCATCGAAGTTGCCACGCTGGTGGAAGGCGGCGAGCATGAGTAAGGTTTTCGCCCGGCTGTCCATCAAAGGTAAATTGTTTACCATTGCCATTACCTCCAGTCTGTTTTCCATGCTGTTGGCTCTGGTGATATTGGTAACGGTCAACGTTACCGAAGTGAAACGTAAAGCGCAGAGCGATTTAATGGCGGTAGCCAGCTTGATCGCCAATCGTAGCGTCGCCGCGGTGATGTTTGACGACGCCAATTTGGCTAAGGAAAACCTGGTTTCGTTAAATAACTTACCCGACTTGCGCAGTGCCTGCGTCTACACCAAAAAAGGACTGCTGTTTACCTCGCTGGACAAACAAACCACACTCTGTCCCCCCGTATCGCACGGCTTGCGCAACTATTTCGACAAACTCAGCCTTTATGTCTATCAACCGATGCGGGTGGACGACGAAATTGTTGGCGCTATTTTTCTATCCGCCGACCTCAGCTCAGCATTCTGGCGGGAATTGAAGTTCATCGGGGTCGTGCTGATTGTGCTTTTTGTGGCCTTATCGATTACTTTTTTGCTAACCGCTCCACTGTTAAACCGAGTGGCTAAGCCCATCGCCCAATTAGCCAAAACCGCGCAAAAAGTCAGCGAGGAACATGACTATTCCATACGCGCCGCCAAGCATAGCAGCGATGAAATGGGCATTTTGGTCGATGCATTCAACGATATGCTGGATACTGTCGAGATTCAGAATAAAGCGCTGATTAGCGTCAAAAACAATTACCAAGCCTTATACGACAACAACCCGACCATGGTCTTTAACCTGGATATGCAAGGGCAAATTATCTCGGTGAATCGCTTTGGCGCCAGACAGCTGGGCTTGAGCGTTGAAGAACTGCAAGGCTGCTCGATTTTCAATTTCGCCCATCCGGAAGACATCGGTAACTGCAATCAATTTTTCCAAAGCTGCCGAAACCATCCCGAGCAAGTGCATAAGCTGGAAAGCCGCATCATCTGTCGTAACGGCAATATTATCTGGGCCCGGGAAACCGCGCGCCTGGTGAAAGACGAAAACAATCGTCAGCATCTATTGTTGGTCTGCGAGGACATCACCGAAACCCGGCGCTTGTCGGAAAAAATTGCTTATCAGGCCAGCCACGACGAATTAACCGGTCTGGTCAATCGCCGCCAATTCGATATCCATATTCAAAACTTGGTGCTGGAAGCCCAAGCCAACGATAGCCACCATGTATTGTGCTATTTGGATCTGGATCAATTCAAAATCGTCAACGACACTTGCGGCCATCTTGCAGGCGACGAATTACTGCGGCAGCTCGGCGAAGTACTACGCCAACAAGTGCGGAGAATGGACATATTAGCCCGCCTGGGCGGCGACGAATTCGGTATATTGATGTCGTATTGTTCGTTGGAACAGGCCATCATCACCGGCGAAAAACTGCGTAATGCCGTGTGCGATTTTCAATTTGCCTGGGAAAACCGCAGCTTCAATATCGGTGTCAGCATTGGTATTTCGCCGATCAATCGGGCCTGCGGCAATGCCGTGGATGTGTTGAAAGAAGCCGATGCCGCCTGTTACGCTGCCAAGGAAAAAGGCCGTAACCGGGTGCATATCTTCAGTCCCGACGACGAAGAACTGACGCTGCGCCAAGGCGAAATGCAATGGGTGGAAAAAATCCGCATCGGCATTGAACATGACCGTTTCCAGTTATTCGGTCAATTGATTGTGCCGATCGCCGAGAACCGCGGCGGTCTGCATTTCGAAACCTTGATCCGCTACCGCGACGACCAGGGCAAAATCATTCCGCCCGGCGCCTTCCTGCCTGCCGCGGAACGCTATAACATGGCATCGCCATTGGACCGTTGGGTTATCTCCCGCCTGTTCGAGTATTTGGCGACGACGCCTGATTTTCTGAATCGTTTGGAAATGTGCTCGGTGAATCTATCCGGTTTATCGCTATCGGATCAAACGATGCTGAGCTTTATCGACGAACAATTCCGAAAATGGCAGATACCGACCCATAAAATTTGTTTCGAAATTACCGAAACCGCGGCGATTAGCAATCTGTCCTATGCGCGGCAGTTTATCGACTCTCTGCGCCAAAAAGGCTGTTCATTTTCCTTGGACGATTTCGGCAGCGGTTTATCGTCATTTGCTTATCTGAAGAATCTGCCGGTAGATTATTTAAAAATAGATGGTCTATTCGTAAAAGACATACTGGAAGATCGCGTCGATTTGACTATGGTTAAAGCGATTAATGAAGTCGCCCACGTGATGGGCAAAAAAACCATCGCCGAATTTGTGGAGACCCAAAGTATATTTGATCTACTGCAAACCTTGGGCGTGAATTACGCGCAAGGCTACGGTATTGCCAAACCGGTGCCCTTGCGCGAATTATGAGAAATTCTATGTTGGACATTTTGAGAAATCGGCTTTTCAAACCTTCCCTGCTGGTGGGCTTGCTTGGCCAGCCCGCCTATGCTGAGCAAACTGTGAACGACTTGTTGGAGCTGTCGCCAGCCGAGCTTGCCAATATTCCGGTCAGTATTGCTTCCGGCACGGCCAAACCCATATCGCAATCGGCTGCGGTCGCCAGCGTCATCACCGCCGATCAAATTGCCGCAATGGGCGCGACCGATCTACATGAAGTGCTGGAAACCGTACCCGGCATGCATGTCTCGATCCAACCTGTCACTAACGATTACAGTTACACCATGCGCGGCATTCGTAACGAGACCAATGCGGAAGTATTACTGATGCTCAACGGCACGCGTTTTTCGGTGCCATATCAGGGCACGCACATGGCCGGAATGATCATTCCCGTCGAAAACATTCAGCGCGTCGAAGTGATCCGCGGACCGGGTTCGGCACTCTACGGCGCCGACGCCTTCGCCGGCGTGATTAATATCGTCACCAAAAAAGCGGCCGATATTGACGGCACCACGATTGGTGCGCGCGGCGGCAATGCCGATACCAAAAGCACATGGGGCCAGTATGGAGGCAAATGGCAAGGTTGGGATGTGGCAAGCAGCCTGCAATACAGTCATAACGGTGTCGATCCGGATCGGATTATCGCCGCAGACGCGCAAACCAAAGTCGATCAAGTTCTCGGCACCAATGTATCGCTCGCTCCCGGCCCAATGCAAACTCAAAACGAACGCTGGAACGGCCACCTTAATTTGCAGCGTAAGCATTGGGATTTGGGCTTTTGGGCTTTTAACGAATCCGATTACGGCTTTCGTTCCGGCGCCTATGGCGCACTGGATAACAAAGGCAAGGGTAATGGCGCTAATTACTTGGCGGATGTGCGTTACTCCACGGAGGACGACCTGGAGAACTGGGAATTGCAAGCCCATGCCAGTTTTTTGCATACCGACGTATCAGCCAATATTTACGGTTTTCCGGCCGGCACAATATTACCGATCGGCGCGGACGGTAATGTCACCGATCAGTTGGCGTCAACCAGAGGTTTAGTGCTGTTTCCGGAAGGTTTACGGTTCATAGGCGGCTTTAAAAACACCGTCCCCAGTTTTGAATTGACCAGTATTTACAAAGGCTTTTCCAATCATCTAATCCGCATGATCACGGGATTCCGCTACGAAGAATTAAATACTCGGGAAGCGCGCAATTACGGTGCGGGCGTGATCGACGGCGCCACCCTCTCGCCAAGCGACATAAACCTAGCGGGCGGCCTGCAAAATCTCACCGGCACACCATTAACCCTGATAGAAGACCACCATAGAGACATCTGGTCGATGGCGGTCCAAGACGAATGGCAATTTGCCGAAAATTGGCATCTCACCACCGGCCTGCGTTACGACCACTACTCCGACTTCGGCAGCACCTGGAACCCACGCGCCGCTTTGGTTTGGGACATTAATTCGCAGCTAACCGGAAAACTGCTGTACGGCCAAGCGTACAGAGCCCCTAGTTTTCTGGAGCAATATCAGCAAAATAGTCCGCTGTTTCTCGGCAACCCCACCTTGCGTCCGGAAACGATCACAACCACGGAACTTGCTTTCGATTATCGGCCCACGAAAAACCTTAGAACCACGCTAAATTTATATCATTACGAGATTCATGATCTAATCAGCGGCCCAATTGCTAGCGCCACCACACTGACCGAACAAAACACCGCAGGGCAGGACGGTTACGGCAACGAATTCGAATGGGATTGGAAGTTTCATCCGGACTGGAATCTGCGTGGTAACTACGCTTGGCAATTTGCCCGTAACGAAGTAACTCACGCCAGAGTTAGCAACGTCCCGGAACATCATGTTTACAGCGCACTCGCCTGGAATTTTATGCCGAAATGGCAGATTCAAACCCAAATCAACTGGATAGGCCATCGCCTAAGCAGCCCGGAAGATACACGAGTTTTAAAAAATTATGAAACGGTCGATTTGACTTTAAACGCTAAAAAACTGATGGGCTATCTGGATTTGACCGCGTCGGCTCGCAATCTATTCGATAGCCACGGCAAGGAACCGGCTACGTCCAGCTATCCCTACAATTTACCGATTGCCGGACAAACTTTTTATTTCGAAGCGGGTTTTCACTTTTAGCTGATTGCCTGAACAGAATAATTTTGGTGAATCGCATCCAGCACATAAGCCACGATTTTACGGCTTAACCAAGCTTCGCCGGCGGCCACTGCCCGTATCATCCTGTTAATGTATGTCGCTAACGACAGGCTATTTTGATAACCCTTGGCGCCGGCCAACACGCAATGCAGAATTTGCTCTTCATGTAAGTCGTCGCCAATAATTACGATGTTGCTGGCGGGGCTTGCGGCCAATAACAAGTTGGTATAGTCGGCCGTTTCGCTGCCACGCAGCGCAAAATTCAGCAGAATCATACTGGGTTGCAATTGTTCGGCAGCATTAAGCGCCTGAATTTCATCGGAATAAAAAGCAACATCCGCCTCCGCCATTAACATTAGCGGCTGAATTTGCCCGATGTTATCGATTACTTGAATTTTCATTATATCTTGCTGTCTGTTTTCTGCTGCCTGGTATGCAACTTTAGTCTTATGACTATCCTAACCCGCTAAAATTGCCCTTTACTATAAAAATTAGCTGGTGACATCGATAAAACCGTGCAGACCCCGTTTTGAATCCACCGCCAGCCAATGCCTTAAGTATTGCAGCTCTTCCGTAGATTGCAATTCATCCAGGCTTTTTTTATTTTTTAAGAGTCTGAATGCCGCCGAAAGCACCTTGTAATTCTCGCCGACAATCCCGGCACGTCTTAAACCTACAATGTTCAACCGATAATGCTTCGCGGGACGACCGCCAATCAGCATAAAAGGTATCACATCCATGTTAATCCCCGTTGTACCCTGGACAATAGCATAAGCGCCAATCCGGCAAAATTGATGAACGACTACCGCACCGCCCATAAACACATTATTACCAACCTCTACATGGCCACCAATCGCCACGTTATTCGCAAAAATGGTTTTATCGCCTACCGAACAATCATGCGCAACATGACTGTTATTCATAAAATAGCAATCGGAACCAATTTTGGTCGCACCGCCGGTTACGGTAGCGCGATGCGCGGTGAACCCTTCGCGAAAGACATTGTTATCGCCAATTTCCAGCCATGTTTCAGTCTGAGCCTGGAACCCCAAGTCCTGAGGCAAGCCGCCGAGCACGGCATGCGGATGCAAAACATTACCAGCGCCCATTTTGACGCGGCCGTGTATCACCGCATGCGCACCAATTTGGCTGTTGGCGCCGATCGCGGCGCCCGACTCTATCACCGCAAACGGCCCGACGCTGACATTTTCGCCCAATATTGCCCCGGTTTCGATAAATGCGGTTGGATGAATCAGTGCGGTCATGCTTAGCCTCGTGGATGATGTTGGGTATGTAATGCTTTCAGTCGCTGTTGGGCGATATGCGTATAAATCTGGGTAGTTGATAAATCGGAGTGGCCGAGCAATAGCTGTACAACGCGAAGATCTGCGCCATGGTTGAGCAAATGAGTGGCGAAAGCATGCCTCAACGTATGCGGCGACAGATGTTTATCGATACCGGCCAATTGCGCGTAACGCTTGATGATATGCCAAAAAGCCTGCCTAGTCATACAGCTGCCTCGAGAAGTGACAAATAAGTAATCGCTTTGCCTGTTTCCCAAAATTGCTTGCCTGATGCCTTGCAAATAACGTTCGGCCCAGTCCATGGCTTCTGCGCCAACCGGCACCAGACGCTCCTTGTCGCCTTTGCCGACGATACGTACACAGCCTTGCCGAAAATTGATCTGCCCGAACTTAAGTTCGACTAACTCGGATACCCGCAACCCGGTAGCGTAAAGCATTTCGAGCATCGTCCTATCTCTGAAGCCTAATTTATCGGTGATTTCCGGTGCGTTTAACAATAACTCGACATCGGTTTCCGATAATGAATCCGGCAACGTGCGACCAAGCTGCGGCGCATCTATCAATTGGGTGGGATCGACGCTAATTTCACCCTCGCGCAGCAGATAACCGTAAAAGCGCCGCAAACACGATACTATTCTGGCCGAGGAGCGGCTTGTTATGCCCTGTTGCCGGCGGACAGCCAAAAAGCTCTTGATCGTAGTTTCGTCAACAGACGTTATATCCTTATCCTTCAACCACTTCGCAAACAATTTGAGGTCGCTGCCGTAAGCCAATAGCGTATTTTCGCTTAAGCCGAACTCCAGCCACAACGCGTTTAAGAAAGACTCTATGGTCTGAACCGAATTCATTCGCCAGCCAATCCCAGACCACGTTCGTATTCAAGTAAACGGTGCTTAAGCGCGACAAACTCGCCATCAACATGCCCCATAAAACCGCCGATGCCATTTTTGGCCACCACACGGTGACAGGGAATAATCCCCGCATAAGGGTTATTGCGGCAAGCTCCGGCTATTGCCCTAGGCCCCGAACTCAACTTCTCAGCCAATCCTGAATATGTTTCTACTTGTCCGACGGGAATGGCTAATAGCGCGTTCCAAACGGCATTGCCGTGAGCGCTACCCTGACTTAGCAAGGTAACATGCAGCTCGGTTTGCCGGGGATTTAACAGATAACTTTGTACTCTGACAGCCTGCGGTGACAAAGCCTTGGTTAACTCGCCTCCAACATGCCAAGAGGCATCCGTAATGATTTCACCAACCATGGTTAATCTCAATTCCGCATCGAGTATTGGCACGGAGAGCAACGACGCATCCCCATCCGCAACAGCTTGCCAAACGATATGTAAAGGCATGACTATTCTCTTGCCGTCGGCAAAAAAAAAGGCAGCTAAGCAGGCCGCCTTTTCTAATTAACTGATTCGATATAAACGAACCAGATTGCAGCGTATTAAGAAAGTTTTTCTTTAATACGTGCGGCTTTACCAGCCAAATCGCGCAGATAGTAAAGTTTAGCGCGACGAACGTCACCGCGACGCTTTACTTCGATGCTACCAACCGACGGGCTGTGAGTTTGGAAAACACGTTCAACGCCAACACCATGCGAAATTTTTCTGACGGTAAATGCTGAATTCAAACCGCGATTACGTTTAGCAATCACGATGCCTTCAAAAGCCTGTAATCTTTCCCGTGTGCCTTCAGTTACTCTAACCTGTACCACGACAGTGTCGCCCGGTCCGAATTCCGGTACATCTTTTTTCAGCTGTTCAGCTTCCAATTCTTCAATAA
>CAZGUM010000098.1:0-14480 GCA_964529085.1 uncultured Methylomonas sp. | reverse complement strand
GTAGACGCAAGCTATTCCGATGCACGAGGCTAAGCTGCTGGTACTCGGTTGCGGCGGGGTTCATGCCATCGGGAGCGAAACGGGCCAATAACTCCTCAAGCGGTCCCAGCATCAGCGTTAGCGGTGTGCGAAATTCATGGCTGACGTTGGCGAAGAACTGTGTTTTTAGGTCATCCAATTCCAGCGTTTTGGCATACAACCGGGACAACTCCTCGTTGGCAGCCTTTAATTCAGCACTAGCCGATGCGATCTCTTTACTGCGGGCGAAAAGTTCAACTTCCATTTTTACGGCCTGGGCGCTTAAGGCTTCGTTGAGCTGGCTTTGTTCAACGCCCTGCTGTTTGACGCGGATAAAATCCGTTAAATCTTCAGCCCGATGTATAACGTAGGCGACACGACCGTCCTTGCCGAGAATGGGGATATGCATCGGACTCCAATAGCGCTCCTCAAAGCCATCACCGTCGGGTTTGGGAATATCGTATTTCTGCACCGGCATGGTGTCCGGTTTGCCTGACAGCAAGACGCGCTGCAAGGATGCTCGTAAATTTCGCTGACCTTCCGCGGTAGGGTCATCAGGATTATCGGGAAATATTTGAAACATCGTTTTCCCCAATATATTCTCCCGACAGGTTAAGGTAGCGCGGGCGTAGGCATTACTGACTGCGACAATCTCTAATTTCGCATTTAAAACCAGATATAGATCGGGCGAAGATTCGAATAACAAGCGAAAATCCAAATCGTCATCTATTGGTTTGAAATTATTCATTATTTGAAACAACCGTTACCTAATTTCCATTAAAGATATAAAAAACTGAAATTCCGATTTGTTGAATGCCATTTATATCGTCAGCTTTTTTGTGCGTTGCAAAATTGGATTATGGTGCTGCATGGTCGATTGATATTAAAGCTATTTTTCATTATTTATTTCACACGATATATCCACTTGTGACACAAATCATGAAAAGCTTCGGACTTTGTGCCACGAATATTGAAAAATTTCGACCCCTTAAATTCTGACAGTGCAGGGTCGGCCATTAAAAAACGATCAAGATTTTCAATGTTGAAAGTTAGGCTTTCCTGACGCCATACCACAGGCATAGCTTTCCCCATAAGCGTAAGCTAAGGTCATTTCGGATTTTCGATTTCTCCCCTAATGCGTCTGATTGTCTTATCAAAACTCATTGCTGAACGGTCATCGACCGAGGGGATAAAGCGAGAATATGTAAATGCTCAACCCTCCAATTGTCGGATATTAACTGGTCAACCAATTAATTACTGTCAAAGGCTGCTCCGGATCGGTTTTGCTCCTTCAGCTCTGATAGAGCAAGTATGGCCATTAGGTTGGCGGTCAGGGATTTTAAATTTTCCGACTGCTGAAGGCTCTAGAGCGGCCACCGGTCATATTGCGATGGTGATCGATTGGTCATAATGCTCACGAGAGAAATTAAGTTTCTTCAATACCGTCACAACCTTTCCGAAAGAAGCTTGAAGAATTTAGCTGCATTATTTCTAGTCAATAAAGGCATTCTTTCCGTCGAATCAGCTCACTCGCTCAGCTTTTGTCAGTACGCTTTGCAGGGCAGCAATTAATGCCGACAGCTCCGTGACAAGTACTTCAATAAGTTGTGCGATATCAGCATGAGCCTTCCCTTGTTTAATTGCAAAATTGACCATCTCGGTCATTTCTTCGACCCTTGTCGCTCCGAGGTTACCTATGGCCCCTTTTAAGGTATGCGCCAGTCGTTTTACTTCGGTTAAATCATTAACTGCCAGAGCTTGCGTAAGTTGCTGCGGATCGTTCCCGTGATGTTCGATCAACAACCTTAATATCTTGAGATAAGTAGCCATTTTGCCACCCACATTTCTCAACCCGCGCTCAACATCGAAACCGGGAATATCCGACAAATGCTGTTGCCAATCGCTTAGCTCGACGACTCCGTCGCCTCCGGGTTCGGTGTTAAGCTTACTGCGAGCGAGCGAAAGCCATTTGGCGAGATTGGCGTATAGAATTTTGGGTTCCACCGGTTTTGCCACGAAATCGTTCATGCCGGCGTTCAGACAGTCCTGCCTATCCTCATCGAATGCATTCGCAGTCATCGCGAGAATGGGTATCTCTTGCCCACCCGGTAAAGCGCGGATAATCCTGCTGGCATCCAGTCCGTCCATCTCAGGCATCTGTACATCCATCAGGATCAGGTCGAATGACTGGCTACGTACCTTTTCCACCGCTTCCAGCCCATCTTTAGCTGTATCAAGGATCAAACCAAGTCCGCCTAAAAGCTCTAACGCCACTTCCCGGTTGATTAGGTTGTCCTCCGCCAAGAGCAATCGAGCACCGGCATGCTTGCTCCGCAATTCGGCTTCCGCCGCTTCCTGAGATATCGAGTTATCAACGGTGGCTTGCTCCCGACCTCGCTGCAAACGCGCGGTGAACCAGAAGGTACTGCCGAAGCCAGGTTGGCTTTCAGCGCCCGCTTCGCCGCCCATCAGTCCGGCCAAGCGCCGGGTGATAGCCAGACCCAAACCCGTGCCGCCGTATTTACGCGTGGTGGAGGCATCGGCTTGTTCGAAAGCATTAAACAGGGTGGTTAGTTTCCCAGGCGGGATTCCTGGGCCAGTGTCCCGGACTTCGAAACGTAACCGTAGCTCGTCGGCATTCTCACTCAGCAGGCGTCCCTTGATGCTGATCGTACCGCGATCCGTGAACTTAACGGCATTACTGGCATAGTTCAGCAGCGACTGACGCAATCGGGTTGGATCACCCTTAAGCCAGAGCGGCAAATGATCAGTGTCGATCTCTATTGCCAAGCCCTTGCTCAGCGCTTGTTCCTCGATGAGGTTGCGGACTTGGTCAAAAACAGCGGTTAGGGGAAAGTCGATGTCTTCCAGAATCAGGTGGCCGGCTTCGATCTTGGACAGGTCCAGGATGTCATTGATGATGGAGAGCAGATGCCTGCCAGCGGCGTCGATTTTGTTGATGCGCTCCATTTGAGTAGCATTCGGCCGGTCACGCTTCAGAAAGTGAGTCAATCCCAGAATGGCGTTCATCGGCGTGCGGATTTCATGGCTCATATTGGCCAGAAAAGCGCTCTTGGAGCGATTGGCGGCATCCGCCGACGCCTTGGCCTGTTCAAGTTCAGTCGTCCGGCTTGCTACCAACTTTTCCAGATGATCGCGGTGTTGCTTGAGTTCTTCAAGCAGTCTGCGCTGACTACTGATGTCCGCTTGCGTCCCAATCATGCGTAGCGGTTTACCATCCGCATCCCGGCTTATCACCATACCTTGGGAATGTGTCCAAATATATTTGCCACTGCGATGCAGCAAGCGGTGCTCGGATTCAAAGAATGCTGATTCACCACGCTGATGATCTTGTAATGCCGTTAATGCCATAGGCAGGTCATCCGGATGCACAAGGTCAAGCCATTCCTCGTATCGGCCGGAGAGTTCACTTTCGCTAAAGCCCAACATGGCCTGCCACTGCTTGGAAAAAAATACCGTATTGCTTACCAAATCCCAATCCCAAACTCCCTGATTGCCGCCTTCCAGGGCAAACTGCCAACGCTTTTCGGCAATATTAAGTGCCGCCAGTTCTTCGGTTCGAGCCTTTATATTTGCCTCAAGCTCCGCATTCAGTAATTCCAATTTTTCCTGTGCGCGCTTGCTATCGGTGATGTCTTGGATAATGCCTACTGCAACTGTTTTATTGCCATCCAATCTATTGACGCGAAATCGCCCAGCCCCCATAACCCAACGAATCTCGCCATCTATCCGGCGAATTCGACATTCGAAACGCCTTTCGCCGCCGGTGCGAAACGCTTCGGTGATTAATGCAGCCATATCTGGCCGATCTTCCTCCACCACATGTCCCAGAAATATTTCGGCCGACCAGGGAGACTCCAAGTCCGCATACCCAAAAATACGGGCGTGTTCTATCGAGCGATAAGCCGTGTGCGTCTCCAAGTCCAATTCCCAGGCACCTGTATTGCACATTTCCAAAGCATAGTGAAGCCTGGCTTCGCTTTCACGTATAGCGAAGTCCGCTTCTTTCAAATCTTGAATATCGGTACAGGTGCCATACCATTTTTGAATCTCACCTTGTTCATTTAGCAGCGGCACGCCTCGGATCAGCCACCATCGATAGAGGCCATCAGCGCGTCGTAACCGGCATTCCACGGAATAAGTTTCGTTATGCTGCGTCGCACGTTGCCATGCTTCCCAGGCGTGTTGTCTATCATACGGATGAACTGCGTTTATCCAGCTATGGCCATAACTTTCTTCAAGCGTAAGGCCGGTATATTCCACCCACCGCTGGTTGTGATAGACATTCCAACCGTCCGGCTGAGTCGCCCAGACAATTTGCGGCATCGTTTCCGCCAGTGCGCGAAATTCGCGTAAATTTTCTTGCAAGCGCAATTGAGTTTCCGCGTCCTTGCGTAGCTTAGAAATTTCCAGGCATGCACGGACTCGCGCCACTAATTCGCGTGCCCCGAAGGGTTTAGTCAGATAATCGTCAGCCCCTTGCTTTAGTCCGTCTATGCGCGCTTCTTCTCCGGCCCGAGCTGACAGCAAGATAATAGGGATCGTGCTGGTTTCCGGATCTTCCCGTAGCGCGTTAAGCAAACCTATCCCATCCAGACCCGGCATCATAATATCGGTCAGAACCAGGTCGGGGCGATGGTCGCGGACTGCGGCTAAGGCGGCTTCGCCATCACGCACAGCAGTCACTGCATAGTCTTGCTCCTGCAACAGCCGGGCGACATAACGGCGCATGTCGGCGTTGTCATCGGCTAATAGGATGCGCGCACCGGCGCTGGAGGAGGGTGCTTGAAATTTACCTGTTCCGATTTGTTTAGCGGGGTAACTCTCATGTTCCGTGCCAATTGCCCAACTGGATGCTTCATCTTTGAAAAAGTCAGCGGCGGTCAGATGGGCTTTGGGTGTTTGGGAAAGATGGATGTGTTCTGTTTGCAAATGCGCCTTGCCGGTCAGGATGCTCACGGTAAAGGTACTGCCAACGCCCGGCTGGCTTTTTACATGAACTTCGCCGCCGTGTAATCGGGCCAATTCTTGTACCAGCGCCAGACCGATGCCGGTGCCCTCATGGCTACGTGAACGAACGTTTTGTACCCGATGGAAACGGTCAAAAACATGTACCAGCTGATCTTCCGCAATACCGATGCCGGTGTCGCGCACAGCCAGTTCCACCGATGTTCCGCACCACTGTAGCGTCACCTCAATCTCGCCTTCAAAGGTATGCTTAAATGCATTACTCAAAAGGTTGAGAACAATTTTTTCCCACATCTGCTGATCCACATACACCGGCTCCGGTAAGGCCGGGCAAGACACGATCAGCTTCAGACCGGCCTTGTCGGTGGCCGACCCGAATACGCTGATAAGTTCGGTGGTAAAACCGGCCAGATCGGTAGGCTCATACGCAGCATCCATCCGGCCGGCCTCGATACGCGAAAAATCCAGCAAGGCGTTGACCAGCTTAAGCAGGCGCATGCCATTTCGATGTACGAGGCCCAATTGCTCGTATTCGTCAGTGGCAGGATTGAGGTCATTCGGAGCGAAGCGAGTTTGTAACTCTTCAATCGGCCCGAGCATCAGTGTGAGCGGCGTGCGAAACTCATGGCTTACATTACTGAAAAATACCGTTTTCGATCGGTCCAGTTCCATTAGGGCTTCGGCCCGACGGCGTTCTTCCTCATAGGAATGCGCCTTAACCAAGGGAATTGTGGCCGAAGCTCCCAGCATTTCATAAAAATTTCGATAAGCGTCGTCTAGCTCACGGCGCGAGCTTATTCCCGCCACCAATAGAGCATCGGGACGATCTTGGCCCTTAAAGCATAACGGCAGTATTAGCGCGGACTTGGGTGGTTCGGGATAAGGTTCGCAGCAGAACGGTTCAAAGCGTACCTGTAAATCGTCCACTTGCTTGCACTTCCCGGTTTGCGCTACTTCGGCAAGCGGCCAGCCTGATAACGTCTCCAATGCCATGTCCACGTGTTCAGGGGTACAGTCATTGTTATGCTGAAGCCCAACGTTTTCGGCCAATATAGCTTGCCGGTTTTCATGATCCAGCTTAAAAAACAACGCAAACGGGACATCAAGAGATTGTCCGGCGAGGGTAAGTGCAAGTTGAGCCAGGGTTTCGTCGATATTCCTCGCATCGGCGGTGTGGCTGGCAATGTCGCGCAGTATCTGCAAGCGGCGCTCGGCCAGCGATTGTTGGGTCAGTTCGACAACCGGATGAAATAAACCGCCTATAGCCCCGGATTCATCGTGAATTGGGCTGAAAGAAAAGCTAAAGAAGGTTTCTTCCAGATAGCCGTTTCGATCAATAAACAGCCTTTGGTTGGTCAGGAACGCACTCTTTCCGTTGGTTGCGCTTTCAAAGGCTTCGCCTATTACAGGCCAGGCCGAGAACCAGCATTCCTTGAAATCTTGACCCATCGAATACGGGTGTTTGGCCCCGCAAATAGGCCAGTATCCATCGTTGTATATTTGCGTCCGTTCAGGGCCCCAGGCGATAGATATTGGAAAATTGGAAGAAAGACAAAGGCTGACCGTGGTTCGTAAACTTTGCGGCCACGATTCGATCGGTCCGAGTGGGGTTTTAGACCAATCCTTCGCAGCAACGACTCTACCCATTTCGCCGGCATTTTGCAGCCAATGTGGTGAATTGATAACGTTTGTCATTGTTTCCTTAACCGGCAAGTAATAGAGCCTTTGGATAAAGGTAATTTAATTAGACAGTATAGATCGGCTTCCGTACGCTGCTAGGGAACATCTGATTAATGCGGTTTTCAAAAAAATCGATGCGTACATCATTGATTTAATTGGTTCTTAAATTCTAGATAACGAATTCATCATAGGTTTTTTAGGGTTTTGTCTTGAGCATTTGCT
The DNA here is from genome assembly GCA_964529085.1 of uncultured Methylomonas sp. Lineage (GTDB taxonomy): Bacteria > Pseudomonadota > Gammaproteobacteria > Methylococcales > Methylomonadaceae > Methylomonas. The sequence goes on along the minus strand of CAZGUM010000098.1, from coordinate 7,571 downwards.
GAGTTTGGAATTTGTAGCCAGGCGAAAAAAATTTAAGTGATTCTTTTAATTTTCAATGAGCGCAAACTAATTTCCTTTTTAAACATTTGTTTTGATTACCGGCTTTATGTTTATTAGCCGCCGATGCAAGTTAAATTATAATTGGCAGTGAGGGGCGATACCGCCAATCTACTAATTTTAAAAAGCAGACATTCAACCAGCACCATCATATCTCTGAATGCGCGGCCTGTGGCGTGAACGATATTAGCAGTTGTTTTCGAGCGGAATAGACAGCCGTATTAGATAAGCATGCGCTCCGTGGATCCGCTATTTTCAATTGGTTTTCAGTTGTCCCGGTTTATTCTGTCTTTTGGTATATCTCTTGCTCCGTAGCTAGCTGAGCTTTGAAATGGCCGGAAATTCAAGCATTTCCTGTCGTCTTCATAACATTGCTCAAGCTCGAATGTTCGATGGCCGACAGCCGCTCGGTGGAACGAGTGGGCTGGCGGTTGCAAGCGAATGTCCGCATAACAAATTTCAAGAGGATTAGACCATGGCTGAATTTTTTATTGAGATAAGTGCCCAGGAAACCGGCGAGCATCTGGTTCACAAATCGACTTGCTCGGCGCTGCCGGCCAAGGATGCGGTTTACTACCTGGGGTCGATCAGCAATGTGGTAAGCGCGGCGAAGAAAGCCAGTGAGCGATTCACCAAGCCTACCGCATGTCCGCAATGTTCGCCGGTGTGATTGTGTCGATGCCACGCGTTATTGCAAGTTGAATAGTCTTTGACGGGCGGATTGCCTGCCGGCAATTCGCCCGTCACTGCGTTACGGATTAACGGCTTCGCTATCGATTACCGCCGCCGGCCTTTGCTCGCCCTTGCCGATTTCCAGTAAATCCCAGAATAACAAGCCGCCACCCACCGCGGTCATCAAACCGAACACCATGCGCCAGACCATTGCCTGTATGAACCACGGGTGATTTTGCGCGGCAAAATAGCCCGCCCAGGTTGAGCCTTCCACGGCCCGTTCGATAAAGGATTGTTCGTAGCCGGCGATCAACAAGGCTACGGTCATGCCCATCACGCCCAGATTTAATAGTACTGCGGCGGTTTTCCAGCGCCAGCCATTGGCAAGCCCGCCGCCCATCCAGATGTTACCGCGCGCGTGCTGCGCGGCCAGATAGAAGAAAGCGATATTGATCGTGGCGTAGGCGCCGAAGAAGGCTAAGTGGCCATGCGAAGCCGACCATTGGGTGCCGTGGGTATACAGATTGATTTGCGGCAGCGTGTGCATGAATCCCCAGACGCCGGCACCGAGGAAGTTGCCGAAGGCGTGGGCGATGATCCAGGCCAGGGCAGGGTGGTTGCTGTTTTTAAATTTATGCGCACCGGCGTCGTAAATCGAATGCACTACCATCGCCACCAGCGGAATCGGTTCCAGCGCGGAGAAGAAACCGCCGATGGTAAACCAGTATTCCGGGGTACCGATCCAGAAATAATGATGCCCAAGGCCTAATATGCCTGAGCCGAACATCAACGCCACTTCGATATACAACCAGGTCTGTACGACTTTGCGGCGTACGCCCAGCAATTTCATCAAGCTCCAGGCCATGATGCAGCCCACCAGCACTTCCCAGGTGGCTTCCACCCACAAATGGATCACCCACCACCACCAGTATTGATCGACGGAAATGTTGGTGACATAAAACATGCCGGCCAGATACAAGCCGGCCAAGGCTACCAAATCCAGCGTCAACACCCCGGCTATCCCCGACCATTTGCCTTTGGCAAAGGTCGCCGCGACGTTGTAAAAGAAAGTCAGCATCACCACGACGATGCCGATGTCGGCCCAGCGCGGCGCTTCGATGTATTCGCGGCCTTCGTTAATCAGCCACAAGGAAGTATCGGTGCCGCTGCCAATTTGAATAAGCAGGTAAACCAGTACCACGATGGTGACAGCGCCGGTGAGCACCCAGAATGCCAGTTGTCCCCATTTCAGGCCGACAATTTCGACGCCGCTTTCGTCTTCCAGAAACCAGTAAACCGAGCCGAGAAAGCCGTACAGCATCCATACCACCATGGCGTTGATATGCACCATGCGATTGACGTTGAAATCCAGGATTTCATACAGAAAGCTCGGGAAGATAAATTGCAATCCGGCCAGCAGGCCGAAGAGCAGCTGGGCCATAAACAGTACCATGGCGACGGTGAAATAATGTACCGCCAGTTTTTGGCCGCCGCTTAAATGCGGATTGGTCATGAATGCGGCGTAACCTTGCTTGCAATTGGCTGCGCAAACCCCGGCTTTTTCTTGATAGGCTTGTAGCGTCATTTATTGATCCTCTTCGCCGAGTGCGATGAAATTATGCGGGAAGCCGTTGGTGTCGATAGACGACATCCATTTCAGGAAAGCGACGATGGCTTCTGCTTCCGGCGGCGTGATGTCCAGATTCGGCATTTTGCGATTGGAGCCGTAAGTGCGGGCGTTTTTCTCCGGATCGAGCAGGAAATTCACCATTAATTGTTCGCGAGATTCCTTGGCGCCCCAGCCCTGATCCAGCCAGGCTTTGGTCAAGTCCGGCGCGAAGTAGGCGCCGTTGCCCAGCAAGGTATGGCAGTTCATGCAGTTTTTGGCTTGTACAGTCTTTTTTCCGTGATCGACCAGTCTTTCGGCTTCTGCTTCGCTCAGGGTTTTGCCGAACAATGGCGCGTCGTCGCCTATAGTTGGCTGATAGCGCTGCTTGGCCTTATCAAAACGATAACTGACATCTTTGTTAATCACGCTGTACGCCGGCACCCGCGGCCCACCGGCGCTGATCTGCTTTAGCGAATCGAAGGTTAAAATCACCAACAGCACGAAGGAACCGCCGGTGACCCAAATCGCGGTTTTTTTCCAGAATGTTTCCGACGCCCAGCGCGGGACTTGTTCAGTCATGACGACCTCCAGATTGATGTGAGTTATGAGTGTCTTCGTCGTGCGTCGCGGCGCACAATTTCCAGATCAGACGGGGCATCCAGCCGTAGCCTAGTACCATTAACAGCGACAGCAGCAGCCAATAATCGTTAAAATGATTGACGTAGCTGAACACGCCGACGCAAATCAGCAATGCGGCGTAGACTAACCAAGCAGCCATTCCGAATACGCGGCGCCCGCTGATCTTGCACCAGGCGTACAACGCGGCGTAGATAGTGGCTAGTAATATGATCAATGCCGCGCTGAAAAAGCTCAGGAAAAAATCGGACAAGGTAACGGGTTCGATCAACATTAAATTTACCGCCGGAAAGTTTTATAACATGCTTTTAGAATGCAACTTTAAGCAAGTGTAGGCGTCATTAACATTTATTTCAAATACAGCTTTAACTGAACTCATCGACATGCAATTGACTGCACATACCGATTACGCGCTCCGCGTACTGATTTATCTGACTATCAACACCGATAAACTGGTGACAATTACCGAATTAGCCGAATTTTTCGGCATTTCCAGAAACCATCTGGTCAAGGTGGTACATAAATTGGGCGTGAGAGGATTTGTGCAAACGGTGCGGGGCAAGGGGGGCGGCATTCGTTTGTCGCGGCCGGCAACGGAGATTAGCGTCGGTAGCGTGGTGCGGGAAGTGGAAGGGCACTTTCAGATGGCCGAGTGTTTTAATCCAAAAAAGCAAGGCCATTGCGCCCTGCAAACCGGCTGCGGCTTGATAGGCCTATTAGGCGGCGCGCTGGAGCAATTTTTACAGACGCTGGATAAAGCGGTATTGAGTGACTTGGTGACCGGGCCTATTGTCGGGAATGAAGTACCCGGCCTTGTTGAAATACAGCGCCATTCGGGTTAAGGCGCGAATGTCGCGGCAAGGGTAGCTGTCGTGCCCTGTGGGGTTGATTACTCGGACTTGTCAGCGATACGCGCCTACATAAGGATTACTGCGCATTTCCGCGCCAAAGGTAGACATCGGGCCGTGGCCGGGGATGAATTTCACGTCCTCGCCCAGGGGCCAAAGTTTTAACTGGATCGAGTCGATCAAGGTTTGATAATCGCCTTTCGGAAAATCGGTACGGCCTATCGAGCCTTTGAACAACACATCGCCGACCAGCGCCAGGCGTTGCTCTTCACAAAAAAACACTACATGGCCGGGCGTGTGGCCAGGGCAATGGATCACCTGTAACACTTCGTTGCCAACCTTTACCGTATCGCCGTCGTTCAACCAACGCTGCGGGGTAAATCCGGCCGATTCCGGAAAGCCGAACATCCGGCATTGCTCCGACAAGGCCTTGATCCAGAAATCGTCTTCGATATGCGGGCCGATGATCGGCAACGCGAGTTTTTCAGCCAACTCGGCCACGCCGCCGACATGATCGAGATGGCCATGGGTGACCAGAATCGATTCCAACTCCACGCCTTGCTTTTTGACTTCCTTCAGCAATACATCGATGTCGCCGCCCGGATCGACCAGGGCAGCTTTATTGGTTTGTTCGCAGACCAGTAAGGTGCAGTTTTGTAGATAGGCGGTGACGGGGATGATGGTGTAGAGCATGCTTGGCGAATGTTGGATTTGCGGGGCTCCCGTTTGCACGGGAGCGAGGTTTCGGTATTTAGATGTTCAACAGCAAATGTGCCGGTGCTTCCAGGCATTCCTTGATAATACCTAAAAATTGCACCGCTTCCTTACCGTCCACCAAACGATGATCGTAAGACAACGCCAAATACATGATTGGCCGGATAACGATTTCGCCGTTTTCCACGACAGGCCTGTCCTTGATTGCATGCATACCCAGGATCGCGCATTGCGGCGGATTCAGGATGGGGGTGGACAGCATCGAACCGAAAATTCCGCCGTTGGTGATGGTAAAGGTACCGCCGCTCAGGTCTTCGACGCTGATCGAGCCGTTACGGGCTTTGTTGCCGAAGTCGTGAATGCCTTTTTCGATGCCGGCAAAATCCAGCTGATCGGCGTCGCGCAGAATTGGCACGATCAAGCCGCGTTGGGTGGTGACGGCAATGCCGATGTCGTAATAGCCGTGATAAATGATGTCGTTGCCGTCGATGGAGGCGTTAATGGCCGGGAAGCGTTTTAGGGCTTCTATCGAGGCTTTGACGAAGAAAGACATGAAACCCAGCTTGATATTGTGTTTGGTCTCGAAACGGTCTTTGTATTGATTACGTAAATCGATTACCGCCTTTAAATTAACTTCGTTAAAAGTGGTGAGCATCGCCGCGTTTTGCTGGGCTTGCAGCAAGCGCTCCGCGACTTTGGCACGCAAGCGGGTCATCGGCACGCGCTGTTCCGGGCGCAAGCTGGCGATAGCGGTAGCCGATAGCGGCGAATGCGTGGTCTCCTGAGCGGACGCAGATGTTTGCGGCACCTCTTGCGTTTGCTCGTTCAAGAATCCCAGAACATCGCTCTTTAGAATTCTGCCGTGCTTGCCGGAGCCGGAAATGGCTTGCGGGTCCAGGTCTTTTTCGGCGACTAATTTGCGCACGGAAGGGCTCAGGATAGCCTCTTCGGATTTTTCGGCCGTGGCGACAGGTTTAGCTTGCTGTGCGTCCAGTTTTGCCAATAGTTGGCCGCCGATCACGGTTTCTCCGTCCTGCACGACGAGCTCGACCAGCGTGCCGGATTTCGGTGCCGGCACTTCCAGAATGACTTTGTCGGTTTCGAGATCGGCCAGATTATCGCCTTCGTTAACCCACTCGCCGGCTTGTTTGTGCCAGGCGACCAAGGTGGCGTCGGACACCGATTCGGGAAGGCTGGGGACCAGAATTTCAAAGCTCATGTGTATTTCCTTCGTTGCTGCCATAGAGCGCGGCGTGGACCACCGCGCGTTGTTCGTTGAGATGGGTTTTGTAATTGCCGACTGCCGGCGCCGCCGAGGCAACTCGGCCGGCGTAGCTAATAGGAATATTCTTATCTATCAGGTCGAAAAAATGGTGTTTGCTTTGGTACCAGGCACCTTGGTTTTTCGGTTCTTCCTGACACCAGACGATATGTTCAATATTAGGATATTTATCGATTTCCCGTTTGAATTGCTCGTTGGGGAAAGGGTACAACTGTTCGATACGGATGATGGCGACATGGCGCAGTTGTTCCTGTTCCAGGCGGCGAGTTTCCAACAGATCGTAATATACTTTGCCGGCGCACATGACTAGCCGCGTCACGTGGTAGGGATCGATATCGTCTTGTTCGCCAATTACATTCAGGAATTCGCCGTCGGTCAAATCGGCTAAAGTCGATACCGCCAGTTTATGGCGCAACAGGCTCTTCGGACTCATCACGATCAACGGCTTGCGGTATTGACGCAGCATTTGCCGGCGCAGCAAGTGAAAAATTTGCGCGGGCGTGGTGGGGATGCAGACCTGGATGTTTTGATCGGCGCACAGCTGTAAATAGCGCTCCAGACGGGCCGAGGAGTGCTCCGGGCCTTGACCTTCGAAGCCATGCGGTAACAGCATTACCAGGCCGCTGAGCTTGCCCCATTTGGTTTCGCCGGAGGCGATGAACTGGTCTATCACCACTTGCGCGCCATTGGCGAAATCGCCGAATTGCGCTTCCCAAATCACCAGCTTGTTCGGTTCAGTGGAACTGTAACCGTACTCGAAACCCAATACGCCGGCTTCGGACAATAGCGAGTTGAAAATCTGCGCTCGGCCCTGATTTTCGCTTAAATGTTTCAGCGGGATGTGGTTTTCGCCGTTGGCTTGATTCAACAAAATCGCGTGGCGGTGCGAAAATGTGCCGCGGCCTATGTCCTGGCCGGTTAGGCGCATATTGTACTTTTCCAGCAGTAAGGTAGCGTAAGCCAGATTTTCCGCGAAGCCCCAGTCCATGGGAATTTCGCCGGCGGCCATTTTATTCCGGTCTTCCATGACCTTGGCGACTCTAGGGTGCAATTCAAAACCGTCCGGCAAGCTTTGCAGTCGTTGGTTACAGAACTGGATATAGTCCAGCGTTACCGAGGTGTTGGCCGGGGTATCCCAATGTTTGTTTTGATAAGGTACCCAGCGCGCCGAATAGGAATATATGTTGTTTTCAATAATCGGCCGCGACACGGGCAGGCCTTCATTGAGCAGTTGTTGGTAATCCTGCTCCATTTTTTGCACGATGTCTTCCGTGATTACGCCTTCCGCGATCAATTTTTGCGCGTAGATTTGCGGTGTGGTTTGGTGGTCGCGGATGGATTTATACATCATCGGCTGGGTAGCGGCCGGTTCGTCGGCTTCGTTATGGCCGTGGCGGCGGTAGCAAATCAGATCTATTACCACGTCTTTATGAAAGGTGTTTCGGTAATCCAGTGCCAGCTGCGTGACGAAAATCACCGCTTCCGGGTCGTCACCGTTAACGTGAAATACCGGCGCCTGGATCATGTTGGCGACGTCGGTGCAATACAGGGTCGAGCGCGCATCGAACGGGTTGCTGGTGGTAAAGCCGATTTGATTGTTGATGACGATATGCACGGTGCCGCCGGTAGAGAAGGCGCGAGTTTCCGACATGTTTAAGGTTTCCATCACGATACCCTGGCCGGCAAAGGCGGCGTCGCCATGGATCAGTATCGGTACGATGGCGTCGAAGCCGTCGACGCCATGTCTATCCTG